>NZ_PDZH01000134.1 GCF_002735695.1 Chitinimonas sp. BJB300
CCCCCTGCTGTACACGCACATATACCTGTGGCACCAGGGCTTTTGCGGTGCTGCCATCGGGCAGGGTAACGGTCTGCTCCACCAGCCAGACCATATCACTGGTGAGCTGGGCGATCTGGGCGTCCGTTAAAGCGATACCGGGTACCAACTGCCAGGCTTTAGCGTAGGTAGCACCGTTTTCCAGCAAGGCACGATATTGGGCTTCGTCGTCGGCAAAGCCAGTGAGAAAGCGCCGGCCTGTCAGCTGGTTGATCTGCTCTCGAATCAGTCGTTGTTCGTAAAACCCGTCACCCAGCCGTTTTTGAATAGTGGCTGGGTCGAACTTCAGCCGGTCCAGCAGGTAGTCGGACGATAACCAAGTCCTGTAGTTGGTAAAGGTCGGGTCGGTTTCAACCACATAGCGTGAGTTCGCACCACCATCCACCACGAACAGCTTGCTGGTCGGCAGGCGCGGATCGGGGGTGAGGGTTCGCACCACAATCGGCGGACTCCCCGGCGCAACCGGCGTCGTAACGGTATGGGTTGGTGTGACAGGCGTGACGGCATTGATCGCCACTGTTGTGCCATCTACGGATGCCACCGTGGCCGAAGAAAGGGGCTTGGGCGCAGCCAGCTCGCTTTGATTGACCTGTTGCCAATACTTGGCCTGCTGGTCGCGGACACCCGCGCGAAGCTGGTCCAATGCCTGACGTGCGCTCAAGGTGGGGGCCGGCGCCAAGCCCGTGCTGCCCGCAACCTGTACGGTTCCCAATGGAATATCGGCTGCCTGCCCTGTCACACCGGTTACGGCAGTAGACGGCACGGCTGTATTGCCGGACGGCGCGCCCGTAGAAGCGATGCCAGAAGCCATACCCCCCACTGCGGCATCGGCCGTTTGCCCCGTCACACTGGCCACGGCAGAAGATGACAAAGCAGGATTAGCTGAAGTCAGGGTCGTCGAAGAAACGGTGGGTTTGACTGCTGTTGGGCCGGCAACCCCATTCACCGCTACGACATTTGTCCCACCTGCTTGAGCCGGTGCGGTCACGCCGCTCACCCCGACCACCGCACTACCCGCTGCTTGGCCACCTCCCGCCGCTGTCGACTTGACCGCGGTGCCATGGAGGTTGGCATTGCTGGCAACTGTCCCTACGGATACTGGCTGGCTGGGGTCTATCGGTTTGTCCACATTGACTGTGGCATGCTCTTTGATGATGCCTAGGGTGGCGGTGATTTCTGTCCTGACCGGTGCCGGTCTATATCGTCGGGCATCAGCGTGATTACTATCAGATTTTAATCTTCTTCCCTTTGTGTAATAGCGCGTTACGGTTCCTTGGTCTTTTGTGATCTCAAACGCTTCCACCGCCATGTTCTGGATTGAACTCACCCCTCCGGTGATGGCACGTCCGACAGTAATGGTGCCTTTATCATTGATAATCTGGCCATGCTGATTATTGAAATCCCCGGCGACATGAATGCTGGCCATCCGATCAGCCGACGCCAACGTGGTCGTTTTGGTCCTTTTATACCTTCGTACTTTGAAGTTACGTGTTTCTTCCAAATAGTTACTGGTGGGTGAATTTCTTCGACGTACAATGTACTCACCAGGACTAATTTCTAGTAGAAACAGTTGCATATCACTGTTCCAGTGCCCGTTCTGATAGAAATCCACTTCGGTAATGTCTTCAGGCGCACTTTCCTGGGTCGTGAATTTCACCCCTTCTGAAATATTCTCCAGCTTGCCCTGTATCGAAAGGTCGCCCGCGATATCGATGCGCGTGGCCAGGTTTTTGACATCCCCTTTGAAGGCGGCATTGCCCAGCGAAACAATTTCAGCCCCGGTGCGGTTCTGCAGTTGCTGCATGGTCACCGACAAATCACCGCGCGAGGCAATCACCCCACCGCTATGGTTATCCACGCTGCCTGTGCCGGGCAGAATGGAAATCGTGTCACCATAAATCCGGCCCGAGTTTGATAACTCCCTGGCTTTGAGTGAAACGGTATTGCCATTGATCAGACCGGTGTTTTCCAGTCGTTCAGTGATGTCCAGGCTCAAGGTATTGGCAAAGATCTTGCCGGCGGAATCATTCTTCAGGTTGGATGCAAAGATATTCAAGCCATCCTTGGCGCTAATCGTGCCGGCATTACTCACCTTGCCGGCCACTCGGTAGGTTACCGAGCCATCGGCCGCAACCACCCCCTGATTGACGTAGTCGCCTGCAAAAGCCAACTCAACCGCACCGTGGGATTTGATTTTCCCATCAGCAGTAAAGCGTGCAGCATCCAGCTTCAGCGCCCCATCGGCCAGTAATTGGCCACCGGTATTGATCAGGTCGGGGGTGGTGATCGTCAGCTGGTTTTTGGCCGAGATCTCGCCTGACTGGTTATTCACCTGTGCGGCATTTATCGTGACGTGATGGTTCGCCCGCAGGTAGCCGCTCTGATCATTGAGCAGTGCGCCGCCGATCTTGGCGACCAAATCCCCCGCATCCACTTTGCCAGCTTGGTTGTTCATATTGGCCGCGGTGAGTGACAGTGTATGACTACCCCGCAGCAAGCCGCCCGCGCTGTTGTTCAGCATACCGGACGTGGTGATCTGCGTCGTATGAGCGGCGTCTACCGTCCCACCACGGTTATCCAGGCTAACGGCTTGCAGGCTCACGTTCCCTACCGACACCAGCTGCCCACCCCGGGTATTGTCGATCGCCCCCCCGGTTGCTGCGGTCAAGCTCTTGCCTGCGCCGATATAGCCTGCCTCATTGGCTATACCCGCCCCCGCTTTTAGGGTGATATCGCCAAATGCCACCACACCATGGTCTGTGCCGCTGTCGCGGTTTGTCAGCATTCCGGTCAGCGCATCCAGGTGCAGATTGTTGCCAGCCTGAATCAGACCCTGGCTGTTATCCATACCCTGGGCTTGCGCCCAGACATTGCCTCCCGCCTGCAGTTTGCCATCGCGATTATCGAAGTGTGTCGTGGCGTTGAGCTTGATATCCTGGCTTGCCACCAGCTGAGCGTGACGGGTATCGATTGCGCCGGCCCGAGCCGTTAAGTCGATGCTGGTTGCATTGGCGCGCAGTGTTTGCAGATTGAGCTGGTTGCCACTGACTTTAAGCGCGCTCCCTGCCATTAGCTGTCCAGGCAACACCACTGTGTTCTGTGCCTGGACAGTAAGATTCCCCTGTGCCGAAAGCTGGCCATTGCGCGCCATGCCGGCCGCAAAAACCGCCGACGAAGTCGCGGACAGATCCGCCATATTAAGGGTGAGGTCATTACCCGCCGCGGTTGTCCCCGACGCCGTCAGCCTGCCCGCCACCGTGATATCCGCATTCCCTTCAGCATAAAGGGTGCCGGTATGGTCCAGACTGGCTGCTGTCAGCGATAACGATTGTCCCTGCAGTTGGCCCGCATTGTGCAATGCCCCGCTGGTGGCCATGGTCAGTTTGGCCTGATGGCTGCGGACTGCGCCCGCGCCATTCAACCATGCTGCTGCCGTCAGATTCAGGTTGCCATTGGATTCAACCGTCCCCTGGTCATTATTGGCACCGCCCGTAACGGACATGGTGAGCTCATTCAGTGCGCTGATAGCTCCCGTTTGATTGGCCAGTTGATGGGCGCTAATCGTGCTGTTTCCCCCTGCGCGTATTTCACCGGCACGGCTGTTGTCGAGCAGCCCCGCCACCTTCACGGCCAGCGACTTATCTGCGGCGGCGGTGATCTTGCCATGCAGGTTGCTTAAACTCCCCGCGGTAAGATGGAAATCACCATTACTGGCCAATTGACCGCGCGTATTATCCACTGCCCCGGTGACGGTTATTTCGCTAGTACCGCCACCGCTTTGCATTACCTTGCCATCGACATTGCTCAGGCTGGCTGCATGTAGCTTGATCTGCGCTGCATTGACCTGACCACCATCCAGGACGAACCTACCGCCTGCGATCGCCAGTAAGCCATTGCTGGCAATCTGGCCACGGGTGCTATTGAGTTCGTTTGCCTTTAGCTGAAAGGTCCCGGCCCCGGCATGCTGCAATTGGCCTGCCACATTGCTGAGGGTATCGGCTCGCAGGCTGAAGTCCACGCCATTGCTGGCAATCAAGCCATCGTCGTTATTGAACGATTGCAACGTCAAGGCACTGGCTGCCGTACCTGTCTGTACCAGTCTGCCGCCCTGGTTGTACAAGTGTTTGAGCTGAAGGTCGAGCCCACCACCCTGTAGCGTGCCTTGCTGGTTATGCCAATGGTCGGCACTCAGCTTGAGTTTCCCTACCGTTGTCACGGCGGCCTGCCGGGTTTTGACCTCAGCGGCTTGCACCGTGATATGAGCGGCATTCACCTTGCTGTCGCTCAGGTCTATCCGCCCCGTGTTCGCCAACCCATCACCAATGCGGGCCGTGAACTGATCGCCTGCCAAGGCTTTGCCGTGGACGGCGATGGTCTGCCCAGCCGTCAACATCAGGTTGCCCTGGTTGCTCAGGGCGCCATCGGTATTTAAGCCGGCAGCCAAAACACTGCCTGCTTGGCTGGTCAGTGTTTCATCCGCGTTGATCTGCAGGTCCGTCCTGCTCGCCATCGTACCGGCATTGTCCAGCTGCCCCAGCTTGAAGGTCGCCACGCCCTGGCTGTAAATCGTCCCGGCATTGCGCAGCACGCCAGCTTTGACATTCAGCGTCTGGCCGCTCTGTAGCTGGCCTTCGCCGTTATTTAGCGTCCCTGAAGTGGTCAGGCCGAGTGTGCCAGCGGACTGAATCGAACCCTGGTGATTATCGATTTCCGTTGCTTGCAGTTGCACACGTTCCTGCGCGGCCATCTGGCCGCCCTGGTTATACGCCTGGGTGGCCACGCGTGCATGGAGTTGTTTACCTGCAGAGAGCTGACCCAGCTGGTTCTGCAGTTGCTGGGCGGTCAGGTTGAGTTGACTGCCAGCGCGAATTTGCCCTGCCGCCTGGTTATCGACGTCGCCAGCGGTCAGGCTGAGGGTGGTGTCGCCTGTCGTGCGGACGGTGCCGGCCCGGTTCGTCAATGCCCCGGTGGTCAGTGAGAGGTCGCCGTTGCCGGCGATCAAGCCTTGCGTGTTGTCCAGCAACCCGGTGACCTGGATATCACCGGCCTCCTGGCCTGTGTGTAATAACTCACCTTCGCGGTTGCTGAGTGAGGTTGCCGTAAGCTGAATTCGGTTAGCACTGACCTTGCCCTTGTCGAGCGTCAACTTGCCACCACCCAATGTCAGCTTGCCATTGCTGGCAATCAAACCCTCGTGGTTATCCAGCGTCTGGTGACCGCTGACTGCAAACGTACCGGTTCCCACGTGCCTCAGTTCACCTTTGACGTTGGTGAGCTTGTCTGCCTGCAGGCTGAAGTCCACCCCATTGCTGGCGATCAGGCCACCGTCATTGTTCAGGCTACCACCGGCAGCAAAGGCGACTGTGCTGGCCGCAGTCCCCGTCTGAACAATCTGTCCCTGCTGATTGTCGAGGTGGGTGAGGTGCAGATCCAGCCCACCAGCGTTGAGGCTGCCGACCTGATTGTTCAATCGATCCGCGGTCAGCGCGAGGGTATCCTTCGCGGTCACCAACGCCTTCTGAGTGTCGATTTCGCCGGCCTGCAGCGTGATGTGCGCAGCACCCACCGTGCTGCCGCTCAACTCAATCCGCCCCGTGTTCGCCAACCCATCACCAATACGTGCGGTGAACTGATCGCCTGACAAGGCCTTGCCGTGGATGGCGATGGCCTGCCCAGCCGTCAACATCAGGTTGCCCTGGTTGCTCAGGGCGCCATCGGTATTCAAGCCGGCCGCCAAAACACTGCCTGTTTGGCTGGTCAGCGTTTCATCCGCGTTGATCTGCAAGTCCGACCTGCTGGCGATCGTGCCGGCATTGTCCAGCTGCCCCAGCTTGAAGGTCGCCACGCCCTGGCTGTAAATCGTCCCGGCATTGCGCAGCACGCCTGCCTTGACGTCCAGCGACTGGCCGCTTTGCAGTTGGCCCTCGCCGTTATTCAGTGTCCCTGAAGTGGTCAGGCCGAGTGTGCCAGCGGACTGAATCAAGCCTTTGTGGTTATCGATATCCGCGGCTTGCAGTTGCACACGTTCCTGCGCGGCCATCTGGCCGCCCTGGTTATGCAATTGGGTGGCCACGCGTGCATGGAGTTGTTTGCCTGCAGAGAGCTGGCCTTGCTGGTTCTGCAGTTGCTGGGCGGTCAGGTTGAGTTGGCCGCCAGCGCGGATCTGGCCCACCGCCTGGTTATCGACGTCGCCAGCGGTCAGGCTGAGGGTGGTGTCGCCTGTCGTGCGGACGGTGCCGGCCCGGTTCGTCAATGCCCCGGTGGTCAGTGCCAGGTCGCCGTTGCCGGCGATCAAGCCTTGTGTGTTGTCCAGCAACCCGGTGACCTGGATATCACCGGCCTCCTGGCCTGTGTGTAATAGCTCGCCTTCGCGGTTGCTGAGTGAGGTTGCCGTAAGCTGAATTCGGTTAGCACTGACCTTGCCCTTGTCGAGCGTGACCTTGCCACCGTTCAATGCCAGCTTGCCATTGCTGGCCATCCAGCCTTCGCTGCTATCCAGCGTTTGGTGACCGCTGACTGCAAACGTACCGGTTCCAACGTGCCTCAGTTCACCTTTGACGTTGGTGAGGCTGGCTGCCTGCAGGCTGAAGTCCACCCCATGGCTGGCGATCAGGCCACCGTCATTGTTCAGGCTGCTACCAGCAGCAAAGGCAATCGTACTGGCAGCCGACCCTGTTTGGATGATCTGTCCCTGTTGATTGTCGAGGTGGGTGAGGTGCAGATCCAGCCCACCAGCGTTGAGGCTGCCGACCTGGTTGTTCAATCGATCCGCGGTCAGCGCGAGGGTATCCTTCGCGGCCACCAACGCCTTCTGCGTGTCGACCTCGCCAGCCTGCAGCGTGATGTGCGCAGCACCCACCGTGCCGTCGCTCAGGTCTATCCGCCCCGTGTTCGCCAACCCCTCACCAATACGTGCGGTGAACTGATCGCCTGATAAGGCTTTACCGTGGATGGCGATGGCCTGCCCAGCCGTCAACATCAGGTTGCCCTGGTTGCTCAGGGCGCCATCGGTATTCAAGCCGGCCGCCAGCAGGCTGCCCTTATGGCTGGTCAATGTTTGGGTGGTGTGGATCTGTACGTTGCCTTGGCTGGCAATCGTACCGTGGTTGTCCAGACTGGCCAGCGTCAGCGTGGCAGCGCCTTGGCTATAGAGGTTGCCGCTGTTGCCCAGTACGCCCGCATTGATGGCTAGCGTATTGCCGCTGAGCACATTGCCTTGGTCGTTGAGGAAGGTACCGGTATTGAGCGTCAGCGGACCTGTGATCGATTCAATCCAACCCTGGCTGTTCTCAATGCCTGCCGCTTGCAGATCAAGCCGCTGACTGGCGATCAGCTTGCCGGACTGGTTGCTGAACTGACCGGCGATGTGCAGCGTGGCCTGCTCTCCGGCACTGATTTGCCCCGTCTGATTATCCAGTTGCTGGGCAGTCAGTGTCAGCCGGCTGCCTGCGCTGATCACACCCTTGTTCTGGTTGTCGATATCACCAGCTGTAAGCGTGAGGCTGTTTTGTTCGGTGGTGAACAGCTTGCCCGCACGGTTGTTCAGGCTGCCGGTTGCGATCGTGAGTTGGCCCTGACTGGCCAGCAAGCCGTCTGTATTGTTCAACAGCCCTGCAACCTGGATGTCAGCGGCGCCGCTACCGCTCTGGATCACCTTGCCACCGACATTGCTCAGATTGGTCGCCGTCAGTTTGATCTTTGAAGCACCCACCTCGCCACCGTCCAGGGTGACATTGCCGCCGGTGAGCGACAGCAGACCATTGCTGGCAAGCGTGCCTTGCTGGCTGTTGAAGTCAGCGGCATTAAGCGTGAGCGTGCCGGTACCAGCATGCTGCACCAGCCCGGCTACATTGCTCACTGTATCGGCACTGAGGTTGAAATCGACGCCGTTGCTGGCGATGACCCCGCCGTTGTTGTTCAGGCTTCCCCCGGTATTCAGCACAATCTGGCTGCGGGTAGTCCCCGTCTGCAGCAGTTTGCCGCTGGTGTTATCCAGGTGGGTCAGTTGGACGTTCAGCAGATTGGCACTCAGCGACCCATCTTGGTTGGTTAATCGCTGGCCTCGTATCGCCAATGTATCGGTTGCGGCAGCCACTACCTTATGTGTATCGATGTCCTGTGCAGCCAACTCGATGCTATGCGCCGCCAATTGGCTTTCACTTACATCCAGGCTGGTTGCCTTGGCGCTGATTGTCTGGCTGGCCAAAGCCTGTCCATGCACACCAATCTGTTGCCCTGCCTGTAGGGTGAGATCGCCTGCCTGGCTCAGTTTGCCCGCCGTATCCAACCCTGCCGCCAGCAGGCTGCCCTTATGGCTGGTCAATGTTTGGGTGGTGTGGATCTGTACGTTGCCTTGGCTGGCAATCGTGCCGTGGTTGTCCAGACTGTTCAGCGTCAGCGTGGCAGCGCCCTGGCTATAGAGGTTGCCGCTGTTGCCCAGTACGCCCGCATTGATGGCTAGCGTATTGCCGCTGAGCACATTGCCTTGGTCGTTGAGGAAGGTACCGGTATTGAGCGTCAGCGGACCTGTGATCGACTCAATCCAACCCTGGCTGTTCTCAATGCCTGCCGCTTGCAGATCAAGCCGCTGACTGGCGATCAGCTTGCCGGACTGATTGTTGAACTGACCCGTCAGATTCATGGCAAGGGTATCTGCAGCGCTGATTTCGCCTGTTTGGTTAGCCAGCTGCTGAGCAACAAGATTCAACCGACCGCCTGAACGAATCAGACCCTTGTCCTGATTGTTGATGTCGCCAGCGGTGAGCGAGAGGCTATGCTGGTCGGTCGTGAACAGCTTGCCCGCACGGTTGTTCAGGCTGCCGGTTGCGATCGTGAGTTGGCCCTGACTGGCCAGCAAGCCGTCTGTATTGTTCAACAGCCCTGCAACCTGGATGTCCGCCGCACCGCTGCCGCTTTGTATGATCTTGCCACCGACATTGCTCAGATTGGTGGCAGTCAGGTTGAGTTGCGACGCGCCTACCTCGCCACCATCCAGCCTGATCTGCCCGCCAGTCATCGCGAGTAGGCCATTGCCGGCAATCTTGCCCTGATGACCATTGAAATCGGTAGCGTTGAGTGTGAAGGTACCGTTACCGGTATGCAGCAGTTGTCCCGCCTCGTTGCTGAAGGTATCGGCACGCAGACTGAAATCAACACCGTTGCTGGCAATCACGCCACCGTTGTTGTTAAGACTCCCCCCTGCGTTCAGTATGATCTGGCTGTTGGCAGTCCCCGTCTGCAGCAGTTTGCCGCTGGTGTTATCCAGGTGGGTCAGTTGGACGTTCAGCAGATTGGCACTCAGCGACCCATCTTGGTTGGTTAATCGCTGGCCTCGTATCGCCAATGTATCGGTTGCGGCAGCCACCGCCTTATGTGTATCGATGTCCTGTGCAGCCAACTCGATGCTATGCGCCGCCAATTGGCTTTCACTTACATCCAGGCTGGTTGCCTTGGCGCTGATTGTCTGGCTGGCCAAAGCCTGTCCATGCACACC
>NZ_PDZH01000135.1 GCF_002735695.1 Chitinimonas sp. BJB300
TTTCGTGCCTACGCATCAAACATATCGTTACCGATATGCCTGCAAGGCTCGATACCAGGCTCGTGGCTAGCGATTACCTGGACGGGATTCCCACCCGCTAGTTTATGCAGCATTGCCAAGCCGCAACGCCCCTTTGACCACTTCCTTACCATCGCCCAGTTGTATATCCACAATCTGTAACTCGCTACTCATCAATCACTTTCATTTATTCGATAGTTTATATGCGACTACGCGCGAACTTGTTCTCTCAAGCATGGCAACACACGATAGCAATCTTGAGTCTTTAACCCTATCGCTGCTTGATCGCCCAAAATGCTGCAACGCCAAAAGATCGCCAATACTCACCCTGCTCTACCAAACCCGCCTCCGTCAATAAAGCCTGCCAGCGCGCTGGACTGAGGGGGTAAACGTTCTGCCGCAAATGCGCAAAGTCGAGATCAACCAGATCACGGCGATCACGCGTACGACATTGCTGGTGGTACCACGCCTCGAATAGCCGCTCAAATCCGACTCCGCCACGTTCACCAACCAAGTCCGCCAATAACAGTATTCCAGCAGGCCGCAGCGAATCCGCCAAGCTGGCCAAATAGCGCGTCTTACTCCCGTCATCGGGTAGGAAATGCATTACCAACAAACTGGTAGCTGCATCAAAACCACTACCCACCTTCACCTCGCCAACATGGCCCGGATAAAGCGTTACTCTCGCAGCCAAGCCCGCATCGCTAACGCGGGCTGTTGCTAGCTTATTCATTTCTTCAGACGGTTCGATACCACCAAGTTGCCAGCGCGGTGCGGCTTGGGCATAACGCAGCAATTCCTCGCCAGTACCACTGCCGGCCACCAACACACGTGCATCTGCCGGCAAGCTCGCTAGTAACAAATCTGTTGATAATTGATGTAACCATTCATAGGCGGGGATCAATTGACGAATCTTGCGCTCATAGGCAGCGGCATGGCGTGCGTCGTACCGGACGCCGTCACTGGGGTCTTGGCTCATGGTTTTATCTTGGAAACTTGTTTAAGGTTTGTAGCGATAGGTCGGCGGGAAAGGGACGCTTGGTAAAACCATGAACAGATTTCCAGCTCAACTCCAATAGTCTTTGATATATAGGCCTGCATCCCGCTTAGAACCAGTTCATATCTTACTTTGCAGCTGGAATCAGGCCTCATGTACCTAAGTAGGCTCAGGTTTCTGCGTTTCGTTTCACCCACCTAACGCCTGCTCGCGAACAGTTTTTAGAAGAATACCGCCCTAATGCCCATGCCGTTTTTCGAGTTTGCAGTCATAACTCAAGATCACCGTACCTTCTGGATCACAGCTTTCCAGCTTCACTGAGAACCCCCATAGGCGGGCAATATGCTTTAACACCTCATGCACGCTATTCCCCAAGGGCCGGCGGTTATGTTGTGTATGGCGTAAGGTGAGCGAACGGTCGCCCCGGGTATTCACATCCCAGACCTGGATATCCGGCTCGCGGTTCGCCAGATTGTATTGATCAGCCAACTTATGCCGAATCGTCCGGTAGCCTTCTTCATCATGAATAGCGCTGATCTCCAGCTTCGCCTCCTGGTCATCGTCGCGAACGGAAAATAGACGGAAGTCCCGAATCAACTTGGGTGACAGATATTGAGCAATAAAGCTTTCATCCTTGAAGTTCTTCATGGCGAACTCCAGCGCCGGCCGCCACGGCGTACCAGCCAAGTCTGGAAACCAGCGATAGTCTTCTTCGGTGGGGTGCTCACAAATACGCTTGATGTCGCTATACATGGCAAAGCCCAGCGCATAAGGATTGATACCCGAGTACCAACGGCTGGTAACCGGCGGCTGATAAACCACATTGGTATGCGAATGCAGAAATTCCATCAACGCACCATCAGTCAGCAATCCCTCGTCATAGAGCCGGTTCATGATGGTGTAGTGCCAGAAGGTGGCCCAACCTTCATTCATTACCTGGGTCTGTCGCTGTGGGTAAAAATATTGGGCAACCTTGCGCACAATGCGCACGATCTCCCGTTGCCAGGGGTCCAGAAGCGGCGCGAATTTCTCGATAAAGTAGAGCAGATTTTCCTGCGGCTCTTCGGGAAAGCGGCGTGAGATTTCCTTTTCAGCTTCCTCTTGCCGGCGTGGCAGCGTACGCCACAGCTCGTTCACTTGGCTTTGTAGATAATCGGCGCGCTCGGATTGGCGTGCCTGCTCTTCAGTCACAGATAGTTTGGGCGGGCGCTTGTAACGGTCAACCCCATAGTTCATCAGTGCGTGGCAACTATCTAGCAACTCTTCCACCGCATCGACGCCATAACGCTCTTCACACTTACGGATGTATTGCCGGGCAAACACCAAATAATCGATGATGGCCGAAGCATCGGTCCAAGCCCGGAAAAGATAATTGCCTTTGAAGAAGCTATTGTGGCCAAACGCCGCGTGAGCAATCACTAAAGCCTGCATAGTGATCGAGTTCTCTTCCATCAAATAGGAAATACACGGGCTGGAATTGATCACAATTTCATAAGCCAAGCCCATCTGGCCGCGCTTATAGCCCTTCTCTGTACTGAGGAAGTGCTTACCGTAACTCCAATGGTGGTACATCACCGGCATGCCTACCGAGGCATAGGCATCCATCATTTGTTCGGCGGTAATAATCTCCAACTGGTTCGGATAGGTATCAAGCTGGAGATCGGTCGCAACCCGACTGATTTCCTTGTAGTACTTATCAATCAGTTCGAAAGTCCATTCCGACCCTGTCGAAAGTGGGCCCTTGCTGGGTTCAGTTTTTTTACGACTGCGCTTTTTGACACCTGTTTGCGAAGGGGCGATCTCGTTCATGCGTGGCTCGTCACTTTCTTGAACAGGTCGCGGAACACCGGGTAAATATCTGCCGGCGACTGAATCTTACGCATAGCGAACTGGCTACAAGCATCGCGTACTTGCTCATACTCCGCCCATAGGTTCTGGGGTTCGCCTTCGGTAATCTCGATATAGGCGTAGTACTGCACCAAAGGGAGGACATCGGCCAACAGAATCTCTTTACAGACGACCGAGTCACTGTCCCAGTTATCGCCATCGGATGCCTGGGCTACATAGATATTCCAATCATTGGAGGGAAAGCGCTCCGAAATAATCTGATGTACCAATTTCAGGGCCGAACTAACAACCGTGCCGCCTGTATCACGAGCATGGAAGAAGTCGTGTTCATTGACCTCAGCAGCCTGGGTATGGTGGCGTACGAATACAACCTCGATTTTTTCATAGGCCCGGGTAAGAAACAGATAGAGCAGGATAAAGAAACGCTTAGCGGTGTCTTTCTTCTGCTCATCCATCGACCCCGATACATCCATCACACAAAACATCACGGCTTGTGTGTGAGGGCGCGGCACTCTCACCCGATTGCTATAGCGCAAATCAAAGGGATCAATAAACGGAATCCCGAGAATTCGCATTTTGAGCAGGCGGATTTCCTCGCGCAGCTCTAATACCTTAGGATCATTCTCATCGCGCTTTTCCAACAGTTCATCGAGTTCTTCGCGTGCCTCATTCAGGCGTGCCAGCGGCCCTGCCGTGAGGGCAATACGCCGTCCCAACGCACCTTTGAGTGAACGTACTACGTCGATATTCGAAGGGGTGCCATCGGTGCTATAGCCCGCACGAATCTGTTTGAACGCTTCGGTTGCGGTGAGTTGGGTCTTGACCAGATTAGGCAACTCCAGGTCTTCAAAGAAGAAGTTGAGAAACTCCTCGCGACTCAGCTCAAAAACAAAGTCATCTTCGCCCTCACCATCCTGCGAGGCTTTGCCCGAACCACCCTTACCACCATTCTCGTCCGGGCGATCAATATAGTCGCCCTTCTGGTACTCCTTGTTACCGGGATGAACTGTTTCCCAAACGCCGCCACGGGCATGGCCAAACACCGGCTCCGACACATCCTTGACCGGAATTGATACCTTTTCACCACTCTCAATATCGGTAATGGAACGGCCTTTTACCGCTCGCGTAACCGCTTCCTTGATCTGCCCCTTAAAACGACGCAAGAACCGGTCGCGATTGACAGCGGATTTGTTCTTGCCGTTGAGCCGGCGATCAATGAGGTGAACCATTCTGGCTCCCGTGAGAAGTGAACCGCAGCTACAAATTGGAAAGGTGAACCAAGCAAAGTTCGGTACCACCCTTCGCGGGCCTCACTATTCACGCTATGAAGACTTACGCACCCGTAGATACCAGTCGCATAGCAGTCTTACTTGCTTGGCCGTATAGCCTTTTTGCACCATACGGTTCACAAAATCCTCGTGCTTCTTGGCGTCTTCGTTACTGCCCTTGGCATTGAAGGAAATCACCGGCAGTAACTCTTCCGTGTTGGAGAACATCTTCTTTTCAATGACCGCGCGCAACTTTTCATAGCTGGTCCAGGTCGGATTCTTGCCTGCATTGTTGGCACGGGCCCGCAGTACAAAATTAACGATCTCGTTACGAAAATCCTTCGGGTTGCTGATCCCAGCTGGTTTTTCGATCTTCTCCAACTCATTATTCAGCGCATTGCGGTCAAAGCTCTCGCCCGTATCTGGGTCACGGTATTCCTGATCCTGTATCCAGAAGTCGGCGAAGGTCACATAACGGTCAAAGATATTTTGACCGTATTCGGAGTAGCTCTCCAGGTAGGCGGTCTGGATTTCTTTGCCTATGAATTCCACATACCTTCCCGCCAAGTATTCCTTGATGTAGGCCAGATACTTCTGCTCGGTCTCTGGCGCAAACTGTTCGCGCTCCACTTGCTGTTCCAACACATACAGCAGATGCACCGGGTTCGCAGCGACTTCGGTATGGTCGAAGTTGAATACCTTGGACAATATCTTGAAAGCCCAGCGCGTTGATAGTCCGTCCATCCCCTCATCAACCCCAGCAAAGTCACGATACTCCTGGATCGACTTCGCCTTCGGATCAGTATCTTTCAAGTTGTCGCCATCGTAGACCAGCATTTTTGAATAGACGCTGGAATTTTCCGGGTCTTTAAGACGGGACAGAATGGAAAACTGAGACATCATCTTTAACGTGCCCGGTGCACAAGGCGAATTGTTCAGCGAAGAGTTGCGGACCAGCTTTTCATAAATCTTCACTTCTTCACTGACGCGCAAGCAGTACGGTACCTTCACAATGTAGATACGGTCGAGGAAGGCCTCATTATTCTTATTGTTCTTGAACTGCTTCCATTCCGATTCGTTCGAGTGGGCAAGCACGATGCCATCAAATGGAATGGCCCCGAAACCCTCTGTGCCCTTGAAATTGCCTTCCTGTGTAGCCGTCAAAAGCGGGTGCAGCACCTTGATCGGTGCCTTGAACATTTCGACAAACTCCAGCAAGCCTTGGTTTGCTAAGCACAAACCACCCGAGTAGCTATATGCATCAGGGTCATCCTGAGCGTACTTTTCCAGCTTACGGATATCCACCTTACCGGTAAGCGAACTGATGTCCTGGTTATTTTCATCACCGGGTTCTGTCTTGGCCACAGCAATCTGTTTGAGCACCGAGGGATAACGTCTCACTACGCGGAATTGATCAATGTCACCATTGAATTCCTGTAAGCGCTTAACGGCCCAAGGGCTTGGTATGCATTTTAAATAACGGCGCGGAATACCAAACTGCTCCTCCAGAATCGGGCCATCCTCCATTCCGTTAAATAATCCCAAAGGCGACTCATTGACCGGGCTGCCTTTGACGCAATAAAAAGGCACCCGCTCCATCAGCTCCTTCAGTTTTTCAGCAATCGATGACTTACCGCCGCCAACCGGGCCAAGCAGATAGAGAATTTGCTTACGCTCTTCCAACCCCTGGGCCGCATGACGGAAGTACGAGACCACCTGCTCAATGACCTCCTCCATGCCATAGAATTCACGAAAAGCCGGATAGACCCGAATCACCTTGTTGGCAAAGATTCGACTCAAACGGGTGTCGTTACGGGTATCGACCATTTCAGGATCGCCAATAGCCAGCAGCATACGCTCGGGCGCAGTGGCATAAGCACCAGGCTCACGCTTGCACAAATCCAAATACTCCCGCAGGCTCATTTCCTCTTCGCGGGTACGGTCGTAGCGGGCGCTGAAATTAGCGAAAATATCCATGGCGTTCCCTCTCTTGCTAAGTATGGCGAACGGGCGTTATACGATTTGGCGTAAAGCGCGTGAAAGATTTGCGCCCGAAAGTCGTGTCCGATTTGTCATTCTAATGTACGCACAATCCCGGTATAGCACATGAAACAAGCGGTACTCAGGTCCTTCTTCCTTCGTGGTAAAACCGCCATAAAACTTGCAAAGAGAACGTACGTTCACTAGAGTGAGCACTTTCCCTTGCTTACTTTGACAGAGCCTACATGAACGAATTCGAAAAGGATTTCGACTATCTGGGTCGGATTCAGGACTACTACGCGGACAATCGTTGTCTACCCTCGTATGCACGCTTAATGCAGTTATTAGGCTTTGCCAGTAAATCAGCCGTATCGAAGTTATTGACGCGGCTCCAACTTCAAGGCTTTGTCACGCGCAGCAACGATGGGGATTGGGTACCTACCGATCGGTTCTTCGAGCGTACGCTTTCTTCTCAACCCGTCCCAGCCGGCATGCCTATCGCGGCCCGTGATGTAGGTAGCGATACCTTTGCGATTGACCAATACCTTATCGAACAACCATCCAATACCTTATTAATCCCTGTAAAGGGCGACTCGATGATAGATGCCGGAATCCATGCAGGGGACTTGGCGGTAATCGAACGACGTAATAGCGCGAATAACGGCGACATTGTCATCGCCATCGTTGATAACGAATTCACCCTCAAGACTTTGGGGCGTGAGCAAGGACGTTATGTGTTGCTACCTGCCAACCCAGCCTACCCAGTCATTCGCCCTAAAGCAGAACTGGAAATTTTTGGTGTAATGGTGGGCTTGGTGCGTAAGTATCGATAAAGACCATACTTGGACTGTCCCTCTGAAATGCTTCTTAAAAACATACGTTCATCAGCAAGATAAGCGACTCAGATAAGGAAAATAAAAACAGGCCCTGGCGTAATTTGGAGTCGTGCCGCTAAGGATTGGAAGACGGCGATGAACCAATTCGCTATTCTTTACGCGGACCGGTTTGTCCGACCATCCGTGTGAATCTCAAACCCGCCCTGAACACGGAAATCCTGACCCCCCCGGAAATCCTGACACCCCCCAGGCCCCATATATACATGGGCCTGTTTTTATTCATCAGTACCTGAAATAGATAACTCTGCTAGAAAGTATCCTTTCAATATTCTTACTTATAACCACTACTCATTCATTACTGCTGTCGTATAAACCTCTTGGACATCATCCAGGCTTTCTAATGCATCCAATAACTTCTGCATCTTAACTACATCATCCCCTGCCAACTCCGTTTCAGCTTGTGGCTTCATGGTTGCTTCGCCCATCTCAGCCTTGAAACCACCCTTCTCAAGGGTTTCTTTAATAGTCACGAAGTCATACGGCGGAGTGATAACTTCAATCGAACCATCATCGTTAGTCAGTACATCGTCTGCACCAGCCTCCAAAGCAGCTTCCATCAAAGCATCTTCATTCGTGCCAGGCGCAAAGATAAGATAACCACAGTGCTTAAACTGGAAAGACACGCAGCCATCCGTGCCCATATTGCCACCATATTTGTTAAAGGCATGGCGTACATCAGCCACAGTCCGCGTCTTATTGTCGGTTAAACAATCAACCATAACCGCCGCGCCACCTATCCCATAACCCTCATAGCGAGTTTCGATGTAATCGACCCCCTCCAGGTTACCGGCACCACGATCGATCGCACGTTGAATATTGTCTTTAGGCATATTCGCACCCAAAGCCTTATCGACGGCAAGGCGCAAACGTGGATTAGTCACCGGGTCTGGGTCCCCCATCTTGGCGGCAACTGTAATTTCCTTAATCAGTCGTGTGAACAACTGACCGCGCTTGGCGTCCTGACGACCCTTGCGATGTTGAATATTCGCCCACTTCGAATGGCCAGCCATGGTATTAACCTCTTGCAGAACAAGTCACGGAAAGGCGCGAATTTTAACACAGTCGTTCAGTGACAGATTTGCGATACTGGCCGCCCTCCCCTAAACTCGCATGGCATATTCTCTAATTGGAGCTTTTCATGTTACGTCTTACCTTGATCACCACCCTGCTTCTTACTTTCGGTGTAGGTACCGGTTATGCAGCAGATGAAGTAAAGGAGCCTAATAAACAACAGAATAAAATGGCTGAATGTAACAAAGCTGCGGTAGATAAAAAGGGCGATGAACGTAAGTCTTTTATGCGTGAATGCTTAAAAAGCAAACAGAAAATTCAGCAAAATAAAATGAAAGAATGTAATGCTGAAGCCGGAACTAAGGAATTAAAAGGGCCTGAACGTAAACAATTTATGAGCGAATGTCTGAAGAAATAAATAGCCTCGGCCCAACTAAGATGTAGAAGTTCAGACTTGATCTAATAGAATGGACGCCCCCACCATCGGCACTACGTTAAAGGTGCCGGTTTCGTCAAAACGCGCACTGCAACTGCCAACGAAATTCGCGGCCTGTTAGTCAAGTTTGGCATCGTTATCCCGCAGGGTATCCACGCTATCGGCCGACGCATTCCGGAGATACTGGAAGACGGCGAGAATGGATTGCCAAGCACCTTCAAGCAGTTGCTGTAGACGCTCTCTGACCACCTGAAAGCACTGGATCAGCAGATTGAGGCACAGGAACAGGACATTCAGTGCTGGCACCAAAATGTTACCTCCAGCGTCCGGTTGGCGAAGATCCCCGGCATCGGACCGCTTACTGCCAGCGCCCTGGTCGCCACGGTAGGCGATGCCCGAAACTTCAGCAATGGTCGACAATTTGCAGCATGGCTCGGTTTGGTGCCGCGACAGCACTCCAGTGGTGGTAAGCCGACCTTGCTGGGTATCAGCAAGCGTGGCGACAGTTACTTGCGTACCTTGATGATTCACGGTGCCCGAGCGGTGTTACGCTTTGCGGAGAGCAAAACGGATCGCACCTCGACGTGGCTAAACGGCGTGGTAGCGCGGCGACATGTCAATGTAGCGGCGTTGGCACTGGCCAATAAGAACGCTCGTATTGTCTGGGCCCTACTGACACACTAGCGAGAGTTCCGGTCCGACCGCACCCTGGCGTTCACAGGAGAGTAGCCAGACCGGTTGATAGTGACAATGAAGATTGGTAAAGACTTCCAGCGGTTGCGCAGGCAATCTTGATGTGATGGCAAGACAGGTAAGACCGTGACCGGCAAACCCCGGGATTGTCAAAGTGCGTAAAGCACGGTGATCTGATAGCGGAGTCGGTCAGCATATTCCATCAGGGACAGAGGCGAAGGCCTTATTAAAAGTCTGGATGTATGGCTGCAATCTCAACCTTGTTCTTGGT
>NZ_PDZH01000136.1 GCF_002735695.1 Chitinimonas sp. BJB300
CACCTACCATCGCCGACAAGCCCGTTGCTGTCGCCGCACCAAACGTGCTCAGCAAATAGTCGGTGTACAAATCGAGTTCTTTGTTCTTCATGGCGACAGGTTATCGTATGCACTGCGTAACATCAGATTCTAAGAAACCTGGTTTTACGATCAGTCACGAGCAGTTGTCAGCAGGGTGAAGCGCAGCGCAGAAACCGGAATGTACTTTTGTATTAAGGCGGCAATTAAATAGTGCATATGAACAAAGACAAAAGATTTTTTAAAACAATGCATTAGGAATTTTGTACTGTAAGCCTATATGCGCTTTCACATTGCCGGACTAATACAAGAGGATTTCGAGCGGCACATGAGCCTTGATCACGACTGCGCAGTAAGATCAAACAGGTTCTAAGCGTGTTGCCGGCGCATATCCACCGATGGCAGGTGCATCATCTGCCGATATTTGGTGACGGTTCTGCGCGCCACTTGCAAACCCTGCTGGGTGAGCAGACGCGTGATTTCTGCATCAGACAGGGGAGCTTGGCTATTTTCTGACTGAATCATTTCCTTGATTGCACCGCGTATGGCGGTGGTTGAGCAGCAACTCCCCTGATTGGTGTTGAGCGCACGGGAGAAAAAGTACTTCAATTCAAATATACCGGCCGGGGTAGCCATATATTTGTTGTTGGTGGCGCGTGACACGGTAGATTCATGCAGTTCCAACTCTTCAGCAATATCTCTCAGTCCCAAAGGTTGCATGGCCAGGGTGCCGTGTTCGAAGAAGTGCTGCTGGCGCTGGACGATGGCCTGACCAACGCGAAGGATTGTGCTGAATCGCTGCTGCAGATTACGCACTGTCCAGCGTGCCTCCTGTAGGTGGGTGCTCAAATCCGCGTGGTGTGATTCACGGTGCTGCTGAAACAGGTCGGCGTACATTTGGTTAAGCCTGATTTTGGGTACCGCTGCTGGATTAAGCATGGCGCACCATTGATCATCCACTCTCCGTACGACGATATCGGGCGTCACGAAAGCCGCGGTATGGTTGCCAAAGGCCCAACCCGGGTGAGGTTCCAGCCGGCGAATGCACGCAAGGATCTCTTCCACCGCTGCAGGGCTGCAATTGAGAACATGGGCGAGCCCATTGATATCACGTTGCACTAGGCGTTTGAATTCTTCATCCAGAATCCGAATGGCCTGCGTGGCAATTTTGCTGTCGGGCAGTGCGAGCAGCTGCAGACGGACGCATTCCTGCGCATCGCGTGCGCCGATTCCCGCTGGGTCCAACGATTGAACCAATTTCAACGCGAATTGCATTTCCGACTCATCCACCGCGGGCTCTGTATCTACCACGGCACGGAGCTCATCCAACGCCACCCGCAAATAGCCATCATCATCCAACGCTTCCACGACCAAGGCGGTCAGCAGCCGGTCGCGGTCTGAAAGGTGCAGTACATTCAGCTGGGTATGAAGGTGATCTTGCAAAGAGATTTCGCTATGCGCCAAGTCAAGGAGATCGAGCGTGTCTTCGCCACCGTCGCGCCTATCTTTGCCTGCCTGATTCCAGGATTCGCTCTCGGGAAATGGGTCGAGGCCATCATCACGCGGTGCTTCTGTCACAGCATCAACAGGGCTTTCAGCATCGAACAGGTCCGCCCCGTCTGCCATATCGGCGGTTTCTTCCACACCCGATTCTTCTAGCTCTTCCATTTCCAGGAAAGGGTTAGTACTAAGCGCCTGTTGTAATTCCTGGGTGAAGTCCAGCGTAGAAAGCTGCAAAAGCCTGACAGCTTGCTGCAGGCGGGGCGTAAGTACCTGATTTTGCCGGTGTTCCAAGTGGAATGACGGTGCGTTCATGCTACCTCCTGATAAGACGTGGCCTTGTTCGATGTGCTGTGCCACGCACGGTAAATCTGTTCGTCTTTATTGCAATGCTTGTGTGGATGGCCCTACTCGGTTCCTCGGGTAGGTGCTTTCCGTCAGTGTGCGGCAGCGGTATTCGGGGTGTGGAAGAAAAGCTGAGGGAGAACTCATCCACGCCCAAGCGCCGGCGGGTTGCCTAACCAACGGATTTCAGTTCGAACACCTGCCTGTCCCACGGCGTTGGTTGTACTGGACAGGGGAGTGGGGATGCTCATCATGAGCAATCGATGTGCCAGCCTTGCCGCTGTTCCGCCAACTGCCGTAGGCGATGGGATGAAGATTCTGTCGATTCAACGGCAGTCTTCGACGCGTCACCTCGGATTGGATCTGCTGTGGTGACGCTTGCTACGTAAACCCACGTCGTCTCCCATCCCGTAACTGCTGCGCCTATCCGTATCCACCAAGCCATTGTCTATGTCCTGTTGCGCCTGGCGTATCACCTTTCGTGGCCGGCTGGCCTGGCTGCTGAGGGACTGGTCACGTTCATGCGGTAATTTGGGGGTAGCTTCCACGCCCAGTACCGGGTCAACACGGCGTGGCTGTGGCAGGTCGGCGGGATGGCGTTTACTGGCGCGTAGCCAAGAGTTGTATGCACGCATGGTGACTGCTCCTTGGTTTGATTGGGCTAGTCACCAACCGGCAAGTGCTGTTCCTGGCGCAGGATTTACGTTTTGGTTTGTAAAGCGTTCATGGGGTGGCAGCCGTAGTAAATGGCTTCAGGTACGGTGTTTGCAGCTTGTATCGCCAGCGATGCCCACCTATTTATTATTACTTGGAGAAAGCCATGTCCCGCGATAATTCCCCTTACGATCCGCTCAATTCGGCAGATGCTCGCCTAGCCGTATTCCGGCTGCTGATGGATGACCACCAACGTTTGAAGAACGGTTTTCACGAGTTTGCTTACCTGAGCGTGCCTGAAAGAGAAGAAATCGGCCCCCTGCTGATGGAGGAAATGTGCGATCTGCTGGAGATTTACGCAGCCGTTGAAGAGGACATTTTCTACCCGGCGGTACGGGCTTATCTAAGCGAGCCGGGCTTGGTGGACGAAGGGGTGATCGAGCACCTGACGTTACGCGTGTTGGTGGCTGAACTTCGGGATATCAGCAGCCGCCAACTGGGGCAGTGCGACGCTGTATTTTCGGTGTTAGGGGAATACGTGAGGCAGCACATCCATAAGGAAATGAACCGTATGTTTACCCAACTGCGGCAGACGGGCCCGGATTGGATGCAAATGCTGGCGGCAATGGAAGAACGTCGCGAAGAATTGGAAACTCAGTTGGAAGCTGAACAGCGTTACACAACCAATGGCAATACGTTTATTTTATTTGAGTCAGATACCTCCAAAACGGTTTTGCATTGACACGCTTTTTCGTTGGTGCAGTAATTGCTACCCTATACGTGCCGTGGGCGACAGCTTGCTAAATCGACAAAAAAGGAATTAATCCATGAAAGGAATGAATCCATGAATAAATCGCTAATCACCCTCGCTTTGGCGCTCTCGACGTGTATTGGGATGAGTGCCTGCGCTGTCACCAGTGGTCAAAGCACTGTTGGCCAATATGTCGATGACACCACAATCACCACCCGCGTGAAGGCGCGTTTCGCTAAAGACCCTCAAGTGGGTGCGATGCGTATAAATGTCGAAACCCTGAAGGGCATCGTTGATTTGTCAGGTTTTGCCGTCAGCGAGACTGAAAAGAGCAAGGCTGGTCAAATCGCCCGCGATGTGCCTGATGTCAAGGATGTGCGCAATAACATTATTGTTAAGCCGCCTACCAGTTAATCAAGCCGTATCCATCCCCCGCGCTTCACTCCCCTGCGGCGCAGCGACTTCTTTTGTTGAGTCGCTGCGCCGAATTCTTTTATGGGTCTCATTTTGACCTTGTTCTGATGTAAACCCTGCCTATTTTGCTGAAAATCTTACTTATTGGTTCTTGGCGAGGGAGAAAAGAGTTGGAGAAGGATTAGCAAAGTACTTCATCGGGGTATGGCACGAAACCTGCTGCCTTGTTTGAGTATTAGCGTTTTCTGTTGTTTATGTGGCGGGGCATTAGGACTGCTGTGCTTTTGATGTGATTGAAGACTTTGTTTGGAGGCGTGCCATGAGAATCAAGCATGAAAATGATGGTGTGGTGATGGGTGTGTTACTGATTGCGCTGGCGGGTTGTGTTGCTGTTCCGTTACCGCGCGAACAATTGGTGGTGAGCCAAGCGATCATCAATAACGCACAGCATGCCGGTGCGGGGCATTATGCCGCCGCTGACTTGGCCCTGGCGCGCGAGAAGCTCATCAAAGCGCAGGCCGCCGTGCAGCGCCGCAAGTATGTGGAAGCGCGCCGTTGGGCTGCGGAAGCCGAGGCAGACGCCCAACTGGCGCAAACCAAAGCTGCTGCCGCCAAGGGTACCCAACGAGTGAGGGAAATGAATGAAGCCAATCGCACGTTTGGGAAGGAATAGATCTGTATCCCTGGCCCATCCGTCTTGCAACCCCATTACCTTAGAAACGGTTCAATGACTTACTGCGTGTCACTTGTGAGGGCTCATACGTTGCTTGAAATCATCTTCTGCCTTGGTGCACTTGGGTTTCTACGCTGTGCTAAGGGTTGCTCGCTATGCGCTTTGAACCGGTTCTTGTGAATCAGGAGAAACTGGAAATGAAAATCATCAGCCCCCATCTTTTATTGATCGCCGTTGTTCTATTGGCGGCATGTCAGTCTTTACCGCCACTTAATCCGGACCTGGAACTGGCGAAACGACAATATGCTGAAGCAAGTTCCGACGCGATGGTGGCAGAGAATGCAGCTTCGGAATTGGAACGCGCACGCTTGGTGCTTAACCAGGGGGAAAAAATATGGCTGAAGGACCGTGACGTGGATGAAGTGCGGCACTTGTCTTACCTGACTCAGCAACGTATCAAGATTGCACGTGAAACAGCTGCCAGCCGTAATGCCGATAAGCAGGCTTCGCAAGCATCGCTCGAGCGGGCGAGGTTGCTTGCCAGCGATGCACAGCAGCAAGCCGACAGCAAAAGTCGACGTGTTGCAATGTTGGAGCAGGCGTTGGCCGCCAAGCAAACCGATCGTGGTTTGGTTGTGACGCTCAATGATGTGTTATTTGACTTCGGGCGCGCCAACTTGCGACCAAGCGGTCTTACCGCAGTGAGAAAGTTGGCGATGGTGATGCGTGATTATCCAGAAAGGCGTGTATTGGTGGAGGGCCATGCCGACAGTACGGGTCCTACAGAGTATAACCAGACATTGTCTGAGCGCCGTGCGGAAGAAATCAAGAAAGCTTTGATAGCACAAAATATTGAGTCCACGCGGATTGAAGTCCGAGGTTATGGTGCAAGCTACCCTGTGGCGGATAACAATGATGCTTCTGGCCGCCAGCAGAACAGACGGGTGGAAATTGTGGTTTCTGATGCGCAGGGTCAGTTGAAAGCACGTTGATATGAGTTAGCCCGAAACATCCCTTACCCGGTTGTCCCACGCAATGACGTTCATGGCCAATTGGGTTGGAAAAGCCTTGGTTGCCATCGCAGTAGTTTTTTTCCTGCAGACAGCCAAGGCTATTTTGATACCGGTGGCCCTGGCTGGCGTGTTGGTCTTCACGTTGGCGCGGCCTGTGTGGCGGTTGCATGTTTTGGGCATATCTAATTACATCGGTGCCGCCGTGGTGATGGGGGGGCTTGATCAGCGCGGTATCGTTGACCTGTGAGTTCCTTGCCCACCCGCAGTGGAGTGGTGGGAAAGTACCCCCAACAACCTCCATCAGCTTGTCGAATCATTCGACCGTCTACGGAGTGTGCCGTACCCCTTCTGGCGTCGCCCACGGTGTTACCGAGTCGAGCGCCTCAGGCATTGCTGGTGCCGGCTGATCCGCTTAAAGACAAGTTGGCCAGTGAAAGCGTTGCTTTTATGGGCGTGGTGCTGACACATGTCGCTTCTTTGGTGTTTTCTGTATTGGCGACGCTGATACTTACCTATCTGTTGCTTATTTCTGAGCGGTGGATCATTACCCATTTGGTCACTGCATTGCCCAACCGACGCCAGCGGGCATTGGTGCTGGGCGGATTGCGGGAAGCCCAGCGGGAGATAGGCCATTTTCTTGCCACCATGGGTATGCTCAATATCGGCTTGGGCGTAGCAACCGGTATAGCCATGGCGGCGTACCTCATCCTGCATTGTGGGGAGCGGTGGCCGGTGTGCCTTAATTTCATCCCTTACTTTGGCCCGATGGCGACCGCTATTTTGTTGACCCTGACGGGGGTGACGAATTTCAACGACCTGGGCAGTATGTTGGTGCCCGTAGCGGCTTTTGCTGGGATTATCGCGGTGGAAAGCAACTGGATCAGCCCCAGGGTTGTTGGACGGCGGTTGCAACTCAGGTCAGCTCGCCATTTTCTTTTCCGTACTGGTATGGGCATGGCTTTGGGGGGGAGGGGCAGCGGGGCTTTTCTGGCTGTACCCATCTTGATTGATTGGCATCCGGTGTTTTCTACGGCGGCGGCGTAACCGTCTGCTTTGTGCACTTTTAACGCCCAATGGCACCTCGCCGCCTTCGTTTAAAAGCTTGTTGGCGAAGTGTGACTAAGACGACAGCCTGTTGGATTGCATAGAAACAATAATTAAAAAAACCATCCCGTGAAGGATGGCTTTATTTTTTGCGGGTAGATTAATACTTATACTTCCAACCTATCGTATACATGTTGACTGCGTGGGCATCATCTTTGAATTTAAATTTCTGCCTGTCCCATTCTACCAATACCTGGTTTTGCTTATTCACATCCACCGCCACACCGCCGCCGTAAGTTAGCGCTGCACCTTTTTGCTTACCGGTCTGGTATCCAACCATTAGTGGCGATGCCGTTGTCTTGGTCCAGCCATATGTCCCACCTGCCTTACCAAAGATATTGAACATATCGCCAATGGGCAGATTACCTACTAGGCTGAGATTCACCCCCTGGGCTTTTGCTTCACCGCCATTCAGTTTAAATTTGCCCATATTCACGTAGGCAAATTCCACCCCAAATAAGCGGGAAAATAATCCACCTGTGTAAAATTTTCCGGCGAATTTCGGATTTTTACATTCGAATAGCGTGTTACATGGGTTGTCATATTTGGATTTACCGAGATTTGCCCCGACATAGCCATATGACGTGTAGGGAATCCAGGAATAGGGTCTGGCATTGGCGTCGTCGGAATAGGTGCTACGGTAGTCGTTAGTAGCTGCTGTCGCTGTAATAGCCAAGGCACTTAGGGCAAACGGAAGCGTTTGGCGTAGCATTTTGAGTGTAGACATAACTAACTCCGGTAAAAGTTAAAGACAGCAGATTACAAATCTGCCACGGTGATATAGGGAGCAAGTGTTATGCCTCACCATTTGGCTATTTTTTGTGGCTAGATCTGAAGAAATGAAGCATCGCTGCGTAAAAAACGGCAAAAACTTGTAATTTTTGCTGTTTAACGGGTTTGATCCGACTTTTGCCGATTTCATGTTGACGTAGAAAAAAATAGGCTTGCGGGGATTTTTATAGGTTCTTTAGCTTAATTCACGACCTAAAACACGTAACTTCCAGAAGGTAAGCGTCTGGCTGGTTTCAGACGAGGGCTCCACCATGTCGACGATTTGAAGCTGCCATCGTCCTTGTGATGGCTCATCCAGGAATGCATTGCTGGCGGTAAGGTCGATCGAAAATCCATCGGGAGTAGGTATAAGGTAGGTCAGTGCGGGCAAGATGGTGCTGCGTGTACCCGAGGGAGAAATGAGAACGATGCGTAAATTCCCTGGATTCTTGCTCGTAGTTTTAAGCTGGAGTTGAACCGTCTCGATTTTTACGTTGTCTCTCATATCAATCGGAGAAAAGCCCGCATCCTCACGTCGATAAGGAATAGGGACGGCGGTGCCCGAATCGGCTTGCCAGCTACCTATATACAAGTTGGGCAATCCAATAAAATTTCTAGCCATATCTACGGCCCGCGTAGCATCGACAAGGCCAAAGCCGTACCAATTGCTGAATAGATGACCCGCTGCGTTTCTAGTCCAACCTGTCTCTAGTGTCATGTCGTTCCACCGGATATCCTGTTGCTGCTCATCTACTTTTCTGGCCGTTGTTGCCAGGATGTATTTGATGTCACGCCAACTGAGGCGAGGATTGACCTGTAACATCAATGCAATCACCCCAGAGACCATGGGCGTAGCGGAGGACGTTCCATTCGCCATCGCGGTGTAGTTACATGAGGGGTCGATTAAAGAAGGACTGCCGGAATCAAGCGCGTTGTATTGCTTACCTTGTTTATTCAGGCCTTTGGTACAACCCGGTCCGTCTGCCGTAACGATCGCTGGCGAAAAATACCGTGCGGGATAGCGCTGCGCTTTTTCTGGTATCGGCTCCTGGCTTGATAGATATTGCCGTTGCCATCCCTTTTCACCGCCCAAACCTGAAACCCATAGAACCGATCCGGTAGATGAATAGGAAGCCTTTTCTCCCAGCGCATTGACTGCCCCCACCACAATCGCTATCGGCATATTGCTGAGCAGGTCTGTATTCGCCACGACGCAACTGACACCGCTACTTCGCGTCGCGTTGTCACATTCAGCCTCTGAGCCAGGAACAATTTCTAAGAATGAATTTCCGGCGGCTTTAACGATCAATGGCGTGAGCGGGACATGCAATGACGCGTCATCGCTATCGCTATTCGGTAGGAACAGCGGGGGTTGTCCGCCTGCGCTGTTATTGATCACTCTGACCGGTATATTTCTTTGCATCCCGACGGCAATCTTGGCGCTTGGCGCTACGCCACGCCCTCCTATTCCATTGCCTGCCACTGCCGCGATGATGGCCGACATAGCGGTAGCGTGGGTCTTAGCATGGTCGTTTTCCTGTAGCGGATAAGTTGAGCCTTCCACCCGCAAATTTGCCTTTAAATCTTCGTGCTCAGAATACGGTCCGTCATCTTCGACAATACCAATCGTGATGCCTTTGCCCGTAATACCTTGCTCGTACAGCGTGCCCATATTCAAATCGATGCCAGGTTTGGGGCGGATATCCGCAAACACCGCCTGCCCGGTATTCTTTAAATGCCACTGATAGGGATAGAGCGGATCGGTTGTATTCGTCTCGCCGCCACAGCTGGTCAGTGCAACGCCCACAAATAGAACAACCTTGACCCTTACAAAACGTTCAAATGAAATCATGGGGTGCAAACTCCGCAATCATTTTCTGCAGGAGAAGTGAATAAGTATTGCAGTGACTTAGGGTCTGATGTTACGCAGTAGCTGCGAGAAGCAGCTGTAACTGATCATAAGCCGCGCGGGAGGCGTTGATCAGTAACTTGCGGCAAAGTGCGAATGGGTTCTTCTGCGTCTTGATGCTCAGGCATTCAAG
>NZ_PDZH01000137.1 GCF_002735695.1 Chitinimonas sp. BJB300
GGAGTCGTGCCGCTAAGGATTGGAAGACGGCGATGAACCAATTCGCTATTCTTTACGCGGACCGGTTTATTCGGCCATCCGTGTGAATCTCAAACCCGCCCTGAACACGGAAATCCTGACACCCCCGACAGATAAAACGCAATGTCCCGTCCGACAACATATTGGCTTTAAGCGCTGTATCTGGCTTACCTATTTGGGTCCACTCTAACTCCACAAAATCTGCGTTTGGGCGTAACACGAAATCACGGAAATAGGGTGCTACTAACTGAATGGTTTGAACTATCGATTGATAATGCTGAGGATGCTTGTCATGAAGCATGTGTAAATAGGCAGCCAGATTAGCTGCATCAATCTGTAGTCTGAGGTTATCGGTAATCGAATGCCGCTGTTTAACTCGTGCTCGCTCGCCGGTGTCATGAAAGTGATAGACCCGCCAACTAGTTACAGAAGAGCGAACATAAGGTGAATACTTGTCCGAGGCGTTCTTGAGTTTAGATTCGTCGTGTCCACGACCCAGAACAGCGCTGGGATTTGTACTGTAATAAACACCACCAAACCAACTTACTTCACTTTCAAAAATCAGACGATTATCACTGGTAGGGATCAAATCGAACTTGTAACCATTTTTGGCAAAATAAAACTCTGCATGTAGCCGGTCAGTAGTTTCTCGCCCGAAATGTAGTAAAGCGTCTGGCCCGCCCAGGCGCTGTACGTACACCTGTAACTGTTCCTCAACCATTTCTGCCAACATGCGAAATAGGTTGATGAAGTTGCTCTTGCCTGCGCCGTTGGCACCAATCAGCACATTAAGGTTGTTAAGCGTGAAATTTCGCAGTTCGCGAATTGACTTGTAGCCGGTCACCGTGAGCGAATCCACTCTGGACATACAAATACTCCTTCTGTTGACAGATATCTTAACGCAGGAGTTAGGACGTTGCTTCTTATGGTGGCAAGTCCGTCGCCCACCAGCTAACAGCACAGATTTAACTCTCTAGTCTTGGCTGCGCCGAGACACGGGCGAGTTAGGGTTGCTCGGGTATAATCGTGGCCTCTTCTCCCTACTTAACTGCCGGTTTCGGCGGTGTGACATGAACGTCTTTTACGAAGAAAGCGGCGACTTCAAGGTCGCTGCCATCATGAGCGAAACCGATGCCACCCTGCAGGTCGAGGATGCGCGCGGAAAACGCAGCAAGATTAAGGCGCACGATATCCGGTTGCGTTTCGACAAAATCACCCTGGCAGAATTTATCCCGCAAGCGACAGTCATGGCTGACGAGCTTGACCTTGATTTCCTTTGGGAAGTAGCGGGCAGCGAGGAATTTTGTTTCACCGATCTGGCGGTTGAGTACTTTAGTCCCAAGCCCAGTTCGCTTGAACTTGCAGCCATGTGCGTGCGTCTGCATGCCAACCCTATGTACTTTTATCGTAAGGGGCGTGGCCGCTATAAGGCCGCGCCTGAAGATAATCTGCGTGCCGCCAAGGCGGGCCAGGAGAAAAAAGCGCGTGAAGCTGCCCTGATGGCGGAGTGGCAGGCAGACCTGCTGGCCAGCAGGTTGCCGGAGGCGCTTCGGTCGCAGGTGAAAGCACTCTTGCACCGGCCAGATAAAAACACGATCGAGTGGAAGGCGCTGGCAGCTGCGGCTGATGCCGCACAGAAGTCGCCACTGCGGCTTTTGGAAAGCTGTGGTGCGATTCCAGATGTTGAGGCTTGGTTGTTGGATGGTTTCCTGGTCGAATACTTTCCCAAAGGAGTTGGATTCCCGGACATTCAACTGCCGTTGCCGCCAAATGATTTGCCAGTAGCTGGTGTGCGAGCTTTCTCGATTGACGATGCGGCGACGACGGAAATCGACGATGCGTTGTCGGTCACATTGCTGCCCGACGGTAATACCCGAGTCGGTATTCACATCGCTGCGCCTACTTTGGGCGTAGCGGCTGGCTCGACCATGGAAAACGTGGTGCTGGCTCGTCTGAGCACGGTTTATTTCCCTGGCGACAAGATCACCATGTTGCCCGATGCGGTAGTCGAGAACTTTACGTTGGCTGAAGGGCGTGATTGTCCGGCGGTGAGTCTCTACGTCACGGTGACACCGGAGTTTGAGATTGTTTCTGCCGAAAGCCGGCTCGATAGCGTGCATATTGCAGCCAATCTACGCCACCACGATCTCGACCCGGTTTTCAATGAAGAAACCGTTGCACTATCCGACGGCGGTCCGGACTATCCATGGAAAAGTGAATTGCACTATCTGCATCGCTTTGCCATCGCCTTGGAAAAAGCCCGTGGCAAGCATGACCCGAATCGCGTGGAACGGCCTGATTACAGCTTTGCTATCGATAAAGATGAATCAGGTGAAAAGCACATACGCATCTACCCCCGTAAGCGTGGCAGCCCCATGGACAAGCTGGTCGCAGAGTTGATGATTCTGTGTAACAGCACTTGGGGTAAACAGTTGGCGGATGCGCGTATCCCTGCGATTTATCGCGCCCAGGCAATGGGGCGGGTGAAGATGACGACGCAGCCGTCACCCCATGTTGGGTTGGGCGTGGCGCAATATAGTTGGGCTTCTTCACCCCTACGCCGTGCGGCGGACTTCATCAATCAGCAACAACTTGTGGCGATGCTGCGTGGTGAGTCACCCCGATATGCACCGCGTGACCCTATGTTGTTTGCTGCCCTGCGTGATTTCGACCAGACCTACAACGCTTATGCAGAGTTCCAAAGTCGTATGGAGCGCTACTGGTGCTTGCGCTGGCTTGAGCAAGAAGGCATCAGTGATATTGGCGCTACGGTGATCAAGGAAAATCTGGTCCGTTTCGACGGTCTGCCACTGATGCTGAGGATTGCGGGTTTGCCGGAGTTAGCCCGAGGCACACCAGTCAAGTTGCAGATGATCCGTACTGATTACCTTGATCTTGCCCTGGAATGCCGCCTCTTGGAAGCGGGTGAGCCTGTAACGGTGGTTGAAGAGGAAGAAGAAATTACCGAGGCTGCTGAGGCTGAAGTCGAGACCGCGGTAGTTGAAGGCGAAGCGCCGCTGGCGCCTGTGGCATCGTGATGGCAGGTGTTCAGATGAGTATGCGCCCCACCAACCGTATTGATCATTTCCTACCCATTCGATTTAAGAATGGCGCCGTGGTTAAGCAGTTTTCCAAGCCCTGTATAAAGTGCGGGCAGTTATTGCAGGCCCGGCATATGCACGGTATTGCCCGCTTGCTGGAGGACCATCTGGCGATGGCGGCTACTGCCCATTGTCCGGCTTGCCATACCCAGTTTGGTGTGGCTTGTGTCATTGACAATGAAAAACGGGTGCGTCGCGTCGTATTGCCTCTCTTTTTGTTCAAGCTCTACTTGCGTACGCTTGCCATGCACCCTGATGAAGTGGCGGCACATGAGCAAGCGCTGGCCGACATCGCCAAAGCGCAAACGCCGGTTATTAAAGCTGAGCCGGTCGACTACCCACGTGCGGGTTCGATTATTGGCCGTTATGGTGATAAGCCGATTCCTGCCTATATCGTGGTGGATGGCCGGGAAGTGCCGTTTGACCGCATTGAAGCCGATGGCCAGGTGAATGTCGGCGAATATCTACTCGATGGTTGCTTTGTCTACAAACCCGCGCATCCATAAACTGCGCCATTCCAACGTTTCTCACGAGGAAGCCCTATGTCTCAACGCACTCCCCTGTTCGATGCCCACTTGGCGGCCAATGGCAAGATCGTTGACTTTGCCGGCTGGGAAATGCCGATCAACTATGGTTCGCAAATCAAGGAACACGAGGCGGTTCGGACCGATGCCGGGATGTTTGACGTGTCGCACATGACGGCGGTGGATGTACGGGGTGAGCGGGCGACTGAATTCTTCCAGAAACTGATTGGCAACGATGTGGCCAAGCTGGGGTTCGAAGGCAAAGCACTGTATTCAGGTATGTATAACGAAGCGGGTGGCGTGATTGATGATCTGATTGTCTACCGCACCCACAAGGGGTACCGCGTGGTGGTGAATGCCGGGACAACCGACAAGGATTTGGCCTGGATGCAACCGATTGCCGCCCAGTTCCACGTGGAACTGATGCCGCGCCGCGACCTTGCCATGATTGCTGTTCAGGGCCCCAATGCCATCGCCAAGACCAAGGCGGCCAAGCCCGAAGTTGCGGCGCTTATTGATAGCCTGCAAGTCTTCCAAGGTTTGCCGCATGGCGAGTGGTTTTTTGCCCGCACGGGGTATACCGGGGAAGATGGCCTTGAAATCTCTATGCCTGCGGCGGAAGCTATTCCGTTTTGGAACAAACTACTTGAAGCTGGTGTTGCCCCAGCGGGGTTGGGTGCACGCGATACGTTGCGGCTCGAAGCGGGTATGAATCTCTACGGAAATGAAATGGACGACGCCGTTTCGCCATTGGCTGCCGGTATGGGTTGGACTATCGTGTGGGAGCCTGCCAGCCGTGATTTTGTTGGCCGCAAAGTGTTGGAAAAAGAGAAAGCCGAGCGTGCAGGTAGCGCTTCGGTTCTCAAGCAAGTGGGCTTGGTATATGAAGGCAAAGGCGTATTGCGCGGTCATATGAAGGTTGTTACTACAGTGGGTGATGGCGAAATCACATCGGGTACCTTCTCGCCCACGCTTCAGATTTCTATTGCCATGGCGCGTGTGCCGTTGGCTGTGAAAGTGGGTGATGCAGTGCAGGTTGATATCCGTGGCACGCTACAGCCTGCTCGTGTAGTGAAAATACCATTTGTGCGTAACGGCAAGAAGGTATTTGAATAACAAGCCTTCAGGCATAGGGAGGCTCGTTTTTGATCTGTCACAAGCAGTATGTGAGCCCTGATCATGGTTGTAGTCAGAACATGAGCCGGGACTGGGCATCAAGCATCTGCTGCTTTATCCAGTCTGTAACTGAAGCAGACCCCCCTACAGATTTGGTAGAATCCGCGCCAATTCTTCTTGGCTTGCGGCTTCTATTCAAGAAGTACTTTCGTAACCGATTAATCCGGCCTGATTGGGCTGTCACTCGACGAGAAAACCATGAGCAATATTCCTAGCGATCTGAAGTACGTTGCCAGTCATGAATGGCTGCGCCTTGAAGCCGACGGTAGTGTGACCGTGGGTATTACCGATCATGCTCAAGGTCTGTTAGGTGACGTGGTGTATGTGGAAGTTCCTGGCGTGGGCGCTGTGTTGGCTGCGGATGATGGCGCTGGCGTGGTTGAGTCGGTGAAGTCAGCTTCCGATGTATATGCGCCAATTGCTGGCGAAATCGTTGCTGTAAACGAAACCTTGGCCGATACGCCGGATACGGTAAACAGCGACCCCTATGGAGCAGGTTGGTTCTTCAAGATCAAACCCGCTAATGCCGCTGATTTGGAAGGTTTGATGAGTGCTGCCGCCTACGCAGAGGAAATCGGGGCTTGAGGATGCACCCTCCCGAATCTCTCCCACTTGTGGGCATAGAGTTGTAGAAATACTACCGGCCGCCATCAGCGGCCGGTTTGCCATTTTCGTGAACGCCGCTCGGGCTTCAGTACCGCTGTGGCAATTGTTGAAGGGTCATACCATGACGCCGCTGTCCTCGCTTGAAAACCACAACGAATTTATTCACCGCCATATCGGCCCTGATGAAGCAGAAATTGCCAGCATGTTGGAGGTTGTTGACACCAAGTCGCTGGATGCGCTGGTGAGAGATACGTTGCCTGCCGGTATTCTGGGTGGAAGCCCTGTGGCACTGCCCGATGCAGTGACTGAAGAGGCCGCGCTGGCGGAAATTCGAACCATTGCCAGTAAGAACGTGATTGCCCGTTCCTTTATTGGCTTGGGTTACAACGAGACCATCACACCCAAGGTGATCCTGCGCAATGTGATGGAAAACCCCGGCTGGTACACCGCCTACACACCCTACCAGGCTGAAATTTCGCAAGGGCGCCTGCAAGCACTGCTAAATTTCCAGCAAGTAGTATTGGATCTCACGGGTTTGGAATTGGCCAACGCGTCGTTGCTTGATGAGGCAACGGCCGGCGCCGAGGCGATGGCCATGGCTCGCCGTGTCTCCAAGACCAAGTCGAACCGCTTTTTCGTTGATCGCGATGCCCTCCCCCAAACCATTGATGTGATGAAGACGCGCGCCCAGGCTTTTGGCTGGGAATTGATTTTTGGTACAGCTGCTGAGGCAAAAGACCATGAAGTCTTCGGTGCGCTGTTTCAGTACCCCAACGTTAACGGCGAAATTGCTGACCTTGAAGCCGCGATTGTGGCTGTGAAGGCCATGGGTGGGTTGACAGCGTTGGCGACAGACCCATTGGCGTTAGTGCTACTAAAGTCGCCAGCCGCATTGGGTGCCGATGTGGCACTGGGTTCAGCACAGCGCTTTGGCGTGCCGATGGGCTTTGGCGGCCCACACGCTGCTTTCTTCGCGACCAAGGATGAATACAAACGCTCGGTACCCGGCCGTATTATCGGCGTGTCGGTCGACAGCGCCGGCAACCCTGCCTTGCGTATGGCGTTGCAAACCCGTGAGCAGCATATCCGGCGTGAAAAGGCCAATTCGAACATCTGTACCAGCCAAGCACTCTTGGCCAACATGGCGGGCTTCTATGCCGTCTACCATGGTCCGGAAGGTCTCAAGCGTATCGCCAATCGTATCCACCGCTTGACGGCTATTTTCGCTGAAGGTCTTAAGCGCGTTGGTGTCAGTGTCCAGACCCGCCATTTTTTCGATACCGTGGTTGTTGACCTCGGTGCGAAGACCCATGCTGCATATGAAGCTGCGCAAGCCGCCGGTTACAACCTGCGCCACGTATCAAGTAGCCAAATCGGCATCAGCTTTGGCGAACAGGCCTCGCGCGATGATGTGAAAGCGTTGTGGACCGCTTTGGTAGGCGAACCTGCCAAGGCGCTGGATGTAGAACTGCTCGACCAGGAACGCGTTGTCGCGTTGCCAACCAGCGCCTTGCGTACCGATGCCATCCTTAGCCATCCCGTATTCAACGCCCATCACACTGAAACCGAAATGCTGCGCTTCCTGAAGAAGTTGCAGAACAAGGATCTGGCGTTGGATCATTCGATGATTTCGCTCGGTTCTTGCACCATGAAGCTGAATGCCACCGCTGAAATGATCCCCGTGACTTGGCCTGAATTTGGCAGCATCCACCCCTTTGCCCCAGCTACCCAGACACGTGGTTATCTTGAACTGATCGAGGGCCTCAGTGAGCAGTTGAAGGCCATTACCGGCTTTGACGAGATTTGTATGCAGCCCAACTCAGGCGCACAGGGTGAATATGCGGGCCTTTTGGCGATTCGGCGTTATCACGAGGCGCGTGGTGAAGGGCATCGCAATATTTGTCTGATTCCACAATCAGCGCATGGCACCAATCCCGCGACAGCGCAGATGATGTCGATGCAGGTAGTCGTAGTGGCCTGCGATGAGAGCGGCAATGTGAATGTAGCGGACTTGAAAGCCAAGGCCGAGCAACACAGCGCCAATCTGGCTTGTCTCATGATCACCTACCCGTCTACCCATGGCGTGTTTGAAGAAGCGATTCGTGAAATCTGCGACGTGATTCACAGTCATGGCGGCCAGGTCTATATGGACGGCGCTAACTTGAATGCCTTGGTGGCCTTGGTTAAGCCGGCTGAAATCGGTGCAGATGTGTCGCATATGAACCTGCACAAGACCTTCTGTATTCCGCACGGAGGTGGTGGCCCCGGCATGGGTCCAATCGGATTGAAGGCGCACCTAGCCCCTTACATGGCCAACCATGTGGTTACCCCTGTTGATGGCCCACATCGTGGTCAGTCGGCTGTGTCGGCTGCACCGTTTGGCTCGGCATCCATTTTGGTGATCTCCTGGATGTATATCCGCATGATGGGGGGCAATGGCTTGAAGAAGGCAACCCAGACTGCCCTCTTGAATGCCAACTACATGGCCAAGCAGCTCTCCAGCGACTACCCTGTGCTGTATACCGGTAAGAATGGCCGCGTGGCCCATGAGTGCATTATCGACCTACGCCCGCTAAAGGCAGAGACGGGTGTCACCGAAGTGGATATCGCCAAGCGCCTGATGGACTTTGGTTTCCATGCGCCGACCATGAGCTTCCCTGTACCGGGCACCTTTATGATCGAGCCGACCGAGTCGGAATCAAAAGCCGAACTCGATCGCTTCATCGAAGCCATGCGGACCATCCGCGCTGAAATTCACAAGGTAGGCGCAGGAGACTGGCCTGCTGATAACAACCCGCTTCGGCATGCACCACACACTCAGTTTGCGGTGATCGGCCAGTGGGAACGCCCATACAGCCGTGAAGTAGCGGCCTACCCGCTTGCTTGGGTACGCGACAATAAGTTCTGGCCAAGCGTGGGTCGTATCGATGATGCGTATGGTGACCGAAATGTAGTTTGTTCATGTCCAAGCATCGACGCCTACAAGTAATCGTACTCACCGTTGCAGCAAGCAATCTGCTTGCTGCAACGGTTGTGCCGCAGAATCAGCGGATCAGGTACTACGATGTCCATGGCCTGTCAAACAGCGTCCAATAGTTACCAGGTAACAGCGCCCAATTCTTTCCAATGACTCAGTGTGTCTTTGCCCCTTTCTTGCGGTGTTTGAATCGGTAGGAATCATTACCCGTTTCGAGAATGTCGCAGTGATGTGTGATGCGATCCAGCAAGGCCGTGGTCATCTTGGCGTCACTGAACACCGACACCCATTCGCCGAAGCTAAGATTGGTCGTGATGATCAGGGAAGTCTTCTCATAGAGCTGACTGATCAAGTGAAACAACAAAGCGCCACCTGATGCCGGGAAGGGGAGATACCCCAGCTCATCAAGGATCACCGCATCGATCTGTATCAACTGCTTGGCCAGGCTACCCGCCCTCCCTTGCTGCTTTTCCCGTTCCAGTTGGTTGACTAAATCAACTGCGTTGTAAAAGCGAACCCGCTTACCCTGATGGATGGCGGCAACACCCAGCGCGGTAGCCAAGTGCGATTTCCCAGTGCCCGTTCCACCCACCAGAATCAGATTGTGCGCACTCTCCATAAAGGCAGCGCTCGCCAGTTGCTCAATCTGGGCTGGCGGCAGCGAGGTTTCCGACCAGTCGATTCCGGTCAGGTCCCGGTGAATGGGGAAACGCGCCGCCTTGAGCTGATAACGCAAGCTGCGTGCTTGCCTATCCGCCAATTCAGCTTCAATCAGCCGATCAAGCCAAGCTTCTGGCTGCATGGGTTGGCGTGGACCTTCGG
>NZ_PDZH01000138.1 GCF_002735695.1 Chitinimonas sp. BJB300
TGAATGCCTGAGCATCAAGACGCAGAAGAACCCATTCGCACTTTGCCGCAAGTTACTGATCAACGCCTCCCGCGCGGCTTATGATCAGTTACAGCTGCTTCTCGCAGCTACTGCGTAACATCAGTTCCGCATTAGGAACTGTTTACGATCTTAACTGTGCAGCCGTGATCAGAGCTTATGTGCTGCTCAAAATCCTCATGTACTTTATGTACATTCCGGTTTTTGCGCTGCGCTTCACTCTGCTGACGGCTGCTTGTGACAGATCGTAAACAGATGCTTAGTTCACTTTCAGGAACGATGCAGTGACTGCCCCCCAATTACCATCCGCATCGCGTGAGCGTACATAGACGAGATGCTGGCCCACACTCAAGCTGCTGGTACTAATCGAACCCGTGATGGCTTCGGTTTTGGCGTTAAAGCTGCCATCACTCGCGGCCAACGCCACTGGCGTCGCGCCGGCAGTCCATGGTGGTGTATCGATGTAGTACTCCGCCTGCGAGATATTCTGCGTGGGCTCGGTGCCGTTGCTGTTATTGAAGCGGATGTCGGTGGCGCTTCCTGTCAGGGTTACCAGCGTGCCTTTGGGTACGCCGGTGGTGGCGGCATCGCTACTGAGGTTGACCACGGTGACATCGGGGCCTGTCGGGGTGAGGTAAGGGGTGCGCACGACTTTTGCAGCGTAGATCAGCGCCTGCAGGTTTTTCGGTTTGATGGTGTTGTTGTAGGTGCTGCAGCTTTGGAAGAAGGACGTACCTAGCTCAATCGTGAAAGCCGCAACGCCGAGTTCGCCATAGCTGATGGCATCGCTGGTGCCATCGGTGGCGTAGAGTCCGATGGACTGCTGGGGCGTGTAGTTATTGAAATAGGCGAATTTACGACCCAGTGTTTGCAGCGCGGGGCCATTGGGTGCAGGGGTGGATCGGTCACCCCATGGCCACAGCACAAGTTGGCTATAGCTATGGATATCCATGTGGATACCGCTGGTTGTCGGTGGTGCAGCATCACCTACATTCGGGCCGCGTTGGTCGGGCCACAGCGTACGTACATAGGCTTCAAGCGCCTGGACTTCCGGCTCGGAACCGGCGGAGATTCCGCGATAGGTTTCGTTGCAGGGGTTGCCGCTTGATCCGGAACCGCCGGTGGAGTTCCAGCTCTGGGTGAAGTTACGGTTGAGATCGGCCCCGCGGTAATTACTGTTGGCTCCGCAATACGCTGTATTGGTGTTCTTCCGCCAGGAAAGACCGCTCTCCGCTTTTTTGCGGCCGTCGGGATTGGTTTGCAGCAACAGATGGACTTCGTGGTTATCGAGTATCCAGGTTGCATCTGCATTGGTGCCATAGCCATTCACCAACCAACGGGCAAATTCCAATACCAACGGTGCTGTGGTGTATTCACGGGCGTGAATGGCGCTGTTGATGAAGAGCTTGGGCTTATCGCCCGCAATGGCGCTGTTGGTAAGCTTCAGCACCCGCATGTCGTAGCCGCCACGCGCGTTTTTCTTTTGCCACGAATCCCCTATATCAATCCAGCTTGCCAGCGAAGGCTTGCTACCGGCCAGTGCGGCCGCGGCGGCAAAGGTTTCTTCTACGGTTTCGTAGCACGAATAGTTGGGGATGGAGAAGATGCTGGCATTGGGACTGCTTTCACCGCTCATAGCGCGTTTACGGCTGAGCGACTGGATTTGTTCGATCAGTTGCTTACGTTGCGCCATGAATTCGGTTGCGGGCTTCATGTTGAAACCAAAGTCGCGCAACTGCGCAAGCTCTTGCTGGTTTAGTTCCAATACCAGGTAACCGTCATCGTAATTGGATTCGAGCAAGGCGTGATGGAAGCTGATTGCTGCCTTACGCGCCATGGTCAAATCCGGAAAGTAAGCCTTGTAGACATCCGTTGCGTTTTTTTCCTGCTCCAGCATCTGCTGCACCTGCAGGCTTTCCGACACAGCGCTGGGTTCGTCACCTGCCCATGCCATGGGGGCAGATAAAGCAACCACTGTGGCAAGCCATGCAATCTTCTTGTCTGACATCTTTTACTCCTGGTAGGTGGAGAAACAAGGGTGAGCCGACCCCCGTCGATGCACATGTGTGGGCGGCATACATGATCCTTGATATCGCTGTGCGCCATGGCATCGCGTCACGTGCAGTCTGTACCGCAAGCGTTTGTCGAGCCCGGCTTGTAATGCCAGAAAGTCGTGCCGTGCTCACATCGCGATATAGGGGGTGTATGGTGCCTTTGGTGCTGGAAATCGGCTCTGCTAAGCATGACATGCAGCGCCTGTTTCGCTAACTTTTCACTGGTGCGGACCGAACTTGGTCGTGCAAAAGGAGACACGTCTCGGCAAAGCGAGGCGTGGTGGCTGTTGGAGGATGTCTAAAGTCTGCTGTGCGTCAGCAATACGGCGTTGAAAACACCCTCGGAATACGTATTTACCCACGCGTAAACGCCGCTTCCTCGGCTGTTTTCGCCTTGTCTTGCTTTAGCTCGCGAGACTTTAGGCAGGTTCTTAACGCTGTTTGACCAGCTTTTGATTACGCAGCACGCACAGTAGGTCGGCTGCAATATGCGCTGCAGCCAGGGCGGTGATCTCGCTTTGGTCGTACGGGGGCGAAACCTCCACCACGTCCATGCCGATCAGATTCACCGGCCCCATGCCGCGCACAATATGCAATGCTTGCGCGGTGCTCAGGCCGGCTGCCACCGGTGTGCCGGTACCGGGTGCAAAGGCTGGGTCCAGGCAGTCGATATCAAACGTGAGGTAGGTGGGCCGTTGGCCGACGATATCGAGCACCCGCTGCAGGGTTGCTTCGGGGCCGTGGGCGTGCACCCAGGGGGCATCCAATATCTGTACGCCCATGAAGTCATCGTTCCAAGTACGAATGCCGATTTGCACCGAGGTCTTGGCGTCAATCAGTCCCTCTTGAATCGCTTTGTAAAACATGGTGCCGTGGTTAAGGCTGGCGGTGTTGTCATCGGGCCAAGTATCGCAATGCGCGTCGAAATGGATCAGGCTCAGCGGTGCGCCAAATCGCTCTGCATGGGCCTTGAGCAAGGGGTAGGTAATGAAGTGGTCGCCGCCCAATGTCAACATGGTGGCACCGGAAGCGAGGATGGTGCGCGCGTGTTCAACAATGCTGGGTACGATGCTGAGGGGGTTATGCGCGTCGAACCAGCAATCGCCATAATCGATGACTGCCAAGTCTTCAAAGGGGTCAAATCCCCACGGGTAGGGTTTGAGTTCGGCCAGTTGCACACTGGCTGCCCGGATTGCCGCTGGGCCAAGTCGTGCGCCAGGACGGAAGGTCGTTGCCAGATCAAGCGGCACACCGCTGATAACGACATCGGCACCATTGAGGTCACGGCTGTAATTACGCCGCATGAAACTCAAAATGCCGGCGTAGGTGTTTTCGAGGGTGCTGCCATAGAGGGTAGGGCGCTGAATGGCGCTGTCACCTAATATTGATTGGGTCATATAAGACATCTTTCCGACGGTTTCCTGAAAAACGGCCTTCTTAGAACTTGTTTACAGATAGAGGCGTTTCCAGACTTATCCGATTGCGTCCCCCGGCTGGGTCAAACAGGGGTTGGTTACGGGCGACTCCCATCCATTTTTCTACAGCCGACGCGTGGAGGCTGCGCGAGTGGCGTTACTCAGAGTACAAAGCTTATCGCAGCTATCAGCCGCTGCAAATTTGAGGTGCGCAATCACTCCGTCCTTGGCTTATTGTTTTAAGAGCCTATTCACGATCTTGCTATGCAGCCATGCCATATTTTGTGCGTTGCATAGAAGCGCGGTTTGAGAGAGGGGACGTACTGCTAAGGACGTCGCCAGCAAGGCGGGGGCTGCGCAGTGCTTTACACCATGCATGAGGATCAATGATCGTTATTGAACAGACGCCAACAGACTCTGAAGCTATGAAACGGCATGCTTGACCGCTATTTTCCTCCGCTGCTGCTTTTGCTCTGGCTATGCCTGTGTCCTGCCTTTGCGGCAAGTTACTGGGATGTGCTGAGCCGCAGCCTGCATGATGACCCTGTCAGTGTCAGCGAGCGGGCTACCCAGCTGCTGGATGACTATCGTGACAAGGGCGACAAGCCTAACGAACTGCAGGCTGTTTTACTGCTGGTTCAAGCCAAGATCACCACGCAGGAATTCCGCTCGCTCGATGCGTTGCTGCCGCGTGGTTTGGTGTTGGCCAAGGAGCAAGGCAACAGCGCGGCTGAAGCCAGATTACAACTGGCCGATGTGCGTCGTTTGGCCCTGCTGGGTGATAAAAAAGCCGCGAACCGTCTCCTCGATACGGTATTGGTACGAACCCAGAACCCCAAGCTGTCCCGCGAACGCGGTATGGCTTATATCGAGCAGGCGCTGCTGTTGCAGGATCAAAATCGTGTCAGCGAAGCATTGCCGTTGTTATTCAAGGCCTACACGCTTTTCAGTGATCTGGGCTTGCAGGTGGAATCGGGAGAGGCACTGAACAGCATTGGCAATGCCTACATCAATATGGAAAATTACAAGGAAGCGGGTAACTACTATCAGCGCGCCTTGGCAGGCCTAGACCCGAAGCATGATCGCCATACCCTGGTGGTGCGGCTGCACAATCTTGGCGCCAGCCTTTATCTAAACAAGCAGTTGGCCCAGGCCGAGCGTACATTGCGGGAGGCCTTGAGCTATGCAGAGGGCTTGAAGGAGCAGGCAGGGATTGCCGTGGTCCGCTATCGGCTCAGCCTGATCCTGATTGCACAGCATCAACCCGAGCAGGCGCTTCGGTTGCTGGATTCGGCGCAAACTGTGTTTGAGCGTGACAACAATCTTGAACTGATTTGTCTTAGCCTGCTTGCTCGATCAGAAGCGTTGGCGATGGACGGTGCGCGTGCCAGTAAAGTGGCCCTGGAGGCTTTGGAAAAGGCGCAAACGCTGAACGACCGCATTCCGTCTGAGCGTCGTGAGCTGGCGATGCGTGAGGCGGCCAGCCGCATCTATAAGCTGCTGGGCCGTTATCCGGAAGCCTTGGCTGAACTGGAAGAATGGTCCAAAACCTATCGAAGCAATAATCTGCGGCTCAACCGCGCGTTGCTTACCGAAATGCAGGCGCGTTTTGACGCGCAGCGGCAGCAGGTTGAGTTTGCACTGCTTACGTCGGAAAAAAAGCGGCATGCGGCGGAGTTGCAGGCCGGCCAGAATCGCCGCCTTCTCCTTTGGTTGGGTTTGGCGGCTTGTATTCTTGTTGTTTTGGCCTTGATGTTGCTGTTGTCGCGCCAGATCAGGCAGAAACGCCGTTTTGCTGACTTGGCGTTAATGGATGAGCTCACGGGCGCACCAAATCGACGCCATATCCTGGCCTATGGCAAAGGCCAGCTGGATGCCTGCCGCGCTGTAGGCCAGCCTTACTGTGTGGCCATGATTGACCTCGATCATTTCAAGTCGATCAACGATCGCTTTGGCCATGAAGGGGGGGATATGGTCTTGCGCCAGTTTGCCGCTGCCTGTCAGCATGCCTTGCGCCAGGGGGATTTACTGGGGCGCGTAGGGGGTGAGGAGTGGCTATTGATTATGCCCAGCACCCAGGGCAGTGAATTGCCGCTGGTCTTTACCCGGCTGCGGGATGCCGTGCAGACGCAGGCGATGCCCGGTTTGCCCGCCGAGCTCCGCGTCGCATTCAGTATGGGGGCAGCCGAAGCCATACCGGGTGAGTCATTCGACAAGTTGGTTCAGCGGGCTGATACCGCCATGTATGCTGCAAAAAAGAACGGCCGCGACCAACTTTGCTTTGCGGAGACCGGCAAGCATTAACGTTATGGCTTGGTGCAGGCTTGTTTCTATGAGCAGCGCTGCATACTTCGTGTACTCCCGGGAATCTGAACCTGTTTCATTGCACTGTTGCGTGCCGACGAGATGGTATTGAAAACGCCTTCGGTAGGCTCCTATCCCTTCCTCGGTTATTTCTGCCTTACCCCCGCGAATTGGTAGAACGGTGAACAGCGGTTGCATGTCTTCACTATCGGTTTTTCTGCCATGGATTAGAACCTGCCTAAAGTCTCGCAAGCTAAGGCAAGATAAGGCGAAAACAACCGAGGAAGCGGGGTAAATGAGCATTCCGAGAACGTTTTCAACGCCATATTGCCGAAGCGCAGCAGACTTTAGACAGGTTCTTAGGGGTGTAACAGTGGTGTATTGATGTCTTTCCCTAGCTGGCATCCGTTGAGCGTGCAGCCGAGCCAGCATGCCACAGGCTGGTGTGTTATTCGTACATCGCCTTGTCAATAATATTTAACACCACTAGCATCGGCCCGATTCCTTTCGGAGAGTGCCATGGCCCTGCTTAACCACGCCCATCAATCCCATATCGATTCCTACTATGTCGCCAGCGCTGGCACGGTGCCGGATTACCCAAAACTTGATGGCAGTCAGGACTGCGATGTATGTGTTGTGGGGGGCGGATTGGCGGGTATCTCGGCTGCGTTGAATCTGGCCGAGCGCGGGCTGAAGGTCATCTTGCTTGAGGGTTCCCGGCTTGCGCATGCCGCTTCGGGCCGGAATGGCGGTCAGGTGATCAATGGCTATGCATGTGATATGGATACTATCAGCAATGCCTTGGGTGAAGCTGCAGCTAAGGTGATGTGGGATATGTCCTTGGAGGCGATCCACATTATCGAAGACAGGGTAACGCGTCACAGTATTGATTGCGATTGGACGCGCGGCCACGTAGTCGCGGCAGTGACAACTAGGAAATACCGTGAACTGGTGGATTGGCAGGCAGATGCCGAACGCCGCTTTGGTTACAAGGACTATACGTTGTGGGACAAAACCACGTTACGGAGTCATTTGGATAGTCCACGCTATGCAGGGGGACTGTACGATGCCCTGGGTGGGCATATCCATCCGCTCAAGTATGCTCTTGGACTGGCGCGTGCCGCAAAGGCTGCCGGAGTCCGGATTTTTGAGCAGACACCGGTAAACCGAATCGAGCAGGAACCCAGTCCCCGAGCCTATACGTCAAATGGTGTGGTTTCCTGCCAGCAACTGGTTTTGGCGGCGAATGTATTTATTGATGAGCTGGTGCCGGTGTTAGGCAAGAAAATCATGCCGGTTGGCACCTATGTCATCACAACCGAACCCCTGGGCGAAGCGCGTGCCCGTTCGCTGATCAACCCGAATTTCGCCGTGGCTGATAACCAATTTGTGCTTGATTACTATCGGCTGACTGCGGACCACCGCCTTTTATTCGGCGGCAAGGTCAGCTATTCCGGGTTACCGCCAGCCAATTTGAAGGCGGCTATGCGGCACGATATGTTGCGTGTCTTTCCGCAATTGGCTGACGTGAAGATAGCGCATGGTTGGGGTGGTTTTGTCGATATCACGATGAACCGCGCCCCACACTGGGGACGGTTGTCGCCCAATGTCTACTTCTGTCAGGGTTTTTCTGGCCATGGGGTTGCGGTGACGGGGCTTGCGGGGCGGCTGATTGCCGAAGCTATCGCGGATGGCGGTGAACGACTGGACCTATTTGCCAAGCTTAATCATGCCTCTTTCCCCGGGGGCAAGTTGCTGCGCACACCCAGCCTTGTATTGGGCATGGCTTGGTATCGGTTGCATGACTATTTTTGAGGATTACTCAGGCACTGGAATTTGCCCTTCCGCTCGTAGTTTGATTACCGCCTCATCGAACTCCTTCATGAATGCAGGCAGGTAAGGGAACTTGGCACGTTTGCTGGTGTAGCCGACGTAGGAAAACTCCTTGCCGAGTACGGCAACCTCTGGCATGTCTTTCATATCGAGCTTGAGACGCTTGGCTTCGGTCTCAATCGCGCGGCGGTCGTTGGCATAACAGTCGATGCGACCTTTGATGAGCTTGAGCAGGTTCGACTCGGTGGTTTTTGCCTCGTCCAATTTCAGCTCACCCGCTGCCACCATGTCGAAGAAGGGCTTACCCAATATAAAGAAGCCCGTATTATTGCCAAAACGCAAGCCGGCAAACCCGGCTGGCCATGTGGCGCCTTTATAAGTGCGGGAAATTTTGCTGCTGCATACCAGTACAACCGTTTCGACCAGCAGGGGGAGGGAGTATTCCATTGATGGCCGAACATCAAGTTTCTTATACGGCGGGTAGAATCCGGCGGCTTCACCTACTTCGATAGTTTTGAGCGCGCGTTTCCAGGGCTCTGTCTTCAGCTCGATAGTGAAGTTGGGCATGGTTGCACTGACTTTGTGCAGGATGTCTGCATAGATGCCATGTGCAACACCTGCCGCATCTGCGTAGCTGTAGGGCGAATAGTCTTCATCGCCAATCAATACGACGGTTTGCTTGTCAGCCAGTGTTGGGCATGTAGCAAGCGCGAGGGCCAGCCAAGCCCCGCCGATTTCCCCCCTGGTTTGCCACATGCTCTTGTGCCTCAATCGCGGTTGCCAAGCACATCTGTCTTCAACCATTGCCCAGCTGCCGACATGCTTTTTGAACCTGTTCAACGTCTGCTGCCTAGTTAGCGCTACGAAGTCAAAAATCGCCCTTGCTATGCTCATCTTGCCTTTGTAAGCGCCGCTTCCTCCGCCATACCCGCCTTGTCTCGACCTCATGCGTGGGATTTTGAGCAAGTGCTGGGCGCCAGTAAAAAGCCCTTTCGCTTTAGGTTATGGCGGGTAGCGTTGTAAACGCGCTACGGGTCGCAAATGAGGCAGCAACAAAATGCGAAGCAGTGCATTTAGGAAGCGAAGATGAAAGATAACACTAATCTAATGTATCTCATCGCTATATAATATTGAATATAGCTATATGTCTGCATATGTTACGCGTTATATCAAGTAACTGATGTTACGCAGTGCATACGCTAACCTGTCGCCATGAAGAACAAAGAACTCGATTTGTACACCGACTATTTGCTGAGCACGTTTGGTGCGGCGACAGCAACGGGCTTGTCGGCGATGGTAGGTG
>NZ_PDZH01000139.1 GCF_002735695.1 Chitinimonas sp. BJB300
GAATGCCTGAGCATCAAGACGCAGAAGAACCCATTCGCACTTTGCCGCAAGTTACTGATCAACGCCTCCCGCGCGGCTTATGATCAGTTACAGCTGCTTCTCGCAGCTACTGCGTAACATCAGTTAAATAAAATCAATATTTGTACGTGAAGTCATTATGAAAACATTCATGCCGGTGCGCGACCATGCAGACATGCGCCTATCGCTCAAGCCATTGGTTGATGCCTTGGTTGCAGAGGGACACCTGACGCCTGAGGTGGCAGAGGCGTTTCTGATTCCGGCGCGTACATCGGCAAACGGCAAGACACACCCATTTAGTGTGATTGCACCGCAGGGGTGGCGTAGTTTGAAGACGGGCGAGTTTATCGACTCTGCCTGGCTGGGGCATTGGTTGGGGCAGAAGATCAAGCTGCCCTGGCTGCATATCGACCCTCTCAAGATAAATGTGGCGGCGGTATCAGGTGTGGTCAGCCACGGCTACGCAAAACGGTATGGGATTTTGCCGATAGCGGTAGATTTGACGACGGTCACCATCGCCACAGCCGAACCTTTTGTGCGCGAATGGGAGGATGAACTCAGCCGTATCCTCAAGCGCGAGATCAAACGGGTAATGGCAAATCCCGAAGACATCGCCCGCTATCTGCCCGAGTTCTACAACCTATCGCGCTTTGTAAAGCAGGCGGTGGCGCAATCGGGCCAACAGAACCAGTTTGCCAATTTCGAGCAGCTGATTCAGCTTGGCCGCACCGGTAATGTCGATGCCAACGACCATCACATCGTCAGTTTGGTCGATTGGTTGTTCCAATATGCCTTTACCCAGCGCGCTTCGGATATCCACCTTGAACCACGCCGCGAAGCAGGGCATGTGCGTTTTCGCATTGATGGCATGCTGCATTCCGTCTACCAGGTGCCGCCAGCCGTGATGAGTGCGATTATTTCGCGCATCAAGGTCATGGGGCGCATGGACCTTGCTGAGAAACGCCGACCACAGGATGGCAGGTTAAAGACCAAGACACCGGATGGGCGAGAGATCGAGCTGCGGTTATCGACTATGCCGACAGCTTTTGGCGAAAAACTGGTGATGCGTATTTTCGACCCAGCCATTCTGGTGCGGGACTTCGGCGCCCTTGGTTTTGGTTCGGAAGATGAGGCACGTTGGCAGCAATTTGTCCGTCAGCCCTATGGCATCGTCCTGGTGACGGGGCCAACAGGCTCGGGCAAGACCACCACGCTTTACACCACGCTCAAACAGCTGGCGACCGAAGAGGTCAATGTCTGCACGGTGGAAGACCCGATCGAGATGATCGAGACGAGCTTTAACCAGATGCAGGTGCAGCACAATATCGATCTGACGTTTGCCGAGTGCGTGCGCACTTTACTGCGGCAGGACCCTGACATCATCATGGTGGGTGAGATTCGCGACCGGGAAACGGCCGATATGGCGATTCAAGCCGCGTTGACCGGGCACTTGGTATTGTCCACCCTGCACACCAATGATGCGTCGAGTGCTGTAACCCGGATGTTGGAGCTGGGTGTGCCGCCCTATCTCGTCAGCTCCACCGTGGTAGGCGTGATGGCGCAACGACTGGTGCGGACTCTTTGCCCGCATTGCAAGCAGCCCGGTGGCCCGTTGGAAGCCGAGTGGAATGCCTTGGTTATGCCCTGGAAAGTGCCAATGCCGATGGGGGCCTATAAACCGGTGGGATGTCTGGAATGCCGTAACACCGGCTATTTGGGGCGACTTGGTTTGTATGAAATGCTCACCATGAGTAAAGAACTGCGCCGTCTCGTGGCCACTGTGGCGCATCCCACTGCGATTCGGGAACAGGCGCTGAGCGAGGGGCTGACACCACTCAAGTTGGCAGGCGCGCAGAAGATCGCGGCCGGGCTGACCACACTGGAAGAGGTGATCAAAGTCGTGCCGGCGGAACCGGACTGACGCTATCCGACCAGCGTATTGAACCTATCCGGCGTCTGCTGTTCTCTAGTCTTGCCCTTTGGATTGTGTGCGTTAGGCATTGAATCTAAACGGGTTGTTGATATTCGTCTGATGTCTTTCATTGCTTCCCTTGTCACGGTTCATCGGTCTGCTTTATCTCCTGAAGGCTTGAAGCCGCGTTCGAATGCGATACACAAATATGCGGCGCTTTTTACCCAAAGCCGGAATAATGAAGCGCTTTGCACTTTTTACATTGCTTTATCGGAACACCATGCAACGTCGTACTCTCTTGCTTTTGCTTCCTCTTTTACTTACTGCTTGCGGTACCAACCCTCCAACTACCATCATCCCCACCGTTGAGACGCCGATAGTCCCGCCCAGGGCCCTTATCCAGCCGCGCATTGGTATTGCTTTGGGTGGTGGTGCGGCAAAGGGATTTGCCCATATCGGGGTGATCAAGATTCTAGAAGCCCAAAGCCTAGCGCCGGTAGTGGTGGCGGGTACCAGTGCTGGCAGCGTCGTAGGTGCTTTATACGCTTCGGGGTTGAACGGGTTTGCCCTGCAAGAACAATCTTTTTCTTTGGATGAGGCTCAGGTTCGCGACCTGACGATCACCGGTGGTGGGCTGGTCAAGGGGGAAAAGCTGCAGGATTACGTCAACCAGTTGCTCAAGAACCGACCGATAGAAAAGCTCGCCCGCCCCTTTGCTGCAGTTGCGACCAACCTCGACAGCGGTAGTCGTGCGGCCTTTACCCGTGGCAATACTGGCCAGGCAGTGCGTGCTTCATGCAGTATTCCTGGGGTTTTCCAGCCTGTAACCATTTCGGGAAAGCGCTATGTCGATGGTGGCGTGGTAAGCCCAGTACCGGTTGATGCTACCCGTGCCTTGGGCGCTGATATCGTGATCGCCGTCGACATCTCGGCCAAAGCGCAGCACGGTAAGCCTGCCAACGGTATTGCATCAATCCTGAACCAGACTGTCACCATCATGGGCCAGAAGTTGGGCGAGCAGGAGTCGGCCCGCGCCGATGTGGTGATTACCCCGCGTGTTGGCCTGATTGGTGCAAGCGATTTTGACCAGAAGCATGTGGCTATTCTGGAAGGCGAGAAAGCGGCGTTGGCGGCAATGCCGGCTATTCGTGCAGCGATTGCCAAGTGGCAGGCGATACAGAAATGATCGCCCAACTGGAAAAATTGCTGAATGGCCCACGTGATGGCGCGTTGCTGCGTTTCTCGCTGGGAAATGAATACCTGAAAGCCGGCCAGCCTGAGCGGGCGGCAGGCTATTACCGAGACGCCATTACAAGCGATGCTAACTACTCAGCTGCCTGGAAAGGGCTGGGCAAGGCCTTGGCCGAAGCCGGACGCCTGGCGGAATCATTACAGGCTTATCAGGATGGTATCGCGGTTGCTACAGCGCGTGGCGACAAGCAGGCCGCCAAGGAAATGACTGTGTTTGCGCGCCGAATCGAGCGCCAGCTTAACCCTACAGATAGCACCCCATGAATCAGCATACTTTTACACTTAGTTCCGATTTTATCGAGCTGCATAACCTCCTTAAGTTACTCGCCATTGCGCATTCTGGCGGCATGGCCAAGCAGATGGTGGCCGAAGGCCTTGTCGAAGTGGATGGCGAGATCGAGTTTCGTAAAACCCGCAAGGTTTACGCAGGCAGCGTGGTGCGTGCCTTTGATGAAGAGATCCGTGTAGTCGCTGCAGATGGTGCGTAGAACTTGTTTACGTTCTTGCTACGCATCTCATAGCAGAGGAAGGACTACTCGACATCTACAGCTTTCCGGTTTCTGTGCTGCGTTTCACCTTGTTGATGCCTGCTCGTGATAAGTCGTGAGCAGGTTCTTACTCCGCGGTTTCGATTTTCACTTCTGCGTGACGCAGCTTGCGTCGCTCATCCAGCTTGCGGAACAGCCACCCGGCCGGTGGCTCGACGCCGGTGCGCACAAAGTCGATCAGGCGGTATTGGTTGACGGTGGCCTGCTGCGCCAATCTTGCTGAGGGGTGGCCGATGAAGAGAATGCGATCGCCAAAACGTAGGGGTGTTTCCGGTGGCGGCAGCAATATTTCATTCTCGTTTTGGAGAATCAGCAGCGGCAGGCAAGGTAGTTGATGCTTGGGCGCATGCGGGTCCACCAATAAGTGGCGAAGCTCAAGCGGCGGCTGCGGATTGACCATCAGGGCGTACATAGCCCCTTGGTGGTTTGCATCAAGCTCGACTACCCAGTTATCCGGCACCCGCTTCCCACACAGCGACTCAATCTCGCGTAGTAGCGCCCTGGCCCAGACTTCGTTGCTTAACCGAATCAGTTCCATGAAGCGTGCCAGGGTAGGTGTGGTCATGGCATTCAGGCATTCCTGGGCTACTACTTGGCTGCGTATCACCGTCACATCAGAGTGAAACGACTCGAACAAAACATGATTCATGGTCAGATTCTGGCGCGCCACCACGAAAAGGTCTGACTTGATCTGGCGGGCGGTGGCAATGGCTGACAGATTATTCGCATCATGGTCTATACAGGCGACGATGCCGACGGCCCGCTCCAGTCCCGCGGACTTCAACGTTTCCGCATCCACGCCTACGCCAACGATATATTCATCGCTGGGCAAGTCGTCGGGTGGGAAAAGGTCGATGACCGTCACGGTTGAGCCTTCGGCGTCGAGTGCTGCGCGCACTGCGCGGCCAAAGCGGCCATAGCCCACGACTACCCAGTGACCACGGGGTGGGTTGACCAGGGGTGGAAGCAGCTCGCCAGGAAAACTGTTTAGTACCGACCACAAGCGGTTGGTTTGCGGGGCGTGTAAGGCCATGCGAAAGCGCTGCCCTACAGCGTCAAACATGTTGATTACGCGGTTGGTGCCGAAGCTGGCCATGTTTTCCGCTACTGCGTGGCTTTTCGCGCGACATACCGAGATCATCTGGGGACGTAGCACAAAGGCGGTGATGGCAATCGCCAGGTTGGCCTGTTCGTCTCCCGTCAACGCCAGTACGCCTTGGCACTGCGGATGCAAGATACCTGCTGTTTGCAGCATATCCGGGTTGGCTGCATTGCCCGCGTAGACGGGGACATCAAAGCGGTAGTCGGCAAAAATCACATCGTTGACGCGTTCTTCACGGTTTTCCAGTACGACAAAGCGAAAGCCCCGTGCATCCAGCACCTTGCCGAGTAATCGCCCCGTCTGGCCATAGCCACAGATCAGATAAAAAGGTTCGCTCAGGCGGCGTACCTTGCGAGCGAAGTTCGCCAGTTGAACTGCCTGCTGGAAACTCTTGTCCTGCAGGATGGAAAACAACGTACCTAAGCCAAATGCCCAGCCGATCACAGACAGATAGATGCATACGACCACCCACATGCGCTGTAGATAGGTGAAGGGAAATGGCACTTCGCCAAAACCGATGGTTGTGGCGGTGTAGCTGATGAAATAGAAGGCATGGAAGAAATCCATGCGGTAAGGCTGCCCGTGGTCGTCTTTGCCTGGGATCAGCACCAAGCCCAGTACGGCGATGGCGTAGATCAGCACCAGCGTAATCAGCGGAGGGCGCATACGCCGCAACACCAGGAAGAAGATATTTGGCATGACGACTTGGCTTAGCGGCGCAATTGCAGCGTTTCACCGATCAGCAGTACGACGGAGACGACATTGGCCATCAGCGCCCCGCCCGATAGCGAAACCACGCTGGAGGTAACGCCTGGGGTCATCCCAACGCCGGAAACATACAGGCTATAGCCCCACAAGCTGGCCGCTGCGACTAATTGCAGGTCGGCCACCAAACTGGTTGCCAGATGCAGCGCCCCAAGTTGGGTTCGATCACCAAACTTCAGTATGGTAGCGATCAGATTGACCACAATAGCGGCAAACAGCTCGAACACATCATGCTGATGCGCGGAATCCAGGTCGCCGACGAAAAAGCCAAAGTTTAAGGTGAACGCCAGAAGAATGAAGAAGGCGAAGATGACTTTTTCGAGGCTCATGGGCAGGATAATAGAGAGAAGGATGCTTCATTGTAGGGCAGAGCGGTGCCGGGAGTTCAAACCGCTGTGTAGCCCAACTGGTGTAGTGCCGTTGCATCAAGCTCGCACCAGTGCCCTTCGGCCAATCCGGCAAGGCAGCCTTCACCTAGCCTAAGTGTACCTATGGCTAATCTGTGCAGGCCATCGACGCGATTGCCTGCTGCGGCCAGCATGCGCTTCACCTGATGGTATTTTCCTTGGTCAATGGTCAGTTCAAGAACGGTGTCAGATTGTTTTTCTGCTGCCAGGGCCGCCAGTGGTGCGGGTTCGTCGTGAAGCTGCACACCTGCTAACAGAGCGACGATTTGTTCATCACTAACGGTATGTCGAGCTTGGATCTGGTAAGTCTTCGGGACATGCCGTTTGGGCGAAGCCATCGCATGGTTGAAGTCTCCGTCATCGGTCAGCAGAAGCAAGCCGGTAGTGTCGGCATCCAGTCGGCCTACTGGCTGGATACCGCGTTCTACGAAATGGGGTGGCAATAAACCAAATACGCTGTTGTGGTGCTGTGGCGTGCGCGAGCATTCAAAGCCAGCAGGTTTGTAGAGAGCGAGGTAGAGATATTGTCGCCAAGGCCAGTCTTCGCCATTCACATTGAACGTAAGAGTGGGAGGCGTAAATAGCGTGTTCGCTTGTAGGTAGCGCTCTCCATTGATGGTTACCCGGCCAGACTCGACCAATAGACGGCACGCCTTCCGGCTGCCAAAGCCTTGTGATTGCAGCAAGCGTTCCAGGGTTTGTGGCTTATACGGTGTGGGCATGGCGAGAAGAGTGATCATAAAAGAAAACGGCCCCAACCTGAGGTGGGGCCGCAGCCGGCATGATAAGGCATCTTAGAACCTGTCTAAAGTTTCGCGAGCTAAGGCAAGATAAGGCGGAAATAGCCGAGGAAGCGGAGTTTACGCGTGGTAAATGAGCATTCCGAGGGTGTTTTTAACGCCATATTGCCGACGCGCAGCAGACTTTTAGACAGGTTCTTAGCTGTTACTCATCCCAACTATCGTACCGGTAAAAGGATTGGACCCGCACGCTACGGCGAACATCGCTATCGTCGCATTGGCAGTAGCGCTCGGTACTGTATCGCCAGCCCGGTTCCGCGTCAGGATGATCTAGATAAACAACACGCTCGGTTCGTCGCTCGGGGACATAGATCACCCGAGGAGGTACTCGGTATTCACGTATCGGTTGCCGGTAATAGACGTGAACACGTGGTTCGCGTTCAAGCAGCCACTGTTCACGTTGAGACGGGTAGCGAGGGGTGAGGTCCTTGAAGTTTCCTATTGTTGTGCTGATAACAATCCCATTGCGCGATTCTGTGCGATGTCCAAATCTGACACCCGTGGTGTTGCCTATGCTGGCACCAATCTCGGTGTCGGCAATAGCGGGGACTGCCAGCAAACTGGTGCTCATGAGCAGCAGGTAAATAGACTTATGCATGTTGGCGCTCCGCGAATAATGCCCACAAGGCTTGGATGGCAGCCATTTTGCCACCCCTTACCTGAATCTTTACTGAACTGTGGGGGGGAACGTGGGTCAACTAGCTAACCCTGACAGATGGTGATAAACATTTCTGGCAAATTGATTGCATGCAATTTATATGTTGGTTAACATAACTCTGCCGCACAACAATCTCTAACCACTGAAAACAAAGGAAACATCATGTCTGTAAAAGTGCTCTACACCGCTCAAGCTACGGCTACGGGGGGCCGTGAAGGCCAGATTGAATCGTCCGACGGTGTGCTCAAAGCCAAGCTTGCTATGCCCAAAGAGATGGGGGGCGCAGGTGGTGCAGCGACCAATCCGGAGCAGTTGTTCGCAGCCGGTTATGCCGCTTGTTTTGAAAGCGCAGTCCGTTTTGTCGCGCGACAGCAAAATGTAAAGATTGAAGCGTTCTCGGTTACCGCCCGCGTGGGTGTCGGCCCTCGTGATGCCGGTGGTTTCGGCCTTACCGCGGAATTGGAGCTACTCATGCCCGGTGTTGATCGTGCTGTTACAGAGCAGCTGGCGGAAGTTGCCCACCGTGACATCTGCCCATATTCGCACGCAACCCGTGGCAATGTTGATGTGAAGATCAGCGTACGCTGAGCGCTGTTTGGAGCGCGCTTTAGCAAGGTGAAAGCCCTTCGAGAGGGGTTTTCATCTGGACGCAGCTTGCCTCTCTTTTAAAGCCCAGTATGTGAAGTTGATGGCGATAGTTGCCCTGCTACCCGAGTCATTGTTTAGATTTGTTCTCCAAATTTGTTACTCCAAAACTGAAAATCATGTCCTCTGCCAATGTTTCTGCAACTTCCGATTGGATGCGGCTCGATGCCCAGCTGTGTTTTCGTCTTTATGCAGCCTCTCGCACGGTTACTCGTTGCTATCAGCCTCTGCTTGCCGATTTGGGGCTGACTTATCCGCAATACCTAGTCATGTTGGTGCTGTGGGAGGAGGATGATCTGACCGTTAAAGGACTGGGAGCGCGCTTGATGCTGGACTCCGGTACGCTCACCCCGCTCTTGAAACGGTTGGAAGTCAACGGGCTGATTGGTCGCGAACGGCGGCCGGCGAATGAACGTGAAGTACGTTTACGGCTGACCGAGGCTGGACAAGCTATGCGTTCCAAGGCTGAAGGAATACCACCTGCATTGATGACGGCACTTGGTTTAAGCTTTGAAGAGCTTCATCAGATGCGTACTATGCTGGATAAATTGCTGGGGAAGGCTGAAGCAGAAAGCGCAGTGATTAACTGATGTTACGCAGTAGCTGCGAGAAGCAGCTGTAACTGATCATAAGCCGCGCGGGAGGCGTTGATCAGTAACTTGCGGCAAAGTGCGAATGGGTTCTTCTGCGTCTTGATGCTCAGGCATT
>NZ_PDZH01000013.1 GCF_002735695.1 Chitinimonas sp. BJB300
ACGATCCACGCTTCCTTCCCACGCTCGGTCGCCCTCACGCAGTTGCGCTTCACTTCGTTCGCTGTGATCAACTTACGGCGGGACTTCCACCCGCAGGAGTGCGCCCATGCTGGGCGCACATAAAAAAACCCCGACTCTCTTGAGTCGGGGCTGAGGCATAACTACTGCAACCAACTATTAGTCACTAGTATTTCAACAGACCATGCTGCGTTTTTCAGGTCTGGCGTACTTTAGAAACTGCCTTGCAAACCAAATCCTAAAGCGTTGCGCTTCTCTTTACCCAAACCAAACGTGTGGCTGTAGCTGACATAACCGGCCAGGGTCTTGGTGAAGCTCGCCCGTACGCCACCCATCGCTACCATATAGCTGGAGTCAGGTGCACCGACATCGGTGTTAAATGTAGTGGGTTGCGTCACCAAGCCAGATCTCACAGTACGTGCATCGTCCTTGGTGTCCTTATAGGCCATGAGCGAAGCAAACGGCGTGACATTGCCCATGTTCATCTCAGCCTTACCACCCAAACCGAGTAAGAGCGACTCCATCCGTTGCTTGTCGAAACGCATCGTGGTGCTACAGGCAATCGGCGCCGCGACAGTGCCACACTGATTCTTTTCAGCATAGCCACCTACAGTCTTCTCGCTAAAAGCCAAGCTGGCAGTAGGAATCAGGGATAGTGAACCCAAGGCCATGGTATAGCTACCTTGTAAACGGAAACCCACCGTCGTACCACTGGTATCGCCGCTCTCAGTACGCGTTGCTGTACCCAACGTGATATGACGATCGATGCTATCAAAGCGAGACGAACCAAAGAATACATCACCACCCAATGACATCATGCCCAGGTCGTACCGGCCATACAGCGACATCAAACGGCTGATGGCGCGGAATTCGCCGACACCGTTGGCGAATTCAGTGCTGTGGCGGACTTGGGTAACAGCCGCACCCACGACAGCATTCGCACCAATCTGGGTATCCATACCCAAGGTCGCGGCAGTATTGGCGCCACCACTTTCCAGAGTCTCAGCACTACCTTGGAAATCGTTATGCAAACGATTCATACGGAAGTAAACGTCCATACCGTTTACCGAACGTGCCCGTACACCACGCTCATCAATAGCAGCTTGTGCGGACTGTGGCGCAGCCGTCTGGGCGTTGACCAATTGAGCAGCGAAGTAAGGGGCATCCAACACCGAGGCAATGTATTGGTATACCGCGCGATGCACTTCCGGGGTGGGGTGGAACGTATCGGAGAAGAAATACTGCTGGCTACCGTCGTAACCTGCTGACATCGGTACGCCATTCGCACCGCTAAAGCAGTTATTGGCATCGGTAGCACAAGCATTGCCGGTTATGTTGGCAAAACCATAGGCGCTTGGATTTGCTAGTACTTCCTTCATCAGACGGTTCACATCCAATTGGATAATGGAACCATCAGCACCCAAGGCGCTCAGCCCTGCTGTAAGGCTAGGGTTAAAGACACTATCTACCAAGCCCAAAGCGCCTGCCGTAGCCGATGCATAACCTCCCGAAATCTGGCTATTGATAGTGGCTGACTGAGCATTGAGACTTGCGCTTGTCTGAGCCGAGATACCAGCGGTTAAGGCAGCAAGTGTTGCATTGTATTGCGCTGTTGTGGTGAGTACTCCCGCACCAAACAGCACGTCTGCAACTGCTTTGGCAGCGGCAGCCGGGTAACCAGAGACAATCGAGTTGGTCGCTGCCGTTGACGCGTTGCTCACAGTAGCAGCAGTGCTGGCAGCATTGGTATTCAGCGCAGTATGAACACTGCTGGCCAATGTAGCTGGTTTGACACTGGTCAGCGCCGTGGCCGTAGCCGCCACCAATGCGGCATTACCTGCCAGCGCAGGGTTGACGGCACCGAGCAAACTGGTTGCATAAGCCGTTGCACCACCCGCGCCGGCAGCAACGTTCTGCGCCACCGTAGCGGCAGCAGCATCTGCTACGGTAAAGAAAATACGCGGTGTCTTGCTGACATCTGGCGCATTCAACACCAGAATTCGCTTGGCCCCTGCGGCCTTAAGCGTGGCAACTTGAGTCACCGCATCGGTAGCCGCTTGCGTCATAATGGCCTGTCCTGCCAACGCACCACCTGTTCCCGTTGCCGCAGTTAGCGCCGGCACCACGTCATTGCCACCAATCCAAACGGTATAAAGCGCATTCGGGTCGGCCTTGCCACCATTATTGGCTAGAAAATTGGTTACCTGGGCTGCCAAGTCGGCTGGTGCGCCAGCTACTTCAGTAGCCCGAGCACCGCCCTGTGCGTAGTTATTGCCAGTCGTACCCAAGGCAGGATTCGCGCTGTTGACTGAGGTCAAAGTCTTACCATACTTGGCAGCCAAGTAATCGGCATAGAAGTTAGCCCAGTTGGTCGTAAAACGCACATTACCCGTGCCCGCAGCCGGGTTACCAAAGGCTCCCGTGTCCGTCAGGCTATCGCCAAAAAAGTAGGTATTCGAAAAACTACCTGCAGCCAGCACGGAGGCTGGAGCAAGCGCTGCGCTCACAGCAAAGGCGGTAAACGTTTTACGGGCCAAACCAATGCGTTTCATTTTTTTGTGTCTCTCTTAGAGGTAGTTGAGCTTTAGAATTCGATGCTGCCCCGCTCGCGCAGCATGTTGGACGCTTGGCCGACCTGGTTTACACACTGGGTCGATGAGTCAGAACCCGCATAGGGACTGGCTTGGCGGGGCTTATTTTGTCGCAACTATAGCGACTAGAGAGCTTTTACACTAGGTGGAACACTTGGAAACAGACGTTATTGTCATCGGTGCCGGCGCTGCCGGTATGATGGCTGCAGCCAGCGCAAGCCAACGCGGACGCGGCGTTACACTGATTGATCATAGCGAGCGCTTGGCCGAGAAGATTCGAATCTCGGGGGGTGGTCGTTGCAATTTCACCAATACACAAACCACCGCCGAACGCTATTTGTCGCGTAATCCACATTTTTGCAAGTCGGCGTTGGCGCAGTACACAGCGCAAGACTTCATCGACTTAGTTAATCGATACGGCATTGCCTGGCATGAGAAAAAACTTGGCCAATTGTTCTGCGATAAATCGGCACAGGACATCATCGACCTGCTCCAGGCAGAATGCGACCTGGGTGGAACGGTATGGCGCACGGGTACTGCTATCCAGGGCATTACCAAAACCAATACCGGGTTTCAGGTCGATACACTACAAGAACGCTGGCAATGCCAAAGCGTGATCATTGCAACGGGAGGATTGTCGATTCCCCCCATTGGGGCGACGGGTTTTGGGTATGAGATAGCCAAGCAGTTTGGCCTACCCATCACACCATTGGCAGCAGCGCTCGTGCCGCTGACTTTCGAGCCGAAAGATCTTTTCAATGAACTGGCGGGAGTATCGCTGGACTGCGATGCACATGGTGGTGAAGGGCCGAATTTCCGCGAAAACGTGCTCTTCACGCATCGCGGTGTTTCTGGGCCTGCCATTTTGCAGATTTCTTCTTATTGGCGACCTGGACAGGAAATTGCACTGGACCTACTGCCCGGTCGGGATGCCCATGCTCTGTTTGAGGAAGCAAAACGCGCCGATACGCTATTACCCAATGTATTGGCAGATTGGCTGCCCAAGCGCTTTGCCCAAGCCTTCTGCGAAGCCATTGTCCCCATCAAGCCGATGAAGCAGTACACCGTGCGCGAACTCGATAGCGTGGCGCAGCGCTTGCACAACTGGCGCGTTGTCCCCAGTGGCAGCCAGGGCTACAAGAAGGCCGAAGTCACGCGCGGTGGCGTTGATACCGATGCGTTATCAAGCAAGACCCTGATGTCTAAAAATGTCCCAGGATTGTTCTTTGTAGGCGAAGTAGTAGATGTGACTGGTTGGCTGGGAGGGTACAACTTCCAGTGGGCGTGGTCATCGGGCTGGGTGGCTGGTCAATACGCCTAGCATTAGTGCTCAAACATCTCTTGCCTGATCATTAACCCTATGTTTTACACGACGCCGAGCAATTGTTGACTACGCATCGCTATCGGAATCGGGTTGCTGGGGGGGACTTTCCGCCGTCTCCTCATTTTGAGGGGGATTTGGCACCACCTCAGCCAAGGTGGCTTCAATACGATGGGTCAACGCTGCGTCGGACGGCACCATGCTCGCGAGGCAAGCCTCCGCCTGTTCCTTGAATACTGGATCGCGCAAGGTTTGGTAACTCTTGGCGGCTGCATTGGCCGCGGCTGCAAGCAGGCGGTTGTTGTGGGTACGTTGGCCTTCGGCAATCAATATCTCGGTAGCGGCGCGGAAATTCTCCTGCACCATGAGTTCCGCAGCCTGGTTGGCAATTTGTGCGACATGGTCACCGGCAGAAGCCAGCACTACCAGCAATGAGGGGCGGTTGGCGAGCTTTTGCACCAACAATTCCTGGGCACTACGGCCTGTACCAAAACGCAAGGCGATGGGCTCGACCCATTCGGCCAAAGTTCCTGAAATATCATCGGCATAAAGTCGATCCACCACCGTGAAGTAGTCGAGCGCAAACTCAAAGTTGAAATCGAGCGCATCCCAATTGCCTGCCAGATTGCGCATGATATCAATCGCCGCCAGCGGCTCGCGTTTGGCAATGGCTTCACCAGCTTGTGCCAACTCGCCATACCATGCGCCGCGTAAGCCATCACAATCGGCATTTTCATGTTTTTGCTTGGCGGCCAGCTGCTTCACCAAACTGGCGGCATCGCCAGCATGACCTTGGTCGAATTGCAATAACGTAAGGTGAAACAAGGTACGGTAGTCGAGGTCAATCGCTTTGCCATTGATCTTTACCGCCTTGGTAAGGTATTCAGTCGCTTTGTCAGGCTGTCCCAGACTGTAAGCCAACTGACCGGCCAGTTGCAGTCGCTTCAGGCTGTGTGGGGTAATCTTGATGGCTTGCTCGGTAATATCCAGCGCCTCGGCGAAACGCTCGTCCGCGAGATAAAAATCGTTCAGTTGGTTGTACACCGGCAGATAACGCAGGTGCTGGCCGATGATGTCCTGCATCGCAGCCTCAGCCGTGGGCTTGTCACCCTGGCGCAATGCCACACGTGCCAACCCCAGCTTGGCCCAAGCTGGATTACGCGTTTCGAGTATCCGCCGGTACATGGCAGCGGATTCCTCCAGTCGCCCCAAGCGCATCAAAATATTGGCTGCTAATTTCGCGATATCCGTCAGGTATGGACTCTTGACGCCCATCATCTGCTGGGCAGCCTTCAACGCCTGGTTGTAGTTTTTGGCGTTGAGCCCTTCATAGATTTCCATCAAGGCCTGGCGGCGATTGAATGCCTTTTCGATCCGCTCGGACAAGTTACCTGCCTGGACTGGCTTGAGCATGTAATCGTCCGGCGTTTCCTCGGCCACACCCACCACGCGCGGATAGCTGGCCTCGCCCGTTACCATGATGAAGATGGTAAAAAGTGGCAACGCCTTCTTCTCTCGCATCTCTTCCAACAAATCCTGCCCGGTTTCTTCCGTATCGAAATGGAACTCGCACAGTACGATGTCGTACTTGTTTTCCAAGAGCCGTCGCTTGGTTTCATGGAGCGTGCTGGCCGTATCTATACGAGGGATGTCAAAGCCCTGAAGGATGGAGCGTAGCGATAGGCGGGCCGTGGAAGAAGGGTCGGCCACAAGAGCGGATAGGGAACGCTGTGGCAACATGTGAGGGCACCAATGGGGTTAAACCATCTTTAAGCCTGTCAATATCACGAGTAACCAAGCCCTTCATATTGCTCGGCATCGCGTCCTAATCAGCCTCACACTATTCGCTGCCTGTAGCGCCTTATTATCAGCGCTTGGCGTACAAGATACGTGCATCCAATGCATGCGCCAGCACAAACTCGTATCGACCACCTTCAGGTATTGCCGTTAGTGGAACCGTGGCGCTGCCACCTTTCAAATTCATTGCCAGCACACGTCGTTCGCTACCCACCTGCGTCACACTGAGGCTCGGGAAGGCTGCGGCATTCCAACTGACTATCAGCATGCCATGCTCTTCACGCCAATTCACCATCGGCGCGCTATCAACCGTACCGATCTGCTTTGCTGCAATAGGTGCCGGTTGATTCAATAGCCGGCCATTCTTCAACATCTCCAACTTAGCCAGCGGCCCAGGGTAAGGGATAGCAAGATTGAAATGCTCAAGGCCGGGTGCACCATCCTCTACCGGCACGCTACGAACCGGTTGCTCACGCACGGTACCATCCGCCAGCGTCATCCGGAGCCGGTATGCACCCCCAGCATCGTAACTAGGAAATCCGCGTTTGGCAGTCGGGGTGGCGAAGTGCACACCATTGGTGTCTATTGCCCCACTGATTACCAACAAGTCGGTTTCAGGTGCCTGGTTTATCAACAGAGGAAAGGTAATGGACTGCAAATAGGTTTGCGTTGCATTGTAGTTGTAATCGGAGAACCAACTGGAATCTGAACAATAACCCATGATGTCATTGAGTCCAGCCGGGTCAACTAAACTGCCCGGTGCACCCGTGCCACTGTAGTTAACAGCATAAACACTATTCATGTCATAGAGTGGAGCGCTACCCAATACACCACCTGCATAGGGGTAACTTGGATCAGGATTGCCGGCTCCACCGCAAGGCGCATGACGACGACTGAAGTTATGCCCCATTTCATGAATAAAGGTATCTGCCCAATCGGAGTAACCCGTATCCAAGCCAATGCCTGAAAGCGCACTACTGCTACCTACGCTATTGACATATGCCAAACCAGCTAAAAACGAACCATTGGTATTAGCCTTCGGCACAAAACCAAAATACTGCCGCCCATTACCTTCATTATCCCGTGTCGCTTCTAGATCACTGAGCACCGCACTCCAATCTGCCTGAGAAGATGGCGGACTGGCAACCGCTGGTGTGGAATATAAAGCCCGAGTGGTGATATCCAGATTAGTAGTGGCCAAGGGCAATGTCCGTAATATCGCTGTACGTGCAGCAGCCGGCGTTGGTGCAGTGCCATCTACAACGCCCGTACGGATAGGTACAAGTGTCAATTTAAGACTGGATGCGGTTCCCATCACAGGGGTAGCATCCAAACTAGCACCCCCAGCCCCGGCCGGCACACTGACCGTCACATTGAGCCCACTAACGACTTGCGCTGCTGTCAGTGTCGCATTGTAGGTTTGTGAGAGATCAAGCGGACTCTGCGTCGTAGGCAAGGTAGCTGGACCTCCTGTCATAGGCAGACTAACCAGCACATTGCTTCCATTCTTTACTAATAAAGTGATGCCTGGATTAGCCAGCCCATTCGTGCTTGTCACGTAGGCCCGTACAATAGCCGGCTTACCCGGAACCAAACGTTGGTATTGAGCTCCTGCGGTTTGTGAATAGGTCTGCACGAAATCAATTCGGCTAATGGTTGCGACTGCAGAGGAACTCACAGAATATTGCCCCGCATTAACGGGTGGCTGACTACTGGACATCAGTAAAATGGATCCTGTTGTCGCACTTGGTTGTACAGTAAAACTTAATGACGTATCAGTACGGCCTGCCGCAATGGTTTGTGCAACGCCGGACAAGCTCAAACTGGTCACTTCGCTAAAACCCGTCCCAGTGATTGTCACAACGGTTCCAGCCAAACCAAACTGTGGACTAAAACTGCTAGCCACAATCCTTGGAGCAACACGAAAGGTCTGCGTTGTAGTCAGGGAACTGTCATCGGCAACTAAAGTGAGTGTTCCACTAACCAAACTGGCATTAGTTGGTACCGAAACCACCAACTGACCAAACTGCTTGTTGCCCAACGTGCCCGGCACACTACCAAACAAAACCTGTTTAACTCGATCCAAACCCGCCCCCACCAAGGTGATGTCGGTACCAACCAGCCCTTCAACCGGGCTCAAGCTCGCGACTGCCAATGGTGTCAGTATCACCACCCCGACTTGGCTGGTGATACTGACACCACTCTTGGTAATCAATACAGGCGTACCCGTCAACGCATTGGTCGGGACCGTCACCACCAATTGAGTGGCAGACTGGCTGCTTATAGGAAGCGTCAACGTACCAAGTTGCACACTCGCCACTTGGTCTAGAAAGCTGCCGGTAATGGTGATAGTCAGGCCTGGCACGACCGAGGCAGGCGAAATACCTCCGACGGAGGGCTGTTCAACCACAATGCTGAAACTCGTGCTGGTGCTCGCTGACGCTGTCCCACTTGAAGCACTTAATGCCAATATCCCCGTATTTGTAGTGGAGGGTACAACTACTTTAAGAACAGTGTCGGAGACCACCGTAAAACTGGCATCCACGCCGGCCAAACGCGCAAGTGTAACCTTGCTCATCCCCACGCCAGTAACGGTCAACGTTGCACCGGGAACCGCAGATCGTGGGCTGACGTCACTGATGACCAAGCTGAGCACCGTCCCAGTGCCCGTGCCTGTTCCCGTGCTGGTCCCGGAACCTCCATCCCCACTACAGGCCGCCAGAAGCATGATCAAGCAAGTTATCAATATTCGGGCATGGATAGGCATGGTTCAGTCTCCATCAAGTAACCAAGAACCTATTCACAATCTCACGGCATAGCCGTAATCAAGGTTCATGTGCTGCTCAAAATCCACTGCTCGCGAGACGCCAGACTGCTATCGCGCTCCGCGCACGGAAATTCGCAGACTGTCATGTACCTCGGTACATTCAGCGCTGCACTTCAACTCACTGATAACCACTTCCAACAAGAGCCCAAAAAGGTTTTAGACTTGCTGACCTATGCCATTGCGAGGCAGCATGCACTTGTCAGCAAATCCTTGGCTGACGATGCTATGTAGCCAGCGATTGGGGTGAAACCACCATGCCATCTTCATCGGCATACAACCAATAACCCGGCTGAAAGCGCACACCGGCAAACTGCACCGGAACATTGCTGCTTCCTTCCCCTTTTTTCACACTCTTGCGTGGATGTGTGGCCAGAGCCCGAATACCAACGGCCTGGGTATTGAGCTCGACTGAATCGCGGACACAGCCATACACCACGATACCCACCCAGTTATTCTTAACCGCCAATTCACCTAGTTGGCCGCCCACCAACGCACACCGCAAACTGCCACCACCATCGACTACCAGTACACGGCCATTACCCGGGGTCTCCAGCGTGATACGCACCAAACTGTTGTCTTCGAATACCTTCAATGTAGCAATAGGGCCCGCAAATCGTACATTTTGGCCAAAGTGGCGAAACAACGGATCAAGCACCTGTACTTGTTCACCGTATTCATCACTAAGTTCCGTCGTCATGTAATGCATCAAGTCCATTCCCGTGTAAAAGTGCAAAGGGCTCAATCGAGCCTAGCAAAACGGGGAGCACTCGGCTCCCCGTTATTGTCTGAACTGATATTCGGCCGACGATCGGCAAGAATTTGTTTCTATTTGAATTTACGTTAATTGAATGGGCACTTTGGACAGTGTCGGCATCCAGCAGTACCATCCGACCTAACGTAGCCCTAGCACATCCTGCATATCGTAAAGTCCGACGGGCTGCTGACGCAACCATAATGCCGAACGCAAAGCACCTTGTGCGAACGTGGCGCGGGAACTTGCCTTATGCGTAATCTCAACCCGCTCGCCCTCTGCCATGAACATGACCGTATGGTCGCCCACCACATCCCCACCCCGCACAGTGGCAAAGCCAATGGTGGAAGGGTCACGTGCACCGGTAACCCCCTCACGGCCATAGACGGCGCATGTCTTCAGGTCCCTGCCAAGCGCATCGGCCAGCACTTCTCCCATACGTAAAGCGGTGCCTGATGGCGCGTCTACTTTGTGGCGGTGATGGGCTTCAACGACTTCGATGTCATACCCGGTATTCAGCACGCGTGCAGCGATATCGAGTAACTTGAAGCTGAGATTCACACCCACGCTAAAGTTGGCGGCAGACACAACACCTATATCGCGCCCCGCCGCCTTGAGTGCTGCCTTACCCACCTCATCAAAACCCGTGGTGCCCACAATCATATTCACCCCTAGTTCCCGGCAGATCGCCAGATGGGCCAAGGTCCCCTCCGGGCGGGTAAAATCAATCAAGACATCAGCGTCTTTCAAGGCAGTACGAAAATCACTTCGTATCGACACCCCGGTATTCCGGCCCAACGGCAAGCCGGCATCCTGCCCTAGCGACGTTGCCGTTTCACGATCCAATGCCACGCTCAGTACGCAATCTGGATGGGCTGTTACGGTATTGATCAGCTCCCGCCCCATACGGCCCGAAGCACCCGCAACGGCAATACGCAATGGCCGACTCATTTTGCCTGCTCCCTCGGGTTAGGCGGCGCCTTGCCGACAACGACAGTACGGGCTGGCAGGGACTCGCCGCCCATGCCAATCAAGCGATCGCCTTCAAACTGCACGTAATAGCGCTTGTTCTGGGAGGGTTTGCCTCCCTTGCTCTCGTAGTAAAGATAGTCCCAACGATTGGGATGAAATGCATCCGCCAGCAACGGCGTACCAAGCGCAAACCGTACTTGGGCACGTGACATACCGATCTTGAGTTTGTCTACTTGGTCGGCAGTGACGGCATTACCTTGTGGCACATCCAACTTATAAGGGGTGAGGTAGCTGCAGGCCGACAATCCAGCCAGCAGAAAGATAATCAAGAGTGTGCGCATGGGTTACAAATAAACCGTAAATAAGAGAATTCGGGAGCTTTTAAGCAATTTTCAACGGCCAGACAAATCTAGGCAGTAGAAACCCTAGACTGCGGCAAGGCACGGAAGTGCCGTATCATACTGCGAACCTTATTCCAGAACCTATCTCCCCGGACGCGATCATGAGCAAAGCAAGCGATCTCAAAGATGCCGGCCTGAAGGCCACTGGCCCCCGGCTGAAAATTCTCAACCTGTTTGAAACCAGCGACCAACGTCACCTGACGGCGGAAGATGTCTACCGTATGTTGCTTGATGAGCAAGACGATGTGGGCCTCGCTACGGTTTATCGGGTCTTGACCCAATTCGAACAGGCCGGCCTTTTGGTGCGGCACCACTTCGAATCAGGCAAGGCGGTTTTCGAATTGAACCAAGGGGGTCATCATGACCACTTGGTTTGTGTGAAGTGTGGCAAAGTCGATGAGTTCTTCGACGCTGAGATTGAAAAGCGTCAGGACACCATCGCCAAGAAACACAATTTCATGATCCAGGATCATGCAATGTACTTGTATGGAATTTGTGAAGACTGCCAGACCCGCCTCGCGGGCAAACTGAAAACGCAATGATCCCTTGGCTGGGCCGGGAGTTGGCCTTCCCCCCTTTGCAGTCCGCCTTGGTTGAGCCCAATGGCTTGCTGGCTGTCGGCGGTGATCTCAGTCCAGAACGACTTCTCCTGGCCTACGGCCAAGGCATTTTCCCCTGGTATTCGGCCGGAGAACCCATTCTGTGGTGGAGCCCGGACCCTCGCATGGTGCTTGTGCCAAGTGAGCTGCATATTCCCCGCTCGCTGGCCAAAACCCTACGCCACAAATCTTACGAAATACGCTTTGATACTGCCTTTCGGCGGGTAATGCAGTGCTGCGCCACCATACAGCGCGCCGACCAGGAGGGCACTTGGGTAAGTCCGGCAATCATTGATGCCTATTGCCAACTACATGACCTGGGGTGGGCGCATTCGGCCGAGTGCTGGATGGATGGCGAGCTGGCAGGTGGTCTTTACGGCGTGGCCATAGGTAGAATGTTCTATGGCGAATCGATGTTTGCAAGGCGGCCCGATGCATCCAAAATCGCTTTTGCGCACCTCGTACGCTGGCTTCAGACAGAAGGGTTTGGCTTGATCGATTGCCAGATGCATACGGCACACCTCAGTCGGTTTGGCGCCCGTGAAATCAACCGGGATGTCTTTTGCAACGAACTGGCTAGACTGAATCAACTACCCGGCATAGCCGGGCCATGGCAATACCCGACCACGCGAAAGTGGGAGGAATAACGTGAGCCATCCCAGCGACAGTCGCCTAATCCGCCTGCAGTTTTATGCGACAGCCCCCTATCAGTGCAGCTATCTGAATAACCAGATGGCGCGCTCGCAGGTGGCTATTCCCGCTGAGCTGATTGATGCCCATATCTATAGCCAACTGGTGCGCAGTGGTTTCCGCCGTAGTGGCTTGTTCACCTACCGGCCCTGGTGTGACCAGTGCCGCGCCTGTGTACCGGTACGGCTACGCGCCGATGAATTCCTGCCAGACAGAACCCAGCGCCGCACCTTGAAACGACACGAAAATCTGAGCGTCGCCATCCTGCCCTTGCTATACCAGGACGACCACTACGCGCTCTACCATCAATACCAAAAACAACGCCATAGCGGCGGCGGCATGGACGAAGACAGCCGCGAACAATACGAAAACTTCATCCTGAAGAGCCAAGTAGACAGTTTCCTGGCTGAATTTCGTCTGGATGGCCAACTCAAGATGGTCAGCCTGATTGACCAGCTCAACGATGGGCTGTCCTCGGTCTATACCTTTTTTGACCCCACTGATCTCAATGCCAGCTACGGTACTTACAACATTCTCTGGCAGGTAGAACGCACCCAACAGTTGCAACTGCCGCATGTCTACCTCGGGTATTGGATAAGCGAATGCCGCAAGATGGCTTATAAGACACGCTTCAATCCCATAGAAGGTCTGATTGACGGGGTTTGGCGGCTGCTTTCTCCATATGAAGAAACTGCCTAAAGCCTGTTGCCAGGCTGTAGCGGGCAACCTCTTAGAACGTGTCTAAAGTCTCGCGAGCTAAGGCAAGATAAGGCGAAAACAGCCGAGGAAGCAGAGTTTACAAGTTGTAAATGAGCATTCCGAGGATGTTTTCAACGCCATATTGCCGACGCGCAGCAGACTTTAGACAGGTTCTTAGCACTCAGGTATGGCTTGCTGATGGTACCCCCACACGAAAATGCCCCACATGCTGCCGTAATTCACTGACTACTTGGCGTAACTGTTCGACACCATCATCAATGGCACGCATATCAATCGCTGCAGCCTGAATGTGTTGGCCAATTTCAACCATGCTTGATGTGGTGTCTTCTACCGACGCGACCTGGCTGCGGGTAGCATCGGCTATATCGGTCGCCAATTCACGCATGGTGCCGGTGTCGCGCAGGATAGCTTCTTGCCCACCCATGGCCTCTCCCAAATCAACCACGCCTTGGCCTACACCCTCGCTCACCTCACGCATTGCCGCAGCTGCAGAGCGGGTGGCAGATTCGATCTGCTGCGTCATCTGGCTGATATCCGCCGTAGATGTAGCTGTTCTTTCCGCGAGCTTACGCACCTCATCCGCCACGACAGCAAAGCCACGGCCGCTCTCACCGGCCCGGGCAGCTTCTATTGCTGCATTAAGTGCCAGCAAATTGGTCTGCTCGGCAATTTCCTTGATGACAGATGCCACCTGCCCTATCTGATTTGCAGCTTGGCTAAGTGCATCGATCATTGAGGAGGATTGCGCACTTGCTCGGGTTAACTGTTCACTGGCAGCTTGAGAACGTGCAATGCTTTGATGCGCTTGTTTAGCGGTGGTAGCCGCATCATTTGCGCGGTCTACGGTACGCTGGATGCTGGCACTCACCTGCTGCACCGCTACCGATAGCTCTTCTGCCGCTTTGCCGATTCGTGACGCCTGAACGCTGGCTTCCTCGGTCTGTACGCAGGTGTCCGCCGCCCGGTCTTTCAACTCAGCGGAAACATCGTCCACGCTATGCACTGCACGTTGGATAAGTTCAATAGTACGGGCTTGCTCCTCAATCAGACGATTCACCGATCTGGCTGTATCGCCGATTTCGTTACGGCCCAGGTCGGGTAGTCGAAGCGTAAGGTCGCCTTCGATGCGGAGCAGAAAACCCCTGATCATTTCCAGCGGGCCGGTGATACCACCGACAATCCACCAGATAGCGACGAACAGGATAATCGCACCCACTACAATTACCCCGACGCTGATTTGCTGCACCTGGGCAATCATCTCAGCCTGCTCTTTGTGGCGGGCTTGCGAAGTTGTCTCAATCAGCTTGCTGAAATTCTCCATACTATCTTCGAGCTTGGAAAAGCTGCTCGAAAATGCCTGGAAAGCTGCATCGGCCTCCGGCGCGTGTTGTTCAAACTTATCCAGCGCAACCTGAGCCTGAGTAGCGTAGCTGGCCAAATTGGGCTTCAGCGCATCCAACGCAGCACGCTCTGCACTGGGCAGAAAATCCATCTTGTCGTTCTTATCGACAAGATCCCGAAAATTTCCCAGATGCTCGGCCAGATCAGTACGCACCTCGTCAATCGCCTCCTTTTTAGGTGCCGGCTGCTGCGCCATCAGCCAAAACATATGCAGTACATCCGACCGGATAGCGTCATGCATCATGTCCGCTTCGGTCTGGTTTCGTAGCAGGCTGACCATCTGATCCGACCGCATTATCGCATCGGTCAAATTCCGACTACTGAAGTAACCAACACCGCCAACCACTAGCATAACTGTCATCGCAATAGCACCTAATAAAAGGAGCCGATACTTGATCGTTATATGTTCCATTGCCTTCTCCTCCAGCTCAATCCATAAGCGACGCATGCTTCTATGAGCAACGCTGTCATTTCCCATCACAACGCCATGACTCCGGGAAAGGTGATTCCACAGTAGTAAATTTATAGGCAATTGAACTGACACCTTCTTGCCTGAGATTACTTCGACGGGCCCCTTTTCGATGCTGATACCTGTTTTGTGGGCGCGGCCGTGAGCGCATTCCGACGGTCAAAGCTATCGGAAGCCATCCGTCGGTAAATCTTTATACTGCCTACATATCAGCCTCATCCCATAATGTTTTCCAATTTGATAATTATTCGCATTCTAAGTTAGCATTTCACGCCAATTAGTAGCACTTATCATGGAACCCCTTGATGACCGCCTTTCGCCTGACTTTGATCGCCGCACTTCTAGCCGGCAGCGTGGTTGCACGCGCAGACACCACACCGCAAGCGGTCGCTGAGCATTACGCCACGGTGGTCCATGCCAGCTATGCCGATGCGCTGGGTGCTACCCGCACCTTGCAAACGGCGATTGATGCCCTGATTGCCAGCCCAAGTGATGAAACCCTCGCCAAAGCGCGGGAAAGCTGGCTGGCTGCACGTGAATGGTATGGCCAGACTGAAGCTTTCCGCTTTTACAGCGGGCCGATTGATAGCGAAGAAGGCCCGGAAGGGCGTATCAACGCGTGGCCGATGGATGAAGCCTATGTCGATTATGTGAAGGGCAAAACGCGGGCCGGCATCATCAATAACCCCAAGGCCAAACTTAGTCGTGAGGCACTGGTAAGCCTGAATGAAAAAGGTGGCGAAGAGAACGTCAGTACCGGCTGGCATGCGATCGAATTCCTGCTGTGGGGCCAAGACTTGAGTAAAACCGGTCCTGGCGCCCGCCCTGTCAGCGACTTCATCGATGGCAAAGGCCAGAATGCAGACCGTCGTCGCACCTATCTGAAGATTGTTACCGACCTGCTAGTCGACGACTTGAACAACCTCACCCAAGCGTGGGCCCCCGACGCCAAGAACTACCGTGCCGACTTCGTGGCCGACAAAGAAGCCATGCAAAAGATCCTCACCGGTCTGGGGGTTCTGTCGCGTGGCGAGTTGGCTGGTGAACGTATGGAAGTCGCACTCGCTTCCAAGTCACAGGAAGACGAACACAGCTGCTTCTCGGACAATACCCACCGCGACGTGGTAGCCAATGCCAAGGGTATCCAGAATATTTGGGAAGGCAGTTATACCCGTGCGGATGGCAGTGTCCTAAAGGGCGCTTCCTTGCGTGAACTCATTGCGGGCAAAGATGCCAAGCTCGCGGAGAAAACCAGCGCCGATATCGCCAATTCAGTCAAGCTGGCCCAGGAAATACAATCACCCTTTGATCAGGAAATCGTCGGCAAAGACAGCGCGCCGGGCCGCAAGCGGGTACGCGCCGTAGTCGACTCGCTGAAGAAACAGGCTTCTGACTTGGTGAATACCGCCAAGGTACTGGGTATCAAGAACTTGAACACCAAGGCCTGATAACCGGTTTACCGTCCTACCGTATCACCCGGGGCATGGCTATAGCAGCCATGCCCTGTTTTGCTTTTTTGTTGTGAAACGACCGCATGAAAATTTTGCTTCCCTTAGTACTTGTCACCGCCGCAACAGCAGCCAGTGTTGTGCTGGTCCCCCCTTATGAGGCAAGCGAACGCCTGCCCGGTGGCCAGACCACGATATTCGACCAGGGCCAGAATGCTTTTTCATTGCCCTTGGCCAATCTGACCGACCGCCAGCGCACTGACTTCGTGATCGGCAACTCCTTCTTCAAGAAGAACTGGGTGGAAGCACCCGCCTCCACCACAGCCCGTGACGGACTTGGCCCACATTTCATCGCCCGATCTTGTGGGGCCTGCCACACGCAAGACGGTCGCGGTGCACCGCCCAGTTTTGAGAATAACCTACAGGGCGAGCAACCGATGGCGCTGCTGTTCCGGCTTTCAGTGCCAGGCCAGGATGCGCACGGCGGCCCTAAGCCAGAACCCGTTTATGGTGGCCAGTTCAATAACGATGCGGTTAGCGATGTAAAGCCAGAAGGCCAGGTCGCTATCCACTACACCGAAGTCACTAACCAGTTTGCCGATGGCGAACCGTATACCTTGCTCAAACCCACCTATCAGTTTACCGACCTGGGCTATGGACCCATGCGCCCGGATACCATGGTTTCGCCACGCATTGCGCCGCAAATGATTGGCCTGGGGCTGCTGGAAGCCATCAAACCTGCCGACATTCTGGCCAATGCGAAAGCACAGGCGGCAGCGGGAGGTACGATCAAAGGCCGGCCCAACTATGTTTGGGATGCCTACGCCCGACAAAAACTGATTGGCCGCTATGGCTGGAAGGCCAATACCGCCAGCGTGGCACACCAAAGCGCTGGTGCGTTCATTGGCGATATCGGGATTACATCGAAGCGTAATCCGCACGAGGAATGCACTGCAGCGCAAACTGATTGCCTGAAAGCTCCTAGTGGTGGCAAACCTGAAATCAGTGAAGACCTCCTCAACAAAGTGATCTTCTATAGCCGGACCCTCGCAGTCCCTGCTGCACGGGATCAGAGCACCGCATCGGTCCAGCGGGGTCGCACTGTATTTTACGAGGCGCAATGCGCCACCTGCCATGTGCCCAAATATGTAACCGGCAACTTCAAATCCTTACCCCAGCTTGGCGGCCAGACAATCTACCCCTATACCGACCTGCTATTGCACGATATGGGCGAAGGTCTCTCCGATGGACGTCCAGACTTTGCAGCAGGAGGCCGCGACTGGAAAACGCCTGCGCTATGGGGCCTTGGCTTGGTAAAGGCGGTCAACAGACACACTCGCTACCTGCACGACGGCCGCGCACGGAACCTGATGGAAGCGATCCTGTGGCATGGCGGCGAAGCGGAAGGCGCCCAGCAATACGTACTGAAGCTGTCCAAAGAGGACAGAGAGAATCTTGTCGCATTCCTTCAGACGCTATAAACCCAATACAGGCCGGTTTCCTACATCTGTCCGCTACGTTGTTGAACCCACCGCGCAATCAGCACGTCAGCGTCGACCAATGCAACCAATTGTCATATTGTCGGTCTTTACGGCACCCTATCTCAGCTCTGCCCCTATTTGGCAGCCCTGTATCAACGAACCGATGAGGTTCGTCAGCAGTAAGGAATTCGCATATGAAACATCTCACCCTCGCGTTGACTACCAGCTTTCTGGCCACCGCCTGCGCCACCCAATCGCCGCGTATCGCAGCCGAACCAACAACCTCTGTGGCACAGACAGTCCCCACCGTTGCAACTACATCGTCGGCCTTAGTTACCACTACACCTGTCAGCAGCCTTGATGCCGCCGCCACTGTCATGAACTGGCAAACACAACAATTGCCGCGCATTCAGACCTTGGCTGACAACAGCGCCAAACTGCGTGATAGCGTAGCGACTCTATGCCAGCGCCTGAAAGCCGACCAACTTGAGCAGGCGCGCAAGGACTGGAAGAGCACCTATGCCGCCTGGCGTACTGTCGAAGCGCTGCCAATGGGCCCTACGCTGACACGGCGTACTGCGTGGCAGATCGACGTCTGGCCGAGCCGGTCACCCAAGGTGGAAGAAGCCGTCCGCCTCGTTGAAAAAGACGCGCCGATTGCCGATAGCGTCGGCGCCGCGGCGCAAGGCCTACCCGCCTTGGAGTACCTACTTTGGGGGGATGACCGCGCCAAAGCGCAGTTGGGCCGGCTGCACTTTCGCCAGCGCTGCCAATACAGCGTTGCCCTTGCCCGCGAAGTGGCGACAGAGAGCGCAGGACTATTAGCCGACTGGCAGACCTTCGAACGCCAGCAGTACGACACAGAAACCGGACGGCAAGCCTTTGAAGAAGCCGTTAACCTGATTGCGAGCAGTTTGCAAAATCTACGGGACAAAAAACTAGCCCGCCTTGGCAGCAGCAAGATCATCAAGCAAGCCGCAAGACAAGATTTCGATGCCTGGCGCAGCCACCAGACCAAGGCAGGCCTCACCGCAACCCTAGGCACGCTGGAAAGCATTTTCCTGGCCCCAGGCCCAAATAACAGTCCCAGTTTTGTTGACCGGCTGGCCGCAGCCGACAAACCCCTTCTGGCCCAGCACTTGAGGGATGAGATTCGTATTGCGCGCGAAGTGTTGGCCAAGCTGCCCGAAGACATCGCCCAAGCCGGCAGCCGCAACCCTATAGCGCTGAAGCCCTTCCTGGATTTGATTAAACGCTTGCAAAGTTTGGTGGAGTTACAGGTAGCAGATGCAGTAGGGATCACAATTGGTTTTAAAGACAGCGACGGCGACTAGCTGTTTCCCTGCCGAGCTTGGCGCTGGCAGCACCATGTCAGCGCCCCTTGCTCGGCTCAATGCCTAGTCCTACACCATGCCCCTAAGCCGCCGCCACTTTCTTGCTGCCAGCCTTACTCTAACCACTTGGTCGCTATACGCTGCCAATCCAGCCAAACGTAGTCCAGTCATTCTCTCCGCTGGTTGGGATGAGGAAGAAACGTGGTGCGCTGGAAATCTATCGCGCCCTTCGGCCAAACTACCCGGCCGCGGCCATGTGCTGATCCCCGACCCCAACCGTTTTGGCGAAGCCATCGTAGTGGCACGCCGACCCGGTTACTATCTCGCGCGTATCGACTGGCGACGCGGCCGGCTGTTGCAACACTTCGAGCTGGAAGACGAGCGTAATCTGGTTGGCCACGCAGTATTCAGCCATGACGGCAAGCAACTGATCACTGCTGAAACGGATGAACGCAACGGGGTAGGTCGCCTTGTGGTGCGTGATGCACGCAACTTCAAACGCCTGGAAGACCGCCCCAGCCATGGTGTGGGCCCGCATGAAATTCTCTGGCTCGATCGCCATACGCTTGCGGTTGCCAATGGCGGCATCCTCACCTTGCCGGAAACCGGCCGCTACAAACGCAATATCGGCCGGATGAACCCATCGTTGGTACTGATCGACAGCAGGGATGGTGGATTGCTGAAGGAATACCGCCTGCCTGATAACAAACTGTCCATTCGCCATCTGGATGTCACCGCAGATGGTACGCTCGGTGCAGCGCTACAGAATGAGGGCAGCAATTTGTCGCCCGTGCTGGCCATTCTGCGCGATGGCCAATTTGGTTACGCCGATACGCCACCTGATTTATGCCAAGCCATGCAGGGCTATGCTGCCAGCCTGGCTGCCTTGGGCGATCGCTTTCTTATGCCCTGCCCGACCGGCAACCTGCTTACCGAGTGGAGCAGCACAGGCCAGCCGACAGCCCAACTTCCCCTGCCAAGGGTCTTTGGCGCGGCATCACTGGATGGCAATTGGCTGGCCAGCGGCGAAGGGGGGGAAATCTGGCATCTGCAATCCGGTAACTTGAAATTGCAAATGGTGGAGCGTTATCCACATCATTGGGATAACCATTTGACGGTGATTTCCGGCGCACAATAGTGGGGCTACACACCTTCTGCCATGCTCAATAAAAATCTGCTGCGCAAACTCGATATTCAAGACGTTGCCATCTTCCTCAGCCTCATCGATACCAATAATGCTAGGCTAACGGCTGAACGTTTAAGAACCTGTCTAAAGTCTCGCGAGCTAAGGCAAGATAAGGCGAAAACAGCCGAGGAAGCCGAGTTTACAAGTGGTAAATGAGCATTCCGAGGGTGTTTTCAACGCCATATTGCCGACGCGTAGCAGAATTTAGACAAGTTCTAAGCATCAGCCAACCCACCGTCAGCTATTGCCATAAGCGGTTGAGAACCAGTTTTGACGATCCCTTATTCGAGATCTGCCAGAACCGCTTTATTGCCACCGCCAAGGCGCAGCGCATTGCCCCTTATCTGCAAAACATTCTCGACGCGGTCAATTTCTGCGCAGAACTCGATAACCCGGCCCCCATTCAGCCAGCACAGCAACCTATTCAGCTTTACTTGCAGGAGTATTTCGAATTACTGCTGTTACCCGACCTATTGGAACGCGTGCTCGACAGTCGCATTGCACCGGGCATCAACCTGCAGCACTTTCTGACGGAACTACCTATCGGATAGTTATTGGCTGGAGATGTGGATATGGCGTTTGGTTACGGACCGGGCTATCACCGCCTCCATCCCGATCTGCAGTGGGAATCGCTGTTTGAAGATGACTTTGTCTGCCTCTCTCCTGGCAAACAGCCACATAAGCTTACCCTGGCTGACTATTGCCAAGCCGAGCATCTCTACCCTACTCCCTGGTTGTCGCAGAACACCATTATTGATGGTTGGCTGGCCAGGGGCAGTCAAGGCACGTCGTGGCGCGGACTTCGTCCCACCAAGGGTGCATAAACAACCTCAAACACCCTAATCAGATACTCGCATTGCCACGCAGGTTGCTGCCTACCCTCGCCATTCCACCCGGCATCTCCGTCCACCACGCCCCAGCCGGCTGCCCCAGTTTCACCATCGATATGATCTGGCCCAAATACCCGTTGCGCCCAGTCACCACACGCTGATTGATGCAGCAGATGCGAGACATTGCGAAGACTCAGTCCACCAACCCAGGATAAGTTTTGGGGTTGAAGCGCAGGTTGATCACCAGCATCACGACAAACACCAGGGTCAACGTAAACCAGGCAGGCCCGAAGCTCGCGAATACTTCCTTCAAACGCCCGGCAATGAGCGGGGAAACACTGGCCAACAGATAACCGATACCCTGTACGAATGCGAGCAGCCCCCCTGCTCTACGCGGGTCATCATGGTGGTCCAAGGTCACGATCATGCTCAGGGGAAACAATCCACCAATACCCAGGCCGACTATCAACGCCCACAACCAAGCAAAGTGAAGCGGCGCAAGCCAAAGACCAACAAAGCCGATGATGGATAACAGGAGCACCCCGGCAAGCACCAGGCGGCGATCCTTGGAATGCTTGGCGAGGCTAGGCATCAGTAAGCCTGCCACCACCTCTGCAGCCGTCATGAAACTCAGCAGCAAGCCAGAGGCGTTGGCAGTCCAGCCCAGTGAGAGATAAAACGGCGGCAACCAGGCGAGCAGACAGGTATAACCTGCCGTGCCCAGGCCGAAAAAGAGCGCCAAGGTCCACGCACGTGGCAAACGATAAAACGGCGTGGCTTTTTCTTCGGCATCAAGTTTGATCGGCGGCAGCACCAGCACATCGCTCGACCGCTGCCACCCCCAAAGTGCCAATGCCGATGGCAATGCCCACAACGCTAAAGCAATGCGCCAGCCACCCAGATGGTCGGCAAGCCAAGGTACCGTCGCTGCGGATATCGCCGCGCCACCCATCAATGCGCTGACGTACACGCCCATACTGAAAGTAAGTCGGTCGGGTATGGCTGATTTGATCAATACCGGCATCAGTGATTGGATCAGTGCAATGCCAACCCCAGCGCATAACGCAGTCAGAAGCAGATCGTACAGGCCAGAACTGAAAGCACGCAGTGCCGTCGCAGCACCGATCAATCCCAGCGCCAGCACCATCACCCGGCTCTCACCAAAGCGCAGCGCCAACCGGATGCCCACAAACGAGGCCAAGCCGATTGCCAGTATCGGCAACATCGTCAGCAGTGATGCCTGGGTGAAGCTGATACCGATGTCCGCCTGGATGCGATTGAGCAAGGGCCCGATCCCTGCCATGGAGGGACGTAGATTCAACGCGACCAGAATAATGGTGCTGTAGGTCATCACCATGCTGGCAGGCAGTGCCAGACTTTGGGTCATACTTTTGGACATGTTCATCTTCCACCGGGACGTTGCATCAAGCATCGAGAGTACCCGATACAGCCGGCGCGCCAATCAGAAAGACAAATGGGATGATTTAAGAATCAAATACCCACCTAAATCGACAATCCTTGACCCTGCAAGTAAGCCGCATACCAGTGGCTACATTGTGATGCCGTATGTACGGCAGTCCCTAAGAACCGGTCAAAGTCTGCTGCGCAACCCTGATCAAGGCCCATGTACTGCCCGAAAGCCAGTGTCAAAAAGCAAAACAGCTAGCGCGAGCCGTAGCCTCGCAGATAAACAGGCTGTCGAGGAAATCACTCCCCACCCATCTGCCGCCGATATCGCTCGGGCGAGAAGCCAACCTGTTTACGGAACATCGCAATGAACGCAGAGGGCGTACCGTAGCTTAACCTGCCGGCAATGTCCTGTACCGGCCAGCCTTCCTTCAACCACGCCAACGCCTTCAGGAACCGCGCACGGTTGCGCCACTGTACAAAACTCATCCCCAGTTCTGCCTGAAAGCGACGGGCCAATGTCCGCTCGGTGGTGTGTACATGCTGGGCCCATTGCGCCAGGGTACGTGCATCGGCAGGGTCGAGGCGTATCGTCTGCAAAATAGGCATCAGCAGCCTGTCTTCGCTGTCTGGCAGATAGCTGGCTTGTCGGCCGGCGCGCACCAAGTGTTCCACCAGCAATTCAGCTTGGCGGACATCCCATACATCCACCATCGCCCCCACACGACGCTGACAAAAATCTTCAAACAGGGCGCGAATCAACGGGCTTTGTGCAATAAGACATGGATCGGCAGGTAGGCGTTCGGCTTGCTCGGTGCTGACATAGATCGAAGTGTATTCCAATGCTTGGCGCACGTAGGAAGCATGCGGTATATGGGCTGGAATCCAAACCAGATAATCAGCCGGTGCAGTCAATCTTTGGCTGGCGAATTCCAGTTCCATCAATCCAAGATTGATTAGGCCCAACTGGCCCCAAGGGTGGCAATGGCGGCCACACTCGCTACGGGCCTCCAAATGGTCATACCGAAAATACAGTGGAGCGGGTGGCGGCAGATCCAGGTCCCCAGCAAGGTAAGGTAGCGGCATATTGTCAGATTCTACTTATTGAATTGTCTGTTTTGAATTATAAGTAACAAAACAGACAAGCATAAAATGGCCACTTCCATGAGTAAGGAGCCTGCCATGCCTGTGCTATTTCCCCTTTTTGCCGTATTGATTTGGGCCGGTAACACGGTGGTGTCCAAAGCAGCGGCACAGGTCCTGGACCCTGCCGCCATTTCCTTCTACCGTTGGCTGATTGCATTGCTGGTACTCACCCCGTTCGCATTGCGCGCCTTCTGGCTACAACGGCAGGCAATCCGCCCTCACCTGGGCCGGTTCGCCGTACTGGCCTTACTCGGTATGGTGCTTTACCAGTGCCTTACCTACTACGCAGCGCACGATACAACCGCCACCAATATGGGTGTGATCTGTGCGCTAATGCCATTACTTGGTTTACTGCTCAACGGCCTGATCTTTCGCCAACGTGTTGGGCAGGCCGCCTTGTTGGGCGTGGCATTTTCGCTGACGGGCGTGCTGTATCTGCTTGGTCAGGGAAATCCGGTTAGCCTCTTGGCCAGCAGTATCAATCGTGGCGATGTGCTGATGTTGATCGGAACAAGCGCCTATGCGTTATACGGCATCTTGCTCAAGCGTTGGTCACCCCCCTTCGGCGCTTGGCTGAATCTATATGTGCAAGTGATGTTAGCCATGCTGGTGCTGACACCGCTGGCGCTGACAGCCAACAGTTTGGCTATTCCCAGCCAAGGCATTCCCCTGGTTCTGTTTGCTAGTGTTGCCGCTTCTGTGGTCGCCCCCTACTTCTGGATGCGCGGCATTACGCACCTGGGCAGCGAACGTACAACCATTTTCATGAACCTACTGCCTTTGTTCACCGCCTTGATTGCCAGCGCAACCTTGGGCGAAACCATCCAGACCTATCACTGGATAGGCGGTGGGTTGATCTTACTTGGGGTCAGCCTGACGCAAGGCGATGCCATCGGCAAGCTATGGGCACGTCGCCCACAAACGGCTTAGTGGCACACAATAGATCATGTGGCCTGTGCTCATCGCGGGCCAGGCTGGCACCCCATACGATATCGCACCGTCGCCACAAATCTGCGATACGCCGCTAGATTTGACGTTTTGATCCATCATCGTCGCCTGCATGCATGCACAACAGCACGTAATAGCACCACTACCGCGCCAGCGCGGCAAACTGAGGCGGCAGAGCACACTGTAAAGCGCCCCGGAATCTCCAATCCAAGCGGCTTGCACCAAACACAACTGCGTACAGAGTGCCCATTTACGGCAGGTCTTTAAGTCACTTATCCCTGTGTTCTGGTGTGCAGGACAAGTATGCATTTGGCATGCATTTTGCAGGTTACTTGGCTATCCAAAATGTGTCGGCCGCAAAGCCATACTCCATATCGCTCTTGTTTAGCAAGGGAAAACGCCATGCCAACCTCCAAAATTGAAGCCATGTGGCATCTTGTCCTTACCCAACGAAACCAGATATTGCAAACCCGGGAAGAAAGTGGATTTGGCATCCATCAATCGCAACGTACAGACTGTAAGCTACCCAATACGGCGACTTTGCCCACTCTTGCCCGGCCACGACAAGCATTCGCCTGATCTATAACGTCCTACCAGCTGGGCTTAGAAAGTCTGCTGTGCATCAGCAATACGGCGTTGAAAGCACCCTAGGAATGCGCATTTACCACGCGTAAACGCCGCTTCCTCGGTTGTTTTCGCCTTGTCTTGCTTTAGCTCGCGAGAATTTAGACAGGTTCTAACAACGACTAAGCATCCGAGCTAGAGTAGCGACCATGCTACTGAAAACCTTCTCGCTTTATCTTCTTACCGCCCTGTCAGAAATACTTGGTTGTTTTCTGCCCCTGCTTTGGCTTTCCGGTCGTGGCAAAGCGTGGTTGCTTTTACCAGCAACGGCCAGCTTGATGGCTTTTGTCTGGTTGCTGAGTCTGCATCCCGCCGCCAGTGGCCGAGTATATGCAGCCTACGGCGGCGTCTATGTCGCCGTGGCGCTGGCTTGGCTATGGTTGGTTGACGGCATCCGCCCCACGCTTTGGGACTTGGCTGGTGTAGCCCTGGTACTCTGCGGCACAGCCATCATCGTAATAGCGCCACGTCACTAAAGTCCATGCAATACATCCACCCCATTCTCCACCACGATGCGCAACTCATCGCCATCCATAAGCCATCTGGATTGCTGGTACATCGTTCTGAAATCGACCGAAGGGAAACGCGCTTTGCTTTGCAGGAAGTACGGGACCAGATAGGCCAACGTGTACATGCCATTCACCGCCTTGATAAAGGCACGTCAGGTGTACTGCTGTTCGGCCTGGATGCCGACAGTGCACGGGCAGTCTCACGCCAGTTTGAAGCCGGTACGGTACAAAAGCGCTATCTGGCCATTGTGCGTGGCTGGCCAACTGATGAAGGCGAAATCAACTACCCACTGAGCCGCCAGTACGATGATTACGAGCGCCAACCCGACACGATTGCCCCTCCGCAAGAAGCGCTTACCCGCTATCGCACATTGGCGTGCATCACCTTGCCCCATTCGGTCGACCGCTACCCCAGCAGCCGCTATGCACTGGTGGCGCTCGACCCGGTCACCGGCCGTAAGCACCAACTACGGCGGCATTTAAAGCATATTGCCCACCCCATCATCGGCGATGCCACCTATGGCAAAGGCCAACACAACCGATTGTTCACACAACTCTATGGCAGCCAACGCCTGCTGCTCGCATGCACTGAACTGTCTTTCATCCATCCTGCCAGTGGCATACCAGTAAAGATAGTAGCGCCACTGGGCGATGACTTCGCCAACCTCATACTGGCGCTAGGTTGGACATTGCCCAAATTTTAGGCAGCCCAGATTTACTCTTAGTGTTCAAGCACTTGTCCTGTCTGTCCACAGGCCACACACAGCCTTGTCCCGCCGGGATGTGGATTCACACACGCATCCGGCAACAGAACTACAAAGAAAAGGCGCGGCGTGGTGGATTTGGAGGCTTAACAAGGGGTTTAGGTGCATAAACCTCGGGATGCTTAATTTTTAGGCATATCTAAATTGCCACCTAAGTTCAAACACTTGGCTTAGCTGTCCACAGCCTGCACACAGCCTTGTCCCGCTGGAATGTGGATTCACACACAGACGCAATACCGCCAGTAGTAAAAATAGGGAAGGTAGCGAGTATTCACTGCTTACGCACATGATTTAGCTGTGTAAACCGGGATATGCCTTATTTTTAAGCAACCAGAAATTACTTTATGGGTTCAAGCACTTGGCCTAACTACCCACAAGCCACGCACAGCCTTGTCCCGTAGGGGTGTGGATTTAAACCACTCCCAATCCCCACCAGGAGGATGTCCCGCTTCGAGCTACGCTTGGCGCTTGGTTTGATACTGCCGCACAAAAGCCAGGAACTCATCAGCAGGTAGTGCTGGTGACCAGTAAAAACCCTGGCCTCGATCACAGCCTAAATCGCGTAACCTCGCCAATGTTTCGGCATCTTCGATTACCTCGGCGACAGTCGTCAGCTTCAGGCTATGCGCCATCTGGATAATGGCGCGGACAATGGCTTCGTCGTTTACTTCCTCGGTCAACCGGTGTACGAAGCTTTGGTCTATTTTCAAGCGCTCCACCCCAAAACGCTTGAGGTAGCCCAAGTTGGCGTAGCCAGTACCAAAATCATCAATCGAGAAAGTCAGCCCCCGCGCGCGTAAACGGCCCAGCAATTCCGTCAGTTGCGTTGAGTCATCAATCAGCAGCGACTCCGTCATTTCCAGATCAAGATGGCTGGGTGACAATCCAGAATGCGCCAAGGCGTTGACGACAACGCTTTCCACATCGCCACGGCGAAACTGTACTGGCGAAAGATTGACCGACTTCGTCAACTCACCCAGCCCTTCCTGCTCCCACAACATGCCTTGCCGACAAGCCTCTTGCAGTACCCAGGCGTCAATTTCAAGAATCAGGCCGGACTTTCCCGCCACAGAAATAAACTTGCCGGGAGGAACCAAGCCCTGTTCCGGGGAAGGTGTTCTCAACGCCGTATTGCTGACGTGCAGCAGTCTTTAGACAGGTTCTCAGAATTCGCGCACCTTGCGCGCAAGATTAGCCAGCGCCGGCTGGCTGCCATAACGCACCGCCAGATAGTCACCCAACACGTCGTCGATGGCTGACGCCCGTTCTGGCAAGGCCCGCTTTGCCCGCAGGGCGAAGTCGCTCGGCGCTTCTGCCAAACCAACTTGAAGGCCAAGGCCTGCCAACTTGCGGCAGAACCTATCCCAAGCCTGCTTGGCAGGGTCGGGGCGGCGCGGCCGTGCACGCCAGAGTAACCAAGCTGCGCTCAGTGCCACCAAAGAAAACACCGAGCCGATGAACCAAGCCAGAAAGCCCGAAGACAATAAATCGTTAATACCCAGCTTTCGTAACAGCTCTCGTTGCCGCTCTGGGGTATAGCCAATCACCCATTGATTCCACCCATTCACCGCACTATCGAGCAACAAGCGCATGCGTTTGATCACATTGTTGTCAAGTCGCATCAGGTAAGGCAGATCTTCAGCCCCAACTGCCGAAGCCAGACCTTCCTGAATACGGGAAGGCGCAACGGCGAAGGTCGGGTCCACCCGCTGCCAGCCCTTGCCCTCAAGCCAGACTTCCGTCCACGCATGCGCATCGGCTTGGCGAATGATCAGATAGTCCCCATTCTCTTCACCGCCCTGATAGCCACCCACCACGCGGGCAGGCACGCCGGCTGCGCGCAACATGAAAACGAAGGCACCGGCAAAGTGCTCGCAAAATCCCTGCTTACCGACAAAGACGAAGTCGTCCACTGCATTCTTGCCATACAAAGGCGGTTCAAGCGTATAGGTCAAGCCCTGGGTGCCAAAAAATCGCAGTGCTTCAATCACGCGCTCTGCCGGCAGTAGATTGCGCCACTTCTCCGCGGCGGCCCGGGCGAGCGGGTTAACCACCTTGGGCAATTGCAGAGAACGGTTCAATTGCGCATCCGCCTCCTTGGCGCCCACACGATATTGCACAGCAGCCTGCATATTCAGGCGCAAACGCTTGTCGATATTGCGTCGGCTCACTACTTGGTATTGCTCGCTCATGCGCGCGCCTTCGGGCAGCGCTGTGGGCATCTCCAATGCCAACAGCCACGCACGTTGGTGGGGCTCCAGCGTCATAACATAGGGGATGGACTTACCGGCCACCGCTTCGACGGGGTTTTCGGTCAGCAAGCCAGGCGATGCCTGGGTCCAGGTATGGCCGTCATATTGGTCAAATACGGGACCGCGCCAATACAACATGTCCTGGCTAGGACGTGTATCGCTGAAGCTCACGCGGAACGCCACGGTATCGTCCTTGGACATGTTCGAAAAACTGCCGGGCGACATGGTGTCCGACAAACCCGAACCCACCCCGCTCCTATCCTGTGGCAACCGCCACAATGGTCCCTCAATGCGAGGGAAGAATACGAACAGCAATACCATCAGCGGTATGGCTTGCAACATTAGACTCCCGGCGAAAACCAACTGGTCGACTGCCCGTTGCCTACGCCCCGTCCATCCCCCCAATGAATTCCAACTCACCAACAACGTGCTGATCGCCAATACCATTGCACTCAGGTACAAACCCATGGCGACACTTTGGTCGAACAAAAAATTGGTTACAACCAGAAAGTAACCGAGATAGACCAATAGCAAAGCATCGCGCCGGGTTCGCGTCTCCAGCAGTTTCGCCCCCACCAGTGCGGCAAGCAACGTGACACCGGCAGTGCGGCCTATCAGGGTATGGTATTCGAGGTATATGCCTGTCACCACGCCGAAAACAACCGGCAACAGCAGCCATTTGGGCGGCATGCGCCATTGTTTATGCTGCAACCATGCACGCCACACGAACAGCAGCGCCAACACCCCCAGCAACCAATTAGGCAGTCGGCTGACATGCGCCCCCAACAAGCCCATTAACACAACCAGCAGAGCGAAGACTTGGTAATGGTCCAGGCGCTCGATCTTCATTCGGGCTCCTTGATGCCATAAAGCGCCAACGCCGCCAAACAGGCATCGCGCTGTAAGTCTCCATGTTCGGGCGGCAAACGTCGGGTAGGTAGACTCAGGCCGAAGCTCAGCCCAGCCGCATGAGCCATCAACACCCAAGCGGTCAGCCGTGCCAGCCGGGCTTCGCTATCCAACCCGGGTGGCAAGGCATCCCAATCCAGCCACAGGGCATGAGATGCCTCGCCATGGAATTCCTTCACCATCAAGCCGTCGTCGCGCGCCGCTGCCTTCCAAGCTACATGACGTGGAGAATCGCCACGCTGAAAAGGGCGCAGCCCGGCAAAGTCATCCTGCCCGCGCGGGGTAATCACCCCCTCCCCGACACCCTCAGCCGCCTGCGGCAACGGTGGCGCATTCACTTCGGGCTTGGGGTAGATCAAGGTACGTTGTTCGAAATTGGCATACGACCACGACCGGAACACACCGAGAGGCCAATGGGTTTCAATACCCAGGCGGGGTGCTCGCAGCCAGCCCCGTTGCGGCGCCGGCAAACTGAGCCATACTCGGGCATTATCGGCCGCTAGCACATCAATTGCCGTCTCGGCTTCGTCATAACGCAGGACAATATTGTGGCGTGGCAGGGCACCGGCATTTTCCAACACCACTTCGAACCGCGCCGATTCGCCCACAAAACAGGGCTCGACCCGACCTGGCGCAATCTGCAAACCCAATAGGTTGCGGAAGGTATGGAAAATGGACACCAGCGCCATCGCCAGCAGCAAGAACACCAAAAGATAGGCGAGAGCCAAATCGTAATTGATGGCGCCACCCAGCATCGTCAGCGTCATGACAACAAACATCAGCCCGCTGCGGCTAAGGAATATGTAGACACGGTTTTGCGTCAACAGCTGCGCACGCCCACTTGGATGACGGCGGTGTAGCCAAGCTTGCCACCGGCTGCTGAACGGTTGGGTGAGGGCCTTGGGGAGTTTGAGCATGGTTCTAGGCGCAGCCTATATCCGCTTGATTGGTAGATGCGGAGAGGGAGATCGCCCACGCAGCGTTTGCCGGTAGAACGGGTAACCGAGCAACTGGTTGCCATAAACGGTGTACCGCACCGGCCACGGCGCTGCACAGCTCGTGGGGCAACGGTTTCAGCGCGGGAGGGTAAAGGTACATAAGCGTACGTGGTGGACTAAAGACGGATCAAGGGATCGCTACCTCGCCCAACAACCGGATTACCAGTTCGGGTTGCGGCCGATTGCTGGCGCGGGCCAGCAGGCGATGGGTGGCGACGGGGCCAAACACAGCCTGTACGTCTTCAGGAATCACCATCTCACGGCCTGCCAGCAATGCCCAGGCTCGGGCGGCAGCCAACAAGCCCAAGGCCGCACGCGGTGACAAACCATTGTGGAATTCAGTTGAATCGCGCGTGGCGCGAGCCAAAGCCTGCACATAGTCCACCAACGCAGGGGCGACATGCACGCGGCGTACCGCTGACTGAAATTCCGCTAACTCCGCATGGGTAATCACGGCGCGGGCATCTTTCAACATATCGCGCCGGTCCTCCCCTAGCAGCATGGCGCGCTCGGCTGCGGCATCGGGGTAGCCCAGGGTAATGCGCATCAAAAAACGGTCCAGTTGCGATTCAGGTAAGGGGAAGGTGCCAATCTGACTGGCCGGATTCTGCGTAGCGATGACAAAGAACGGGTCGGGCAGGATGCGTGTTTCGCCATCCAGCGTAACCTGGCGCTCTTCCATTGCCTCTAGCAGAGCCGATTGCGTCTTGGGCGTTGCACGGTTAATTTCGTCCGCCAACACTACTTGGCTGAAGATAGGCCCGGCATGGAAACGAAACACATGGTTATCACGATCGTAAATCGACACACCTATCAAGTCAGCCGGCAGCATATCGCTGGTGAATTGCACCCGCTGAAAGGCCAGCCCAAGCGTAGCCGCCAGCGCATGGGCCAACGTGGTCTTGCCGACACCGGGTACATCTTCGATCAACAAATGGCCTCGCCCCAGCAAGCAGGCCAGCGCCAGGCGCGTCTCGCGCTTCTTGCCGAGGATAAAGGCATCGAGCTGGTCCAACACGGCATGTACCGGCGCCAGAGAAGGGGAATTGGGAGGAGGAGCGTTCATGATGACGATATTTTCCCGCGTAAACCGCTTTTACAAGGTGGTGGTCTATTGGTTTATACCACCCCCGGCTTTAGACTGTGGGCAAGAGGCGCATCCATAACAACACGCCCGGGAGACATAACTTGCTTAGCTGGCTAGCCCGCAGAATCCTAGATTCATCCCCCCCCACTGCCTATATCACCCATCCGGACTGTGCCTTGCACGATATGGGCCGCCATCACCCGGAGTCGCCTGAACGACTCGCTGCTATTCAGGATAGGCTGATGGCAGCCGGTCTATGGGATCATCTCCTGCATATCGAAGCGCCACTCGTCGAACGCCAGCAGTTGGCCCTGGTGCATTCCCCCAGTTATGTTGAATCGCTCGACCATCTCTCACCTCATCATGGTCTTGCCCACCTCGACCCCGACACCGCCATGTGCCCCCATACCCTGCGCGCAGCATGGCGCGCCGCCGGCGCAGTAGTCCGGGCGACCGATCTGGTCATTGACGGCACCACCGCCAACGCGTTTTGCGCTATCCGCCCACCTGGCCACCATGCCGAATCCAAGCGCGCCATGGGCTTCTGCTTTTTCAATAACCTTGCCGTGGGGGTAGCCCATGCGCTTAGCCGCGGAGTCGAGCGCATTGCCGTCGCTGACTTTGATGTACACCACGGCAATGGCACAGAAGATATTTTCCACGACAACCCCAAGGTGTTGATGGTCTCTACATTCCAACACCCGTTCTACCCTTACAGCGGTGAGCAACCGATGGGTCCGAATATGGTGAATGTGCCACTCAAGCAAGGCAGTAAGGGGGATGAATTCCGCACAGCAGTTGAGCAATGCTGGCTGCCCGCACTTAATCAATTCAAACCGCAGATGATTTTCATATCGGCAGGGTTCGATGCCCACCGCGAAGATGAAATGGCCAGCATGGGCTTGGTCGAAGACGACTACGCCTGGGTAACGGAACGCTTGATGGACGTCGCAGCGGAATATGGCGAAGGACGGCTGGTGTCGGTATTGGAGGGCGGATATGACTTATCAGCACTGGGACGAAGCGTGGCAGCGCATATTCGGGTTTTGACAGGGTTGTGATTTATAGATAATGCAATAGGCGTCAGGGAGAAAAAACGTGGCTAGGGCTGCATTAATTTTCGGAAACGGATTGGGCATGACACATTTACTGATGCTTCAGCATTTAAATCTTCTCTGTCACCGCCAACTTGCACTAATGCCTTCCCTATTCTAAATTAGATACAACCAGCCTTTCTTTATCACCAAAAAATAATTAAATGCGAAGGATGGGCTAATCATAAACCCCGCATACTAACGCGCACCATGCTGAGTTTGTTTTTTGAGGCAAATTAAAGGCGTAAAACAATGACTCAATCGCCTCAATCAAAACAATGCCTCAGATTAATTATTTTTATCTACACTGCTTTCTTGGTGCAAGTACAGGTGGCTTATGCTGCGGATGAATTCAAAGACCTTACTATCTATACTGAAAACGACCCGCCATATGTCACTGTTGATACTGAAGGAAAAATTGGAGGGCTAGCTACAAAAAAACTCGATGACTTTCTTAAAGCAATAAAATACCCAAAAGAAAATATCAAAGTACAACCCTGGGCTCGCTCTTATCAAGAAGCACTGATAAAACCCAGTGTCATGATCTACCCCATTGTCAAGACACCGGAGAGAATAGAAAAACTTGAATATTTCTATAAATTATATGATGCAACCGTCTTTTTCTATCGCCTTTCAAACCGCAGAGACATTGTTATCACCAGTGTCAATGATGAAAAAAAATATTCAGTATGTGCTGTACGGGCTGATTACCGCGCTGAGTATTTAAAGAGTAACAATTTTCCAAAAATAGATGAATCACCTGATTCAACAACAAATATCAGAAAATTTCTGGCCGGCCGTTGTGATGTCGCTATCCTGACGGAAATTGGCCTTAACGCAAAGATGGAACAATTAAATCTTGACACTATCCTGGTAACTATCGCCTATCCTTTAAGTGAAATTGACAGCAACCTTTATATCGCTATTAATAAAGGGACAGATCAGAAAATTATCGAATCTTTAAATAGTGTGGCAAAAAAATTGGAACAATCAGAATAGTATCTATTTCACAATCACTTTCATTTCTGGCCCTAGCCACGCAATTAAAAGCGTTCAGTACGCCAATTGGCCCACTATCGGCATCTCTCTGTAAAACAGTCTTAAGGTGATGCCTACCCGTTCACCCACCCTTGCCTACCTCCTACTCACGCTAGCTATCAGGTAACTTTGTAGTTGGCAGGGCGACGCATGCGGCGATTCCGCCTATGTCGCTCAGTTTTGGCCGCTGGGTTATCGCATTGGTGATTCTGCTGCCCTTTGCCATTGGCCGCACATGGCGCAACCGCGCTGTATTACAGGCAAGCTGGCGGCGTGTGTTACTGCTGGGGGCAGTTGGCGTGGCCGCCTTTAATTCGTTGGCTTATGCCGACTTGCATTTCACCAGTGCGACCAATGCAGTGCTCACCAACAGCTTTATCCCCATCCTTATCCTGCCGCTGGGTGCCATTTTTCTGCGCGAGTCTTTTAACCGCCGCCAGGCTGCGGGCGTGGCAATCAGCTTTGTAGGGGTAATGACGATCTTCACCCACGGCCAACTGAATCGGCTGCTAGCACTCGACATTAACCAAGGTGACGTCTTACTGCTGCTGGCTGCGCTGGACTGGGCGGTCTACACCCTGCTGCTGCGCCGGCTCGACCCAAAAATCGATCGGTTGGGGCTCTTGTTGATACTGATTGTGGTAGGCCTCGTATGCATTGCCCCCTTCTTTTGGTGGGAACTCGCCCAAGGACGTGTTGCGGCGTTGACACCAAGTAATGTAGCCACCTTCCTTTATGCGGGTATTTTTCCTTCAGTGTTGGCGTACTTGTTCTACAACTATGGCGTGGCCCAGGTTGGTCCGGCGCGGGCGGGTAACTTCATCCACCTGATGCCGGTGTTCGGTACGCTGTTGGCCATCGTTTTTTTGGGCGAACGTTTCGAGTGGTTCCATCTCGCAGGTATCAACGGCATTTTTGCCGGCTTATTGCTGGGTAGCATCAATCCTCCACGACAGCACATAAGTACCTAACAAGTCTGGCCAATCGCGCGTTGCAGCTCCAACATATCAAGGAACCTGCTGTGCTTGCCTTCTCTGTCCGTGCTTTTCTGCTTTGCGTATGCTGCTATCTGCTGACAGCCTGCGGCGGCGGTGCACCGGCGAGTAGCAGTAGCGCAGTTACCTACCAGATTGCGCTGTACGCCGACAGCAATAACTTGGCTTCCGACGGCCAAACCAGCCTTGCGTTAACCGCGGTGGTAAAGGATCAGAGCAACCGGGTTGTCAGCGGCCAGACAGTAAGTTTCAGCAGTGACTCAGGCAACCTGAATTCGATTGTGGCCACAACCGATGCCAGCGGCACTGCCACTGCTCTGTTGTCTACCGCAGGCGACCCTGCAAATCGCACCATTGTGGTCACCGCCCAACTGGGCAGCCAAAACGCCAAATTGCAAGTAACGGTACAGGGCACCAGCCTTGCCGTAAGCGGCAATCTCGATACCGTGGTTGGCGGGCAGGCTGTATTGTCGGCAGTTCTGACCAATTCGGCCGGCCAACCCATTGCCAACCAAGTCGTCAACGTCACCAGCTCGGCAGGTAACCCAGTTGTCCTATCCGGCCCAACTGATAGCCTGGGCAGGGTATCCCTTACCCTAACCGGACAGAATACCGGGCCAGACACATTAACCATTACCGCCTTGGGCGCCATCGCCACTAGCGTCGTCACCGTCAACAGTGTGCAAAGCCTCAGTTTCACAGCGCCCGCTGCCGCCACCGACGTGTTGGTAGGTGCAAGCCAGACGCTGACCGCCCATTACGCTATCAATGGCACACCGCAGACAGGGGTAAACGTCAATTTCGCCGCCAGTCGCGGCATACTCACTAGCAGCACTGCGACAACCGATACCAACGGCGATGTCAGCACCAGTTTCAGCAGCAACTCGGCAGGCCCGGTAGTGGTCACAGCCAGCCTACCCAGCGGCAGCACCCAGCTCAGTTTCAATGTAAAGGCCACCACGCCTGCCAGTATCGCGCTGCAATCGACGCGTAGCACCCTAGGCCTGCGTGAAGAAACCCAACTGACTGCCACGGTGCGCGACGCCAACGGCAATCTCGTGGCAGACCAACCCGTCAGCTTCAATATCATCGTGGACAGCACAGGTGGATCGCTTTCCGCCGCCCTGGTACGCAGCAACAACGGGGGCCAGGCCAGCATTACCTATACCTCCGGCGGAGTGGCTTCGGGCATAAACGGCGTGACTGTGGAGGCAACAGTCGCCACCAGCATCACCTCTACCACAAGGCTTACCGTGGCACAGGCTGGCGTGGCAATTTCCCTCGTACGGGACAATAACCTTGTACTGAGCACCAACCCCAATTTCTACAGCAAGCAATTCACTGCCATCGTGACCGATTCGGCTGGCAACCCGGTAAGCAACCAGACTGTCGAATTTCGAGTTAAACCCGAACGCTACTACAAGGGCTTCCTGGTTTATGACAATGTTGCTGGAGTATGGGTCGTTTCCCTACCCTCCTTAAGCTGCGCTAAAGAAGACACCAACAGCAACGATTCGCTCGACGCCGGTGAGGATTTGAACGGCAATGGCCAGCTCGACCCCACACCAGCCGAGACCATCACCCGTACCGCAGTCAGCGACAGCAATGGTTTGGCAACAATCAACCTGCTCTACCCACGTGAGCGTGCCGATTGGTTGGATGTACGTATCGAAGCCTACGCAGGCAGCATCGGCAGCAATCTGCCACAAAGCGTGCGTTTCTTTACCCTGCTTCCTTTGGTCGATGACATCCTGGACAGCCTAGTGCCACCACCCAACGTCGACAGCCCATTCGGCACTGTGCTGGACTGTACCTCACCCAACTGACCTGCCACTTTCGCGCCCCTGCCATAGCAAGGACTTCCTCCCCTTATTCGCCCAACTAGCCGGAGCACGCATGCCACCCAGCATTAACCGCCGTGAATTCGTTACTGTATCGCTCGCCACCGGCTTTGCGCTGGCTGTCATGCCGGATGCTGCCGCAGAAGTAATCAGCACCTCTAGCGAAGGCTTGGTTGCAGGTGAAGTGAAGATTCCCGCGCAAGGCGGCGATATGCCCGCCTACCGCGCCATGCCACAGGGCAAAGGCCCTTTTCCCATGATCTTGGTGGTGCAGGAAATCTTTGGGGTACACGAATACATCCGCGACGTATGCCGCCGGCTGGCCCAGGCCGGCTACTTTGCCGTCGCCCCGGAACTGTATGCACGGCAAGGCGATGTATCGAAGATCGCCAACATCCCCGACATCGTGCAGAAAGTGGTATCGAAAGTACCCGACGCCCAGGTGATGGGCGACTTGGACAAAACCGTGGCCTGGGCCAAAGGCACCGGCAAAACTGATACTGCAAGGCTTGGCATCACCGGCTTTTGCTGGGGCGGGCGTATTACTTGGCTGTATGCCGCCCATAACCCGACGCTCAAGGCAGGCGTGGCTTGGTATGGCCGGCTGGTAGGTGACTCCACCACCCTTACCCCCAAGCATCCTCTTGATGTGGCCGATGCATTAAACGCCCCGATATTGGGGCTGTATGGCGGAGCAGATACTGGCATCCCGGTTGCCTCTATCGAACAAATGCGCGCTGCGCTGAAAAATGCCAACAAAACAGCTGAAATCGTGGTCTATCCTGATACGCCACATGGCTTTCATGCCGACTACCGCCCCAGCTATAACGCTGAGGCGGCCACAGATGGCTGGAAGCGGTTGTTGGCGTGGTTCAAGCAGAACGGCGTTTAAAAACCTGTTCCGCGATAGAAACGCGCAGTAAGAGAGAAACTCGTTCTAAGAATCTGTTTACGATCTGTCGCGAGCAGCTGTCAGCAGGGTGAAGCGCAGCGCAGAAAACGGAATGTATGTGGGTACATGAGGATTTCGAGCAGCACATGAACTCTGATCACGGCTGCGCAGTAAGATCGTAAACAGGTTCTAACGAGCATGACCTATATCAAGATGTGCCGCGGGCAACGCACGCAACATCGTTAACAAATCCCCAGAAGTAAGTAAGTGCTTCAGGCACACCTCACGGTGTGCCTGTTTTTTTTGCACCGCCGCAATAACCTAATTGCCCACAAACGCAAGCCGGCCTAGAGTGCCGCCATTCCTTATCAGACCATCCATGCCCATGTCCGCATCACCCAGCTTTTTCTGGCACGACTACGAAACCTTCGGCATACGCCCGCAGCGCGACAGGCCGGCGCAGTTCGCCGGCATACGCACCGACCTCGACCTGAACCCCATCGGCGACCCTGTGGAATGGTTCTGCCAGCCTACCAATGACTTCCTGCCCGACCCTGAATCGGTGCTGATCACCGGCATTACCCCACAAATGGCAGCTCAGAAGGGGGTGCCCGAAGCCGAATTCGTCAACCGGCTGCATGCCGAGCTGGCGACCTATGGTACTTGTGGCGTGGGCTACAACACCTTGCGGTTTGACGATGAGCTCAGCCGCCATCTGTTCTGGCGTAACCTGATCGACCCCTATGGCCGGGAATGGCAAAACGGCTGTTCACGCTGGGATTTGCTCGACTGCGTACGCGCTACCTATGCCTTCCGCCCTGAAGGCATCGTCTGGCCAGAGCGCGAAGACGGCAGTGGCGTGCCAAGCTTCAAGCTGGAGCACCTGACTCGCGCCAACGGCTTGGCCCACGAAGCTGCGCACGACGCGCTGAGCGATGTACGCGCCACCATTGCCTTTGCCCGCCTGATTAAGGCCCAGCAACCTCGCCTGTTCGATTTCTGCTTCAAGTTGCGCAAGAAAGATGCTGTAGCGACAGAAATCGGCCCGTACGACGGCCATCTATTCCTGCATGTGTCAGGCATGTACCCGGCAACCCAGGGTTGCTTGGCCACCGTCGCCGCTATCGGCGCGCACCCAACCAACAAAAACGAAGTGCCACTGTGGGACTTGCAATACGACCCGGCCGAACTGTTTGACCTCAGTGCCGAGCAAATCCGTACCCGCCTGTTCACCCGTACAGAAGACTTGCCGGAAGGACAGACCCGGCTGCCGATCAAGACCGTGCACCTGAATAAATCGCCCGTCGTCGTCAGCAACCTCAAGGTGCTGAGCGCCGAGCGCGCCGACGCACTGCGGATTGACCTCGTCAACGCCCAAGCGAACGCCAGCAAGCTTGCCGGACTATTAGCCCAACACAGCAAAACGCTGGCCAACAAGCTCAAACAGGTATATAGCCGCGAACAGAACCTGCCAACCCGTGATGTGGATGAAGCGCTGTACGACGGCTTCTTAGGCGATGGCGACCGTCGCCAGCTCGACAAATGCCGCGCCGCTACCCCACAGGCATTGGCAGGCATGGCGCTCAACTTTACCGACACACGCTTGCATGAAGTCGTGTTTCGCTACCGTGCGCGCAACTGGCCCAATAGCCTTAGCGAGCCCGATCAAGTCCGCTGGCAGCAGCACCGGGCTGAACGGCTGCTCGATGGCGCGCATGGCTATCTCAACCTAGACACGCTGCACGAGAAACTCGCCGCCCTGCGCACCGAACGTGAAGACGACGCTGCCGCGATGGCCTTACTTGATGAACTGGAAGCGTTTGCCGAACAGCAAACCGAAGACCTGCTTTAATTAAGAACAACTATGCATACCATCTTACTCACTGGCGTTAACGGCCAGGTTGGTCATGAACTGCGCCGCAGCCTGCAAGGGCTAGGGACAATCCACGCCCCCGGCAGCGCTGAACTCAACTTAGCCGACCCAACGGCCTTGCGTGACGCAGTACGAGCCCTCAAGCCCACACTCATCGTCAACCCTGCTGCCTACACCGCGGTTGATAAAGCGGAAAGCGAACCTAATGTCGCCTTCGCCATCAACGCCACGGCCCCCGGCGTGTTGGCAGAAGAGGCCCAACGGCTTGGTATCCCGCTGATTCATTACTCCACCGACTATGTCTACTCGGGCGAAGGCACGACGCCCTGGCAGGAGAGCGACGCCACCGCACCGCCAAACATCTACGGGGCCAGCAAACTGGCGGGGGAAGAAGCCATCCGCGCCAGTGGCTGCAACCATCTCATCCTGCGTACCAGCTGGGTGTATGGCGCACGTGGTAAGAACTTTCTCCTGACCATGCTGAAATTCGGCCGCGAGCGCGACAGCATGAATATCGTTGCCGACCAGATCGGCGCACCGACGTGGTGCCGCACCATTGCCGACCTCAGCAGCCACATCATCGCCCGCCAGCCCGACTGGCAAGGCGTATCAGGCACCTACCATTTGGTGAATAGCGGTACGACCAGCTGGTACGGCTTCGCCGAAGCCATCTTCCGGCTGGCAGCCGCGCGTGGCGATAAGGTACCCAGCACGCTCAATGACATAGCGACAGAAGACTACCCAACCCCCGCGAAACGACCGCAAAATTCACGGCTCAACCAGGAAAAGCTGCACGACACGTTTGGCTTGATACCGCCTAGTTGGGAGGAAGCACTGGCCATGTGTTTTGAGGATCAACGCTAAACCACGCCAGTCACTGAATGGTGCTTTTCGCTTCTGCTCAAAACACACCGTAAAACTGTGAATCGGTTTGAAAACTGATTCACTGTCGGCGAGTTATCGACCCGACTGGCAATCGATTACATTCGTCTGACTGGATCTGATGGCCTGCATTTTTTGTGGCGAGTCCGCAAGTACCGCATCGATGCCGAGACAGGCAGCAGCACGGTAGTCTTCCGCGCCATTGATGCCGATCGCAATAATATTGACCTTCCCGTTGGAGCGGAAGCAATCGACTGAAGTGGGCGTCCATAGCTTTGCAGTAACCGAAGAGCGTGCCTCACCCAGTGTGAAGGCTTCCAAAAGCTGAACCTTGCGCCGATATTCAAAGGCGACCCAGCTGTCTTTTGGGGGTGGCGATACACACTCTTGCGCCAATGCCATGGTGGCAAGCCGGCCACGCGTCTGATCACGCGATTCAAAATGCTTTGCCTGCGGGAATTTTTCGAAGGCGGACTGATAGGAAGCATCTGTCGAATAGATCAGTACACGGCTCCAGGCATGCATCTTGTCCAGAATCTGCGCGACAGCCTGCGCTTGTGGCTCGGCAGGCAGCGCCTTCATATCAAGAATAAGTGGAACCGAATCTGGGATCGCTTGCAATGCCTGCTCTAGCGAGGGGATTGGCAAGGCTTGTGACCGGTATGGGTAGGCTTTCGTACCGTCGTTGCCGGCATGCGTAAATTGCCAGCCGGCATTCAGCTGCTGCAACTCATGTAAGTTTTTATCCGCAACCGGCCCGGCGCCATTCGTATTTGCCGCCAAATCGGCTGGACGATAGAGCACTGGCACACCATCGCGACTTAATTGCACCGTAAGCCAGATTACATCGGCACGGTTACGCAGCGCCCCTTCGATCGCAAGCAATGTATTTTCCGGGTAGTCATCTGCGCCGGCACGATGCGCAATGATAAGTGGCAGCTTCCTGCTGGGCTTCTCGAACGCGGTGTTGCTTTGACCAAGGGGCAAAACGCCACAGGCGCTCAGCGTAGCGACCACCACAATACTGAGCAGTGTTTTCAAGTAGATATGGGTTTGTTGCGAGGGGATGCTGGGCCGTTGGGCACAGCATTGTTTGGAAGTTTTTCTACCGGCCTGTTGCACCCATCTGTCCTTTTCTAGCTGTACTTCTTGGTGGGCCGCCAATACTGCTGCCTACAAGAACCTGTTCAATTGATATTGCCCATTAATCATGCTGCGTTACGAACGCGTACGAAATACGCATTTACCCTGTCAATGCCCTGTCACCAACACGTAACAGACGTCAAGCAATCGTCAGCAGGGGAGCGCGGTACAGAAACCGGAATGTACGTGGGTACATGAGGCTGTGAACTTCTTGCGGGGACTTTCGAGCAGCATATGAACGCTGATCACGGTTGCGCAGTAAGATCGTCAACAGGCTCTCAGAACCTGTCTAAAGTCTCGCGAGCGAGGGCAAGATAAGGCGAAAGCAGCCGAGGAAGCGGAGTTTACGCGTGGTAAATGTGCATGCCGAGGGTGTTTTCAACGCCATATTGCCGACGCACAGCAGACTTTAGACAGGTTCTAAGGTGACAGCTCCGCATCCGAATCACACCCACACCCTGCCGCGATCTGCCTATACCACCACCAGCGTTGCCAGTTTACGGGCAACCAACGGCTATATCGCCCAGGCCGAAGCAGCAGGTCACAACCATAGCGCGATTGGTCTGGCTGCCACGCCAATGCTGGACACGCACCGCTTTGGACGCCGAATACCCGGCGTGCAACTGGGCAGGGCTCGGCTGCGCAGCAGACGCCACAACCGTTGCAAGGTTGGCCCCAGACAGGCTTGCCAGGGGCGGACAGGTGAAGGTAGATGGTTTGCAACATCGCAGCGCCACCAAGCAGGGAAGACCAGCTCAAATTTAGCTGATTGCTTGGCGATTTACTGTCAGCAGGCTGCAGCAACCGATTGACTAAGTAACTTCAACGCACACCTGCGCAAGCTGGCATGGGCGTCCAAATCCAAACTCATTTGTTCACCTTCGCCACGCGTTACCTCACTATCTTCAGCCTCATCAAGTTGGCGTTGCACGGTATCGAAATCATCCCAACCATGATTGACCCAGCCTGCTTCCTGCTCTGGCGATAGGCTTCTGCTTGATGAAGGATTGCGGATAGTACGGACTATCCGCTGGTTTAGCGCTGTTTGCCTTATTTGTCTATTCGTCATCTTTTCCTCACTCCGCGGGTTTCCCGCCTTCGCGTGAAAACACAGTTGCGGCTTCACGATGATGAGTACAAGCCACTATTCAGGCTCGTGGTCACGATTCCTTGTTTCAAAATCAAAATGGCGCACTTAATCACAAACAATATCAATCACTACTGGATAAAGAACTCTGCATTGGCAGCATACACATCGTGAACTGCCGGGTTGAGCAAGGTACCCGCCTCGTCCAGATTAAGTTCCTTAATGCGTTCGGCCTGGCTCTTTTGCTCATTTTTAAATGCAAGGGTAACGGGATGTTTTCGCTGGGGTCCTTTCACCAACGGCGTGATGGGATAGGTTTCCTGGATCATGGTGTTCCCCTTTATTCAGAAAGCAAAAGTTGAAAATCAATGTCCACACCCAATAGAGATAATTTGGATGCATCGCTTTTCAAATACCCAGCAAGTCGCATTCCTGGGCTGTAGTCGTAGTCTGAAAAGCGGCCTGTTTATGGCATGCTCCAAGCCGCTTCAGACATACCCCCGGCGGGGTTGCAATACTTACGAGGGTCTTTTGTCGATGCGTGCAAGCAGAAGTTTCTTTTTCTTGCTCATTTCATCGCCGAGTTCAGCTAGGTCCAGCTTTTTCTTGGCCAGGGGGAACATCTCTTCTTCCTCTTCCTTGACGTGGTGGTTGATGTATTCACCGAGCACCGTCACCTTGGCATCGTAAAAAGAGTCATTGGGACGCATCTGGAGGATCTGTTCAATCAACGCTTTTGCGCTCGCATGCTCAACCACGGCTTCATCCAACAGCCGGTCTGTTTTTTCATCCAGGCGCAGCGCGGGGTAGAAGATGGTCTCTTCGACCTCGGTATGGACTTTCAATTCATTGCAGATTTGCAACGCCAACTCGCCTCTTTCCTTGTTGCCACCCTTGCCGATCAGCTTGTCGTAATCACTGAATAGCTTCTTCACTTTTTTATGGTCGGCAACCAGCATATCAACAGCATTGGGTTCAGCCGTTTTGCGGGGCACACTATCCTTTTTCGCTTGCGTGGCAGTCATCATCGTTTCTCCAGTAAGGCAGCGTCCGGGTAACGCTGCCTACCAGCTAAGCAGGCAATTGGTGTTCCCAACAACGCCAGCTGTGTGCCTTCCAACCCACCTTGTACGGCATGCGGCTTGCTAGCGCTTCAGCCTACTCGCCCCTACACGCAGAAAAGAATAATCATCATGTCGGCTGAGCAGACCTCCAGGATGCGCCGTCGGTTCAACACCCTGGGCCCGGGTTTGGTTACCGGTGCGGCTGACGATGACCCGAGTGGCATCGTCACCTATTCCCAAGCGGGAGCCCATGTACGGCTATACGTTGCTTTGGGCTTTGCCGTTCAGGTATCCCCTTGTGGTGGCTATCCAGACTATCTCGGCCCTATCGGTTGTGCTAACAGCCATGGCATCGCTTACAACCTGCATAAGCATTACCCACGTTGGTTGCTAACGCCATCGAATTAGTGCTGGGCACAGCCACAGGCAAGCTTTACATTTTGCCGTTGCAATCTCTACATGCTCGATATACCCAACATCACTCCACGAGACGATAAGCCCAAATCAGGCGGAGATTACTCAGCCAACGAAACATACGATGCCCACATGCAGCGCTACCTACAACGCCTTGGGCAACAAGTAAAAGTGGCGGAGATCGATGTCGAGGCAATCATCACCACGTAGTAAACCCAGGCTAGGTTGTTCACTACGTGACACGCAAAAAAGTAAAAAGCTGCACCTGCCTCACGACAGCTGCAGCTTTTTGGATTTACGGCCGGCTACCAAACACCCAGATAAGCCAATATGCCCTCCGCCGCTTGGCGGCCTTCGAATACTGCGCGCACCACCAAATCAGCGCCGCGCACTTGGTCACCGCCGGCAAAGACTTTCGGGTTGCTGGTTTGGTGCTTGAAGGCTTGCCGCTCCTGCGCCAGCGTACGGCCACGTGCGTCAGTCTTGATGCCGTTGGTGGCAAACCATTCCTCGGGCTTCACTTCAAAGCCAAAGGCGATGATGACATGGTCGCAAGGGATGACTTGTTCCGAGCCGGGCACGATCACGGGCGAACGGCGCCCCTTGGCGTCCGGCTCTCCCAATTGCGTCGTCATCAGCTTTACACCCAATTGCCCATTCTGCTGCAGAATCTCAACCGGCTGACGATTCCACAGAAACTCGACGCCCTCTTCTTTGGCATTCCCCACTTCACGCTTGGAACCCGGCATATTGGCTTCGTCACGGCGATAGGCGCAGGTGACTTTGGCTGCATCCTGGCGGACGCTGGTGCGGTTGCAGTCCATGGCGGTATCGCCACCACCCAGCACTACTACCCGTTTGCCTGCCAAATTCATGTGCACTTCACCAGCCGGCAGGGTGCCCATACGATGGCGGATGTTATTGACCAGAAAAGGCAGCGCTTCCAATACATTGGGCAGGTCCTCGCCGGGGAAGCCGCCCTTCATGTACTGATAGGCTCCCATACCCATGAAGACCGCGTCGTAGTCCTTCAACAGGGTCTCAAATTCGATGTCGCTGCCGATTTCCGTATTGAGGCGAAACTCAACGCCCATTTCTTCCAGAATCGAACGGCGGCGGCGGACGATGTCCTTTTCCAGCTTGAATTCAGGAATGCCAAAGGTCAGCAACCCGCCAATTTCCTCATAACGGTCGAACACCACCGGTTTGACGCCATTGCGCACCAGCATGTCGGCAGCGGCAAGGCCCGCAGGCCCAGCACCAATAATAGCCACTTGCTTGTCGGTCTTTACAACCTGGCTCATATCCGGCCGCCAACCCTGCTTGTAGGCCTCGTCAGTGATGTATTTTTCCACCGAGCCTATCGTCACCGCCCCAAAGCCGCCTTGGTTAAGCGTGCATGCCCCTTCGCACAGGCGGTCTTGCGGGCAGACGCGGCCACAGATTTCAGGCAGCGAGTTGGTCTTGTGGCTTAGCTCGGCCGCTTCAAATAACTTGCCTTCCTGCACCAGCTTGAGCCAGTTCGGAATGTAATTGTGTACTGGGCATTCCCACTCGCAATAAGGATTGCCGCAACTTATGCAACGGCTGGATTGGTCAGCAGCTTCGCTTTTGTTAAGCGGCGCATAGATTTCAATGAACTTGCTGCGACGGAAGCTGGCGTCAAACTTTGCACCAGGGTCGCGCGGCAGGTTCAGGAACTGGAATACGTCACCCATCATCGTGTCCTTGACGCTCTCCCCTGCCCAGCAAGGGAGGCGTTCTGATTAGTCTTTCAACAAGCTTTCCAGCTTGGCGGCCTTCGGTTTCACCAGCCAGAAGTAATCGACATAGTCATCGAAGTCTTCCAGTATTTGCGCCCCGATAACCGAGCTGGTCAACGCGACATGCTGTTCGATCTTTTCCTTGAGGAAAGCCCGGTATTGACCCATCGCCTCACCGTTGATCAAGTGGATATCGATCAGTTCGTTGTTGTAACGGTAGGCAAACTTCTCATCGCGGTCGTAGACAAAAGCGAACCCACCAGTCATACCGGCCCCGAAGTTGAGGCCCGTCTGGCCCAACGCAATCACGCAGCCGCCCGTCATGTACTCGCAACCATGGTCGCCCAAGCCTTCTACAACGGCCAACGCACCTGAATTGCGCACCGCAAAGCGCTCGCCGGCCAACCCCGAGGCGAACAACTCACCGCCGGTTGCGCCATAAAGGCAGGTGTTGCCGATGATGGTGGCTTCGTGCGGCTGGTACATCACCTCCTTGGGTGGGTAAACGACCACCCGGCCGCCATTCATGCCCTTGCCCACATAGTCGTTGGCATCGCCTTCCAAGGTCAGATGCAAGCCCTTGGCGTTCCATACCCCGAACGATTGCCCGGCCGACCCTTTCAAGCGTACTGCCAAGCAGCCTTCCGGCAAACCATCGGCACCGTGTTGGCGGGCGATTTCACCCGATAGACGCGCACCGATTGAACGGTTGATATTGCGTACGTTGTATTCCAATACCAGTGGGGTCTTGGCGGTAATGGCCGCCAAGGCATCCTTGAGCATCTTCTCGGCCAGCTCACCTTTATCGAAACTCGGGTTGCTCTCGGCAGTACAAAAACGCGGTTCGTCTTCTGAAATCCCACCTTGGCTCAACAGTACACCGAGATTCAACTTACCCTGCCGCTCGCTTTCGCCTTCCAGAATTTCCAACAAATCGGTGCGGCCAATCAGGTCGGCCATTGAACGCACACCCAGTTTGGCCATCCATTCTTGGGTTTCGCGGGCCACGAAGGTGAAGTAGTTCACCACCATTTCCGGCAATCCGATGAAGTACTTGGACCGCAGCTTGATCTCTTGGGTCGCTACGCCCGTCGCACAGTTGTTCAGGTGGCAAATACGCAGGAATTTACACCCAAGGGCCACCATCGGGCCCGTGCCAAAACCAAAGCTTTCCGCCCCCATGATGGCGGCTTTGACCACATCCAGGCCGGTTTTCAGACCGCCGTCGGTTTGTACCCTTACCCGACCGCGCAAACCATTGGCTCGCAATACCTGCTGGGCTTCAGACAGGCCAAGCTCCCAAGGCGAGCCCGCATACTTCACCGAGCTGAGCGGAGAAGCGCCCGTACCGCCGTCGTAACCCGAAATCGTAATCAAATCCGCATAGGCCTTGGCGACACCCGCCGCCACCGTACCCACGCCCGGCTCGGCTACCAGCTTTACCGACACCAAGGCAGTTGGGTTGACCTGTTTCAGGTCAAAAATCAGTTGGGCGAGGTCTTCAATCGAATAGATATCGTGATGTGGTGGTGGGGAAATCAGGCTGACGCCTTCCTTGGCATGCCGCAGCCGAGCAATCAGGCCGCTTACCTTGTCCCCCGGTAATTGCCCACCCTCACCAGGCTTTGCGCCTTGGGCAACCTTGATCTGCAGCACTTCGGCATTCACCAGATAGTGCGGCGTCACACCAAAGCGCCCGGAAGCCACCTGCTTGATCTTGGACATCTTGACCGTGCCATAGCGCGCCGGGTCTTCACCACCTTCGCCGCTATTGGAACGCCCACCAAGGCGGTTCATACCCTCGGCCAGCGCTTCATGCGCCTCAGGCGATAATGCGCCCAACGACATGCCGGCTGAATCAAAACGCTTGAGAATGGCCTCCAGCGGTTCGACTTCATCAACAGCAATCGATTTGGCCGGATCAATCTTTACGCGCATCAAGTCACGCAACATGGCCACCGGCCGGGTATTGACCAACTCGGCATACCGCAGGTACTCAGCGTAATCGCCATTCTGCACCGCCTTTTGCAGTTGCATTACCACATCGGGGTTGTAGGCATGGTATTCCTCGCCATACACGTACTTGAGCAAGCCCCCTTGCGAAATCGGCCGCATAGGGTTGAACGCCAGCTTGGCCAGCTTTTTCATGTCAGCTTCAAAGTCGGCAAAGTTCGCACCACCAATGCGGCTTACCGTAAACGGCATGCAAGCTTCGACGATTTCGTCGGCAATGCCCACGCCCTCAAAGAGCTGCGCGCCGCGATAAGAGGCCACAGTTGAGATGCCCATCTTGGACAGCACCTTCAACAACCCCTTGTTGATGCCCTTGCGGAACTTGCTCATGGCTTCGGACTGTTTGTCGCCTACCGACCCTGTGGTGATCAGGTCCGCAATCACTTCATAGGCAAGATAAGGGTGCACAGCCGTCGCGCCATAACCAATCAGGCAGGCAAAATGATGCGAGTCGCGCGCGGTGGCCGTATCCACCAGCAAGTTGGTCTTGCAGCGCAAGCCAGCATTCACCAGGGCCGTATGGACCGCCCCGGTAGCAAACAAGGCGTGAATGGGCAACCGGTTGTGGGCGATATGCCTATCGGTCAACACCGCAATCGCCAAGCCTTTGCGTGACGCTTTGACCACTTGTTCAGTCAAGGCGGCAATCGCGCCTTTGAGGTCGGTTGCCGCCGGGTCGTAGCAAAGGTCGAAGGTTTGCGAGCGGAATTGCTCATCCGGCTGGCTGGTCAGCAGCTTGAACTTCTCGTAACTGAGAATGGGGCTGCTCACCTCGATACGCTTGGCGTGATCGGCGGTTTCTTCGAAGATATTCTTCTCAACCCCGAACACGGTATTCAGCGACATCACCACCGCTTCGCGGATCGGGTCGATCGGCGGATTGGTCACCTGGGCGAATTGCTGGCGTAGGTAGTCGTAGGGCGAGCGCACGCGCTGCGACAGCACGGCCATCGGCGTGTCGTCGCCCATCGAGCCAACTGCCTCCTGCGCCTCTTCCGCCAGCACACGAATCACCGCATCGCGCTCTTCAAAGCTGACCTGGAAATGCTTCTGGAAGACATTAAGCTGGTCGCGGCTCAACTCCGGCCTGCCACCGTCTTCATCCATCGAGAGTTCCAAACGGTTGGCGTATTGCTTGATCCAGCGCCGATAGGGGTGGGCCGCCTTGAGCTTGGCGTCAATCTCATGGGGTAACAACAACTGGCCGGACTGCATATCGACTGCAATGATCTGGCCGGGACGCACACGGCCCTTCTTCACCACGTCTTCCGGCTTGTAGGGCCAAACGCCGATTTCCGACGAAATCGTGAGATGGCGGTCACGGGTCAACACATAACGGCCGGGGCGCAGGCCGTTGCGGTCCAGCATGCAACCAGCGTAGCGGCCATTGGTCAGCACAATGCCGGCCGGGCCGTCCCACGGCTCCATGTGCATGGAGTTGTATTCGTAGAAGGCGCGCAGCTCCTTGTCGGTGCTGTCTACGTTCTGCCAGGCAGGTGGCACCAACAGGCGCAGGGCGCGGAAGAAATCGATCCCGCCCATCAACAAGCCTTCGAGCATATTGTCGAGGCTCATCGAGTCCGACCCATCGGTCTGCACGATGGGGCGGATATCATCCATGTTGGGAATCAACGGCGAAGCCATGATGGCTTCACGCGCGCGCGCCCAAGACCGATTACCCGAAATCGTATTGATTTCACCGTTATGGGCCACATAGCGGAACGGCTGCGCCAGCTTCCATTGCGGCCAGGTGTTGGTGCTGAAGCGCTGGTGGAATACCGCCAGTGACGAGGTAAATCGCTCATCCTGCAAATCGGGGAAGAACACCGGCAGGTTTTCCGGTGTTACCAAGCCCTTGTACGACATGGTATGCGCCGACAACGTAGGCACATAGAAGCTGACATCACCGACATTGGCTTTTTCAGCCAGACGCCGGCCTATATACAGGCGACGCTCGAAACTAGCGGCATCCATATTAGCTGGGCAGTTGACGAAAATCTGAGCAATGGCTGGCAGGGTCTTCAGCGCATATTCCCCACAGGCGCGGGTGTCGGTCGGCACCGTACGGAATCCCGCTACGTCCAGCCCCTGCTCTTCCAATGCAGCTTTCAATATGGCCAACGAGGCCTTGCCCACTTCCAGGTCAACACTATGAAACACGAGGCCAGCAGCGTAATGCTGAGCCAACTCCAAACCTTTTTCATGCGCCACAGCACGCAGAAAACTATCGGGCTTGCGGAACAGGAGACCACAACCATCGCCCGACTTGCCATCGGCAGCCACCGCACCGCGGTGGGTCAGATTGGCTAGCGAGGAAATGGCGGTAGAAACAAGCCAATGGGAAGGCTTGTCGTCCATATTCGCGATCAGGCCAAAGCCGCAGGAATCCTGCTCGAAGCTGGGGCGGTAAAGCGTGCCTTCAAGACGGCGCTGTCTGTCATCCATATGCGTGATACCCGTGTACGTGCGGAGCGGCATTCAGTGAAAGATGGGCTTTTGACGCACAAACACTTTGCGGCCCCTCTATGGGGAAAGCGGCGCTTGGTTCCGGCCGGTGTAGAAACACACGGGGCATTGCGTTGTAGCCAGCCAATCGAGGTTATCGCTTCTGGCGGCAGAGCATTGCGCGGGTGTCGCAATACCGTGGATCAACGCGGAAAAGGGTCGGCAACAGCCGTCCAAGCACAGCGAAAACAAAGCCTGCCGAACCAAAAACGGTTCTGACAGGCTTGAATGATTCTATCGGAGCGAAGGCTGCAGGCGCAATAATTTTGTGCAGCGCATGAATATTTATAAATCAATGACTTATGAAAAAATACTATCTATTATTTTCATAATCCTGACAGAAAATTACAAATTTGCGACCTGTGGTCACGCAACCCCCGCTATCAGCGCAAATCAACTACCCATATAGCCAGGAACCCGTGCACTGACCAACCCTAGCAAGTATCACGGCTTGGCGTTAGCAGCCCCATCCGCGCGCACCCGCTGGTAGTACTCATCCAGCCCATACTTGGCCCAGACATCTTGTGTGGACTCGGCAAACAAACCGTCACGAGCAACCTGTCGCAATGCCGTCAGCGTCGCCGGATCGGTATTGGGATGACAGGCAAGCCATCGGCCCACCTGGGTCACCATAAAATGGCGCTCGATAGCAAACTTGGTTTTACCGGTGGTCAGGGCGGGCCCGATATCACTGATCAGGACATCAAAGCGCCGCGCCATCAGCATGGGCAGACCGCGACTGCTTATTTGCAGCGCTTCGTAGAGAATCCCTTCCGACTCCAACAGCTGGCGAATCTCTGCAATATCGATGCTGCCGACCCTGAAGTTCTTCAAATCCGATAGGCGATTGATTTCACCCGCTAGGCCCGGACGGCTATAGACCCAGATTTCCATCGGCGCGATCCGTCCCAAAAACGTCAGTGCATTGACAATTCCCGGGTCAAAATTTAATGCAAGCACGCAGTAATCTGTACTTTTCACGGCCATGGTAACAGCCCTGCGAATGGGTAAAGTTATGACCTGCGCTTTTACCCCTTGCTCGGTAGCAAGCCGTAAGAATGCCTCCACGTAGGGGCCGCTGGGGGTACTGTCCCGCTCCACCACAAAGGGTGGATAGGCTTCCACCAACACAGTTACAGGCGCAGCCAATACGCCAGAGCCCAGCCCTAATACGCCACACCATAGTAGCCAGCTAGTCCGCAACGCGATCAACTCTGCCATAGCCACCACTTACATACCGGGTTGCCCGTGGGTTCGGGGAGGAAGCATTGGTGACTAAGTCAACCCAATACTCAATCGTTGAGCTTTTAGTGTCGAAAGAATGGGTTCACCCGCCATTAGCTGGGAGTAACCAGTACAAGCCGAGCAGGCAGGCTCAACCAGGCCCAGCTGGCTCCGACACGCCCCCCCCCCCCCCCCCCCCCCCCCCCCCCCCCCCCCCC
>NZ_PDZH01000140.1 GCF_002735695.1 Chitinimonas sp. BJB300
GCCTGAGCATCAAGACGCAGAAGAACCCATTCGCACTTTGCCGCAAGTTACTGATCAACGCCTCCCGCGCGGCTTATGATCAGTTACAGCTGCTTCTCGCAGCTACTGCGTAACATCAGTTATTTAGGTACATCCTAGCGTCGGAGCAATCCCCATCCAAAGCCAAGATGAGGATCCATCACGAACCTAACGGCAGATAGCTTCGCCATATTCGTTACCCTTACAACCTCTCAGCAAGACGGTAAACGCAAACGCGGCACAAAGGCGCGTTCACAGATCATCAACCCTGCCCATGGCGGCAACGACGAGCAAAGCTGGCGTGTGTATGGCCTGCGCACTGCCGACCGCATGCCAACACCTGACCGCACTGACACATAATGTTGTTGGGCGAACCCTATACCCTCAAGCAGTTTGTAGCGCTGATAAACGTCTCGCATACCAAGCCAACTCCGAAGTACTGGCCCAGCAGGGTAGACCGCACCGACGAGGTCGGGTCGTTGCTTTGCGGGAGATCAAAGCCCATACAATAGTAGGCGGCTACATAGCTGTACCTTGTAAGGCCGCAGGACTGAACACCTAGCGACATCTGGCAATGCAATCAATAGTGTGTTGGCGAGGCACTAAAATTTCCATATTGACGCAAAACGAAAAAGAGCCTACAGAAGAAAATCTGTAAGCCCTTGATATTACTGGTCGGAGCGAGAGGATTCGAACCTCCGACCCCTTGCACCCCATGCAAGTGCGCTACCAGGCTGCGCCACGCTCCGACTCGAAGGAGGCCGGATTATACCCGACTTTCCTCGCCTGACAAGTGGTCATCAACTCGCCAGAAAATCGCGAAGCGATTCCAGATCCCGCCGTATCTCCGCAAAGTTACGCCTCGCTAGCACGGCCTCATCCAACAACGCTTCTGTACCCAGCGGGCCATGCTCTGCAGCATCAAGCGCTTGGTGCTCAAGACGATTACGCGCGCCGCTAATCGTGAAGCCTTCTTCATACAGCAAAGTACGGATACGCCGAACCAGCAGCACCTCATGATGCTGATAGTACCGACGATTACCGCGACGCTTCACCGGGCGTAACTGCGTGAACTCCTGCTCCCAGTAGCGCAACACGTGTGGTTTAACGCCACACAGTTCACTCACCTCACCAATGGTGAAGTAGCGCTTGGCCGGGATTGGTGGCAGCTCAGGCCTCGGCAACGAGCTTTCCGTCTGCATAATTATCTTCCACCATGCCCTTCAGTTTCTGACTGGCGTGGAAAGTCACCACGCGACGGGCTGAAATCGGGATTTCTTCGCCGGTTTTGGGGTTGCGGCCAGGACGTTGTGGCTTGTCACGCAACTGGAAGTTGCCGAAACCAGATAGCTTGACGCTCTCTCCGGCTTCCAAAGACTGGCGGATTTCCTCGAAAAAGGCTTCCACCATGTCTTTGGCTTCGCGTTTATTAAGGCCGACCTTGTCAAATAGCAAGTCGGCCAGTTCAGCTTTGGTCAGTGTCATAAGTCGGTATTCTTGGTGCAGATTGCGTCGCGGAATGTGCCTAGCTACGCAGCTGGGCATCGTGGCGTTGTTGCAGCGCAGCGACAAGCTGGGAGACGGCCAAATCAATTTCGGCGTCCGAAAGCGTTTTCTGAGTATCTTGCAATACTACCTTGAATGCAAGGCTCTTTTTCCCTTCAGGGACCCCTTTGCCACGGTAAACATCGAATCCTTCTATGGTGGTTACACAGGCTGATTTTACGCTGGCCATAGCATCCAGAATATCCTGGTATTGCACAGCATCATCAACCACAAAAGCCAAATCACGCCGTACAGGCTGCAACTTGGAAACCGACTTGGCCAAGATCAAATCCCGCTCAATCAGCGCCGCAAGATCCATCTCGAATAAAACGGGTGCCGCTGGCAGATCATAGTTCTGCACCCATTTCGGATGTAGCTCACCCAACACGCCAATCACCTGACCATCCAGCACAATTTGCGCACAACGGCCTGGATGAAAAGCAGGATGATCTGCTTTCTCAAAGCCAGCTTGGCGGGGTGCCAACAATGCCTCCACATCGGCTTTCACATCATAGAAATCGATACGGGTCGCATCAACACCCCACTGCTCATGCTGCCGGGAGCCATATGCCAACCCAGCAAGTTTTTCTGGTTGCTCATCAGCTGCCAAGCCATGGAACACGCGGGCCACCTCGAACAAACGTACACGCTCGTGCTTGCGATTCAAATTTGTTATCAAAGTACTGACCAAGCCCCCAATTAAGGTGGAGCGCATGACGCTCATTTGACTGGCAATAGGATTCAACAACTTGACCGGCGCATTGTTGGCGGCAAAATCGGCCTCCCACTGCGCCTCAACAAAGGCATAACTGACAATTTCCTGATAATCACGCGCTGCCAGCGCCAACTTGACTGACAAAGCGGAGCGAAGCTTACCATCTTGCTTGAGCATCGCTTGAACCGACACCGGCGGCCGGGTAGGAAGATTGTCATAGCCATATAAGCGGGCGACTTCTTCAATCAAATCTTCTTCGATATTGATGTCGAAGCGGTAGCTAGACGGCACCACGTTAAGTACCTGCTCTTCGCGCTCCACTTGTAGGCCAAGCTTCTTCAGCATGCCAATAATCTGCTCTGCCCCTAAATCAATACCCAACACACGCGCCACCCTAGGTACGCGCAAACTCACTGCGGCACGCTTTGGCAACTCAGTCAGGGTTTCAGTAATCGGGCCAGGATTACCACCACAAATGGCCAGTATCAACTCAGTAGCACGCTCCATAGCTTGGCGGCAGTTACCAAAGTCCACACCACGCTCATAGCGATAGCTGGAGTCCGAGCCAAAACCCAAACGGCGTGCCTTGCCATTGATGACACTCGGCGAAAAGAAGGCGGACTCAAGGAACACATCCTGGGTCTGACCGAGCCGCACAGAAGTAAGCATACCCCCCATGATACCGGCCAGCGCTACGGGACCACTGGCATCAGCAATGACCAGCATGTCTGTCTCCAACGCCAATTGCTTGCCATTGAGTAATTCCAGTGACTCACTCGGCTTGGCCATCCGCACTACAATATCGCCCTGTAACCTAGCGTTATCAAAAGCGTGCATGGGCTGACCCAGTTCCATCAGGACATAATTGGTGATATCCACCAAAGCAGAGATTGAACGGACACCACTGCGTTCCAAACGGCGCTTCATCCAGGCTGGCGTTGCAGCTGCTGCATTCACCCCTTGGATAACCCGGCCCGCATAACGTGGGCATGCATTGCCCGCTTCTAACCTGACAGCCCGCTGTGTATCAATGCGTACCATTGCTGGTGCAACAGCGACAGGCTTGTAAGCACCGGCGGTCAATGCCGCTACTTCACGCGCAATACCGGTCAAGCTGAGGCAATCCGCGCGATTGGGTGTCAGCTTGAGCGTCAGAATACGGTCATCAAGCTGGTAGTAATCGCGAAAGCTGGCACCAACAGGTGCATCGCCGGGCAGCAGCAACAAACCATCACTTTCTTCGCTAACACCCAACTCACGCGCCGAGCAAAGCATGCCAAAGCTCTCTACACCACGCAGCTTGGCTTCCTTGATCTTGAAATCGCCCGGTAGATTGGCACCGACCAGGGCACAGGGCACCTTCACACCCGGCGCCACATTGGGTGCACCGCAAACGATTTGCAACAACTCACCGCCCTGCCCTGCATCGACCTTGCAGACATTCAGTTTTTCAGCATTCTCGTGCTTGCGTACGTCCACCACCTGCGCCACAACCACTTGATCAAAAATCGGTGCGGCCGGGTCGTTTCCTTCTACTTCTAAGCCAGCCATCGTCAACAGCTCGGCCAATTGGGCATTATCCAGTGCTGGATCAACCAGCTCACGCAGCCAGGATTCTGAGAATTTCATGGCTTGATTCCTTGTATTTTCAGGTACCCAAGGCACCCAATCTTTGCTTCAAGCATATTGGACCAGGGCAGGACAACTACTCCTGCCCTCGATTTGATGGCACAGGCTTAGCGAAATTGACCCAGAAAGGTCAGATCGTTTTCGAAGAACAGTCGTAGATCGTTTACGCCGTAATAAAGCATGGCAAAACGGTCAAGACCAAAGCCAAATGCAAAGCCGGTATAGGTTTCTGGGTCGATTCCAACATTGCGCAAAACGTTCGGATGCACCATGCCGCAACCGCCAATTTCCAACCAGCCGCGATCACCCAATACATCAACCTCTGCAGAAGGCTCGGTAAACGGGAAGAAAGATGGACGAAACCGCACTTGTAAATCGTCACGTTCAAAGAAGTTACGCAGCCAATCGGTAATCGTGGCCTTCAAGTCAGCAAAGCTTACCCCCTCCTCTACCCACAATCCTTCCATCTGGTGGAACATCGGAGAGTGGGTCGCATCCGAATCAACACGGTAAACACGACCCGGTGCAACGATCTTGATTGGCGGCTTGTTGTTTTGCATATAGCGCACCTGGATCGGGCTGGTGTGCGTACGCAGAACCATTGTTTCGTTAGCCTTGCTAGCAACATAGAAAGTGTCTTGCATAGCACGCGCCGGATGATCCCTCGGGATGTTCAGTGCTTCAAAGTTATGCCAGTCGCCCTCGATTTCCGGGCCATCCGCCACTTCAAATCCCATGGACTGAAATAACGCAACAATGCGCTCTTTCACCAGCGTAACCGGATGCAAACCACCGGGGCCATCACCACGACCGGGAAGGGTCACGTCCAGCGCTTCGGCTGCAAGTTGTTGTTTGAGCTGTTCGCTGGCAAGCGCATCACGCCGACCATTTAAGGCAGCCTCAAAGGTTTGTTTAGCCTGATTGATAACCGCACCCTGGGTACGTTTATCTTCGGGAGACAGCGCCCCCAATTGCTTAAGCAGTTCAGTCAACGCACCAGACTTACCCAGATAACGTGCCTTGACGTTTTCAAGCTCCACCGGGTCAGCCGTGGCCGCCAGGGCTACCAGCCCCTCGTCGAGAAGGGTTTGAACATTGCTCATCGTGCATCACTCCTCATAACGCTGGCGATACGGTCTTAGAATCAGCGCACTGTCTTGCTGCACGTCCTCGGTAATCTTATGCAGCCCAATCATCAGGCACCGAGATACATAGCGACTGCTGCGTCTTATACCGCTAAGGGCTGCTGTAGACTTTACCGACACCTAGCCAAAACCGCATTGCCAGCATCCCGTTTGTACACAGGCAAGACCGACAAAAAAAGGGAGGCTTGCGCCTCCCTTTTCAAACTTCCAAAAGCTCAGGCTGCGAGGCTAGCCTTGGCTTGCGCAACAATGTGCGCAAAGGCAGCTTTGTCAAACACAGCCAGATCGGCCAAGACCTTACGATCGACGTTGATCGAGGCAAGCTTGAGACCGTTCATGAACTTGCTGTAGCTCAGACCCAGTTCACGCGCAGCGGCGTTGATACGGGCGATCCACAGTTGACGGAACTGACGCTTCCGCTGACGGCGGTCACGGTAGGCATATTGACCGGCTTTCATCACCGCCTGTTTGGCGATGCGATAGACGTTCTTGCGACGACCGCGATAGCCCTTAGCGAGAGCGAGGACTTTCTTGTGACGAGCGCGGGCTGTTACACCACGTTTGACGCGAGGCATGGTTTATTCCTTTCCGAGAAGATTAAGCGTACGGCAACATCGCGCGAACGGACGCCATATTGGTCGGGTGGACCATAGTCGTGCCGCGCAACTGACGCTTGTTCTTGGTAGTCTTCTTGGTCAGGATATGGCGCTTGAACGCCTTGGAGCGCTTAACGCCACCATTACCCAACACTTTGAGGCGTTTCTTCGCACTCGATTTGGTCTTCATCTTCGGCATGACGTACTCCGTTTAGCCTAGTTATATCCGGCAGTGGGTGGTGGATTACTCCACGCTTAATGCCCAACGCCACGTTTTTACGACAAGTATGGCAACACTTACGCACTGCCGAGGCTTGTCATCACCTCTATATACCAATGCTTAAATCTTCTTCTTCGGGGCCAACATCATCACCATCTGACGGCCTTCGAGCTTAGGGAACTGCTCAACTACTGCCAACTCACCAAGGTCGGTTTCTACTCGCTTAAGCTGGGCCATACCGATTTCCTGGTGGGCCATTTCCCGGCCACGGAAACGCAAGGTCAATTTGACTTTGTCGCCCTCTTCCAAAAAACGAGTCACATTGCGCAATTTGACTTGGAAGTCATTCTCGTCGGTACCTGGACGAAATTTCACTTCCTTGATTTGCACCTGTTTGATCTTCAGCTTTTGCTCGTGCCGTTTTTTGCTCTCGCGGTATTTGAACTTACCGTAGTCCATAAGCCGGCATACGGGTGGCACAGCATTCGGTGCAATCTCTACCAGATCGACTTCGCGCTCTTCTGCCATACGCATGGCTTCCACCAAGCTGACAATGCCAAGTTGCTCGCCGTCGTCACCAGACAGACGGACTTCGCGGGCGGTGATTTCACCATTGATCCGCGGCTCTTTATCCTGAGCGATAGCTGTTACTCCCAAAGTAAAAAACGAAAACCGCGCGTCCCGGTAACAATAACCCTGGATTTCACCAAGGCTATTGGGATCAGACTTTTACGGACTCTGCACTCCAGCGCTCTAGAAGCGCTTCCAGCGTCATTTGTCCTAAGTCTTCACCACCGCGGGATCGCACGGCAACCAAGCTTGCTTCTTTTTCCTTATCACCAACAACAATTTGGTAAGGAACCTTCTGTAAGCTATGTTCGCGTATTTTAAAGCCTATTTTGTCACTTCTCAAGTCTGTCTCGATCCGGAAGCCGGCTTCCTTGAGCCGAACAGCCACATCAGCAGCATATTCCGCCTGATGTTCACTGATGCTCATCACAACCGCCTGCGTGGGTGCAAGCCAGAAAGGGAAGGCGCCTGCATGGTTTTCAATCAATATACCCAGGAAGCGTTCCAGCGACCCAAGGACAGCCCGATGCAGCATCGCCGGCCGCTTGCGGGCACTCTCTTCCGAGCTGACATATTCAGCACCCAGGCGTTCAGGCAGCACAAAATCAAGCTGAAGCGTGCCGCACTGCCAGGAACGACCAAGGGCATCCTTGATGTGATATTCAACCTTGGGGCCATAGAAAGCCCCTTCGCCAGGCAGCTCTTCCCACTCAACTCCGCACGCACGCAAGGCTTCACGCAGACCATTCTCCGCCCGATCCCACGTCTCATCCGTACCTGCACGCTTTTCCGGCCGCAAGCTTAGTTTCACTGCCACGCTATCAAAACCGAAATCTTCGTATACCGACATAGCCAACTGATTGAACGCTTTCGACTCGGCGACAATCTGCTCTTCCGTACAGAAGATGTGCGCATCATCCTGCACAAAACCACGAACCCGCATAATGCCGTGCAAAGCACCCGAAGGCTCATTGCGGTGGCAAGCGCCAAACTCCGCAAGCCGCATAGGCAGATCACGATAGGAACGCAGACCACTATTGAATACTTGTACATGGCCGGGGCAATTCATCGGCTTGACGGCGTAATCACGCTTTTCCGATTCCGTCGTGAACATATTTTCACGATAGTTTTCCCAGTGACCAGACTTCTCCCACAAGACCCGGTCCATCACCATCGGCGTACGAATCTCCTGGTAACCCACAGCAGCCAAGCGCTTGCGCATATACTGCTCAACCGATTGCCAGAGGCTCCAACCCTTGGGGTGCCAGAACACCATGCCAGGGGCTTCATCCTGCAGATGGAATAGATCGAGTTGCTTGCCTAATTTGCGGTGATCACGCTTTTCGGCCTCTTCCAGCATATGCAAATACTGGTCGAGATCTTCCTTCTTCGCCCAAGCCGTACCATATATACGCTGCAGCATTTCGTTACGGCTATCACCGCGCCAGTAGGCACCTGCCAACTTCATCAGCTTGAATACTTTCAGCTTGCCCGTGGACGGCACATGTGGACCACGGCACAAATCGGTAAAGTCGCCTTCCCGATACAGCGACAGTGCTTGATCAGCCGGGATGCTCTCAATGATCTCAGCCTTGTAGTGCTCACCAATACTCTTGAAGTAAGCAACCGCCTCGTCACGACTTAACTCATAGCGCTCAACCGGGATATCACGCTTGGCAAGCTCCGACATTTTCTTTTCAATCGCCGCCAAATCCTCGGGCGTAAATGGGCGCTTATAGCTGAAGTCGTAGAAAAATCCGTTCTCGATAACAGGGCCAATAGTGACCTGTGCGTCCGGGAACAATTCCTTGACCGCATAGGCCAGCAAGTGGGCCGTAGAATGCCGAATTACCTCCAGGCCGTCGGCATCCTTATCGGTAACGATAGCGAGCTGCACATCACGGTCGATCAGATAGGAAGTGTCAACCAACTTGCCATCAACCTTACCTGCCAATGCAGCGCGCGCAAGGCCAGCACCAATGCTGGTTGCCACGTCAGCGACGCGCAGGGGTTGGTCGAAACTGCGTTGGGAGCCGTCGGGAAGCGTGACGATGGGCATTTCGGTTCCACCTTTACGTTGGGTCTACGTTACGGCCTAAGCCACCTATGCACAGACGGGGAACACCCACCTGTTAATGCTTATCGCCAGCGACATCGCCACCAGCTTTGTACGTCCATAATTGCCATACGCTAGCAATCGGCATAGGGGCGACCAGATGTTCTGGCCGACCCCTGCCACACCACCCGGCATGCGGGTCCGCACCGGGCGGTTGGAGCAGTTGAGGTCAATCTGCCTCCAATTGATGCACATCGCCCGGTTT
>NZ_PDZH01000141.1 GCF_002735695.1 Chitinimonas sp. BJB300
TCCAGTAATCGCCACCTGGCTGGTTGTTGACCCGCACTGTGAGGGTGTAGCGCTTGCCATTGACGTCGACAATGTCACCCTGCTTGTATTTGCCACTGCGGTCGTACTTACTGATGGTACCCGTACCCGTACCCGTACCCGTACCCGTACCCGTACCCGTACCCGTACCAGTACCAGTACCAGTACCAGTACCAGTACCAGTACCAGTACCAGTACCAGTACCAGTACCAGTACCACCCGGCTTGTAGTAGCTATCGATTATTGCACTGGCAATTCGTTCATTCACAATATGCCAAGGTTGACCCAAGGTACGCATACGCGAATTCTCGGTAGGACGATACATCCCCTGTTCGCAATAACGGCCACCAGTGAATAAGCCTACCGTACCATTAGGTAGTTTTTGGTCAGCCGGTGTCGGGATTTGTACATCAGCGCGGATCAGATTGCCCCATTTCGCGGCCGAACGCGAAGGCTGTAAGGTTACATTCCCCTCGCTTGGCTCAGTGCTTTTGTAGCAATCACCGTAGTCATATTCGTCAGCCAAGTGAAAAAGTGTATGGCCTATTTCATGTAACGCCAATTCGACAGCGTATTCATCCAACGTCAGCGTGGCCACAGAACCGCCCCCGCCACCGTAACGGGTTGTATTGGCAACCACTACGATCAGGTCACGCGCATCTGCAGCAGTCACCGCCCCCACAATATTGAACACCTTGGAAGTGTCAGGGTAAGCTAAACGTCCGTTTACTACCGCACCTAGAGCCGTGTCCTTGCGGATGTTTTTATCCAGTTCAGTCACACCGGAATCATTGCTTACCACATCCACCCGGCGGATATTCATGCGGTCCCGCTTGGACGCGAACAATGGATCAGCCAAAATGCCATCTTTCACTTTTTGGGCGTCATTAGCCCACTTGCCCATTTCGTGGGAAGCATAGCCATCACCAATCAATACGATATCCAAGCGGCTGGCAGATGACCCCGTGTTATGGAGCATCGTGGTGTTCGCAGGTGCAGCATCCAACATCATCCTTTGTGGTTTGTTAATCAGGTTATCAATCAACTTGCGGCTGAATTGCGTGGTGGTGGTTGCGCTCACTGCGCTTGCATCCGCGGCCATCCTGTTACTTGGCACGCTGCGGACAGGTGTCGATACCAGCTCAATGCGATCCAGTTTTTCAGAAGATGGAACCCGCACTTCAAATGCAGTCTGAGGTTGCAGAATCGACTTTACTTGCTCAATCTGCCCCGTGCTTGGGTCAAAAGATTCAGCATGCAAAACAGCTGGGTTCTCTACCCTGATGCGGAATAGCTCTTTACTTTTGCTATCACGCCCCACGACGTAGATGTCCGATGCGCTTGCTTCTGGGGTATTAAGTGTCGTGGAAAAATCACCAGTTTGAGCATGAGTCAACGCATAATCACTAGCGCCAGGATAATTGGTTTGAGTGACTCGTAGCAGTAAGCTGTCGGCTGAATAAGCCATCTGGCCCAGTACAGCAACGCCCAGCCATAGCGTGGTTGAATAAAATTTCATGTGGCCCTTCTATCTTAATTGACTTAATTCAACAAAGCCTATGAGCACAGCGTGTACTGTGTGCGCCTATTGAAGCGATACCGATCCACCTCGCATACACATTAGTCACCGCAATCTGACAGTATTTCTGTACATAACACCCGCGTATTGGGCGCAGCCCAAATAGCTTCACTTCAAATTGGTTATTTGAAACGACGTGCACTAAACAGCTCGATGTAGTGACATGCGATACTGCGAGACAGCATATTTACATGACAATGGCATGTCAATAAGAAAATTTATCTAGTTAGCGCCTGAAGTGTGTGATCTTCAGCGATAAATGGCGGGAAAATTCCAGCGCTATGTGACGCAGATTACGAGGGTGCTGCGCGCTGCTTCGACAACATCTTCGATAATTACAGCCAGGTCATTAATGCGCAGGATGCGGTCGATCTGCACGAACAGGCGATGAAGCAAGCGGAAGTTTCCGCCGGTGATGCGCGTGATTGCCGCGATGGCCTGACTACAGTGAAATCAGCCTGATCCAGGGTGAGGCCGAGTCGCCGTCAGTGGCGTGTCAGGACGAAAGACGGCGCTGTTGCAATAAATATTGTCGTGCTGGCGCTCCGCTTAGGGGGCGGTCTCTGCTATGCAGATAGCTAGACTTCAAATGGCGCCACTTCGAAGGAGAAATCATTCTCTGGGCCGTCCGCTGGTATTGCCGCTACGGGATCAGCTACCGCGAACGCCAGGAAATGCTGGATGAACGCGGTGTCCCTGTTGATCACACTACCCTCTATCGCTGGGTCCAGCGTTACGCACCCGAGATCGAGAAACGGTTGGGCTGGGCTTGGCGTCATCCCGGTAGCAGCTGGCGGGTCGATGAAACGTACATCAAGATCAAGGGGCGCTGGGCTTACCTGTACCGTGTGGTCGATCACGAAGGCAACGCGATCGACTTCTACCTTTCGCCCACCCGCTCCGCCAAAGCGGCGACCCGTTTCCTCGGTAAAGCACTCAAGGGCTGCAAGGACTGGGAGTGTCCTTCGGTCACCAATACCGATAAGGCTGCCAGCTATAGCGTAGCCATAGCCACATTGAAGCGGGTAGGCCGCTGTCCCGCTGAACTGGTGCAGCGACAGGTGAAATACCTGAACAACGTCATCAAGGCCGATCACCGCAAACTCAAGCGCCTGATCAAACCCACGTTGGGCTTCAAGTCACTGAAGACCGCGTATGCAACCCTCAAGGGATTTGATGTGATGCGGGCGCTGAAGAAACGGCAGGCCCGGGCTTTTCAGATCCAGGACGGCATCCGGGGTGAGGTGCGTCTGGTGGAGCGGGCGTTCGGTCTGGGACTCAATGCCCTGGCTGAAGTCATCGAACACGTCACGAGCCTGCTAGATACCCCTGTGGTTGCGGTTGCCTGAAAAGGCCAGAACCTCGCCCTTCGTGCGCTCCTCTCGCCTTTTTGCAACGGAACCGTTGTTTGTACACAGCTTTTTATTGGTTGCTGTATGTTTTATGTAGCTTTACATAAGGCAAAGAAGGTATTTTCTCCACCTGACCGGAAACCCCCGACTTTCGGCTTGATTGCTCAGCACAATTGAAACCTCCTCATTCTTTAGCTTAGTTAAGTTTTTGTAAATCATCCTTCCCTCGGTTGACCCTGGAATTGGGTCTAGGACCTAGGGTTTACACTCCTCTTGTCTGTAATGAATTTTCAGTTGTGAGATAAATATATTCGGAGAGAAATATGAATATTACCGTGATAGGCTGTGGTCATGGTGGGCAGGCACTTGCAGCCCAGTTATCAATGTCAGGTCACAGAGTGACAATATATGCAGATGAAAATCATCCAGGATATCTTGATAATATAGCGAATAATACCATAACCATTGAAGGGAGAATTAGTGGGGCAGCCATTATTCATTGCATGACAAAGAGCATTGAGGCAGCGCTGAAAGACGCTGAAATAATATATATAACACTGCCAACTCATGCACATATTTCGCAGTTTAAAAAAATGGTACCTTATTTAAAATCCGGACAAATAGTTCTGACACTAGCGGGGAATTTCAGCTCGATTTATTTTTACCGAATATTAAAAGAAGCTGAAAAAGAAAAAGATGTTTATCTTGCAGACCTCGCTTCTTTGCCATATGCCTGCAGGGCAATCGAAGCCGGGCGGGTAAATATTATCGATATTAAAAAGTCCATGGATATCGCCTCGATACCATCAAAAAACATCGGATTTATTATCGACAGGATAAGAGATTCCTTCCCGACAAAACTAACAGAGCGTAGTAACATTATTGAGCTCGGTCTAAATATAACCAGTGCCATAAGCCATCCGACAGTTATGCTGTTAAATGCTGGGAGAATAGGCCATGGCGAAGAAGAATTCTATTTTTACAGAGAGGGGATAACTCATGAAATATCCCATGTTGTTGAGGCTGTTGATTGTGACAGAAGAAAAATCGCTCTAGAATATGGTTTTGAATTACATAGCTATCTGGAAATAATGGAGTCATTTTATTCCATTAAATATAATTCATATTATGATTTTTTCACCCAATCCCCCATTCATAACAGGCTAAAGCTTTGTCCTCGATCCATGAATGAGCGATATATTTCGCAGGACGTACCTTATGTTATAAATCAATGGCATGGACTTGGCCTGCATGTGGGGTATGACTCTGGCGTCATGCGCTCTATCATTGAACTGTCATCACTTTTAAATAAAACTAATTATTATAATGAAAGAAACGTATCCGTAGATTTATTCGGTGGAATGAATAAGTCTGACATAGGGAATTTTTTGTTTAATGGGTATGCTTAGGTAATCCCCCCACAAAACGAGCCTGTAACTAAAATTGTGTAAATACCCTTGGCCGATTAATCTCTTCCCGGAGAAAATTCATGTCAGGCATCACAATGGATCGTCAAAAATTACAGGCTATTGCCGCTGAACTCGCTAAAGTTATCAAAACTGAAGCGGATTTAAATGCGCTTTCGCGTGAGCTACTCAAACTCACCGTCGAAACCGCTCTGAATGCGGAATTAACTGACCATCTCGGCTACGAGAAACACGCCAGTGCGGTGGGTGAACGTGGCAATTAGCGCAATGGCAGCACGCCAAAGCGCCTTAAAAGCCAGCATGGCGAGGTGAACATCCATACGCTGCGCGACCGCGATGGCTCATTCGAGCCGCAATTCCTCAAGAAGGGTCAAACCCGCCACACGCAGATGGATGATCAAATTCTCACGCTGTACGCCAAAGGGCTGAGCACGCGCAAAATTGTGGCGGCATTCAAGGAAATGTACGATGCAGACATGTCGGCCACCTTGATTTCCCGCGTCACCGATCGCGTGCTAGAGGAAATCACCCAATGGCAATCACGCCCGCTGGGTGCCATTTACCCCATCGTTTATCTCGACTGCATCGTGATTAAAATCCGTGACAATTTACGCGTGATCAACAAAGCGATTTACCTTGCGATCGAACAGGCTTCAAAGAAATGGACGATGCCGATTCAAAACTGGCGGATGGCGCTGAATCGTTTCGTTATTGAATTTGGTGACCGGCTAAACGGCCACCAATAATTCCAAAGGCATTTACACAGAAAGATTTACAGGCTCTTTTTTTATGAAAAAAGGATTTTAAATAATGAGCTTCACCGGCGGTATTAAAATCAGTGATTATAGTAAGGCTGTTTTTTTTGTGATTATTGCCTATATCAGCATTGCCATGATGAGTGTTTTTGTTAAACTGTCCTCTGATCAGATACCTTCAGGTGAAATACTTTTTTTTCGTTTTTTTATTGGGTTGGTATTTATCACCCCTTTAGCTATGAAGAATAAATCCATAAATCTGAAATCAGGGAGGGGAAAGTACTTTACATTACGAAACATTGCCGGCCTGCTCAGCATGCTATTGATGTTTTACAGCCTGAACGGGTTGCCTGTGTCCGTGTCCGTGCTGCTGATGAATACATCCTCACTCCTCGTACCACTTTTCCTACTGCTGTTTTACAGAGAAAGAACATCTCTACCCGTGTGGGCATGCACTGCGGCAGGGTTTACCGGAGTGTATATCATGCTGTCCGCGTCTTCTCAGACGGTTCCGGCCACTTATTTGCTGGCAGGGTTGTCCGCCGCCGCACTGGCAGCGCTGGCATATATAGGCATTAAACAGTTAAGCAGAAATATATCGGCCACAGAGATTGTTTTTTACTTTCATCTAACCAGTAGTATTATCCTTCCAATTTTCCTCGCTTATAACTGGGTTTTACCGTCTTGGTTCGACTTGTTTTTACTTGTGATGGTGGGAATTTTTGGTCTGATATTTCAGGTTTTCATGACAAAGGCATTAACATATTCAGATATGACTGCAATAACTCCATTTATATTTACAGGGGTTATTGCATCCGGTTTTTTTGACTGGATATTCTGGCAGAATATATCGTCTGTTAGTTTTTGGGTGGGGGCTTTTGTTATTGTTACCTCCGTCAGCATGCTTGTAAGGTTAAAAAATCAAAAGAAAAATCTTGATAATACTCACATGCAGACTATCTGCACGACTGTGATATTTCATAAGATGAAGGCTTTGTTGAATAAATCGAGCTTTTAACCGTTATCAAGACCCGAATACTATCTTCCTGGCCTTAACATCACAGTGGTGGGTCTAAGCAGCCTCACCTGAAAACATAGAGAGAAACGGTTCTGTTGCACAAAGTCCGGAGGAGCGCACGAGTAACTATTCAGCTACCCCTCATCCAGCAGCAGGCACCAGTGATGGAGCAGGGGTGTTACCCAGCTTTGCGTTCAGCGCCCGTTGCAGGAATTCGAACAACTCGATGCCCTGCCGGCGGCAGGTATAGGCCGCTGCAAAGGCACGCTCAACGAAGCGTAGGCCGTGACCTGAACGGGTGACGTAGGAGATTTTGCGCCGCAGCACCACCCCCCGCAGGGCCCGTTCAGCCAAGTTGTTCGTGGGCGGAATGCGCGGGTCGTCCAGAAAGCGCCACAAGGCCGACCACAGCGCCAGCAGATTGCGGCAGGTGCCCGCCGTCTTGCGACAGCCGCCTGGTTCCGTCCCCACCTGCAGCTGCCGCTTTAGCCGTTTTTGTAGCGGAGCGAAGGCAGCCGCCGATTTACCTTGTTCGCGCCAGCAAAACAGTACGTACCCTCCTTGCAGTAAGCGGCTACCCAGTCGACCCGTCTCGCCTGACCGGCCAGCGATGCGCGCGAAGTCTCGCAGCAGATGCGCCCAGCAGACTTGCCGCCGATGCGGGTCGACCCCGAAGGTTTCCCGGTGTCGATCGACAAAGCGCCTCAGGACTTGAAGCGGCGGTCGAGCTCCGCCTGGGCGAAAAACGCACTGGCCAATTTCAGGATTTCGTTGGCACGGCGCAGTTCTTTGACTTCGCGCTCCAATTCCTTGAGGCGCTGCTGCTCCGCCGTAGTCGGACCGCCACGCAGGCCGGCATCGCGTTCGTGCTGTCGCAGCCAGCCATGCAAGGTTTGAGATGCACAGCCAATCTTGGCAGCAATGGATTCAATGGCAGACCACTGCGATGGATGTTCTCCTTGGCTTTCCAAGACCATGCGGACAGCGCGCTCGCGAACTTCGGGGGAAAACTTGACGGGTTTCTTCATGGGGCCATTCTCTCAAGAGTGGGAGCCTCCACAAAACCCGGGGTGGTTCAGGATATCAAACCCGTCCATGTCGATATCTATATCTACGCACACCGCCTGATCGTCGATGCCGGGGAATTGCGCAATGTTGTATTGGATTTAAGAGGCAGACCAGAAGCCCAAACGGCACTGGACTGGTTTATTGGTCACCGGTTCGATGTGATCAATGGCTTGAACATGCCTGCCCGATAACCCCATTGCCGTTGATGCGCAAACCTACTGTTACAAGTTTCAGCCCATGTTGAAGTCTACAGCGTGACAGTTCGCAGTGCGCAGGTTCGCGCGTAAGGGTGCGAACCAGTGCGAACTTCGCAAAGAGCGTGCTTGCACCAGATTATGATTCGCTGCCATGTACAAGTTAGCAGAGGCAACAGAGCATTATCGTATAGCTACCTTCTGGGTTTGCATCAAGGCATCCCTTTCAGCAATTACTTGATCCAGACTAGCGTGCCTATCTCGCCTGACCTCTACCGTGTCATAAGAAAACTCCACAATATAAGGTCGGTCGGTGTTTTGATACCTTACTCGAATGTCCTCTGCGACCTTGTGAATGAACTGGTCTGTATTCTCTTTATCTTCCCCAATTACCAGAACGACAAACATTTCACCGCCGAGTCGTCCGATAAGATCAGACCCACGGAACGAGACCTTTAGCGTCGCGGCGAACTCCTCCAACATACGGTCTCCTTCAGCATTACCATATGCGGTATTGATGCGCTTGAAGTTGTCCAGATCGATGAATACCAAGAATGCGGCAAGCGAATGATCTATGCAGAATTTAAGGGTTGTATTGCCGATTTGTAAGAAGCCTCGCTTGTTGGAAATGTGTGTCAGCTCATCAATGGTCGATATCCGGTGTACTCTGAACTCGTCAACAACCTTGTCAGCCAAGTCACACAAAAGCTTTCCGTCATTGGCATTGAAACTGCGTGGCTTGTTATCGATGATACAAAGCGTTCCCACATTTATGCTGTTAGCAATGCGGAGAGGGCACCCTGCGTAAAAGCGGATATTCGGCTCTCCAGTGACAAGAGGATTGTCGGCAAAACGAGGGTCTTCTAGCGCATCGGGAATGATAAAGACGTCGTCTCTTAGAATGGCATGGCCACAGAATGAAATGTCTCTAGGCGTTTCCGAAGCTGAAAGCCCGAAACATGACTTGAACCATTGGCGATTCGCATCAACCAGGCTGATAACTGCGATGGGTACGTCAAAAAAGCGCTTTGTCATTCGAGTCAAACGGTCGAATCGCTCTTCAGGAATTGTATCTAGGATTTGAAGAGAATGTAGCATCAGCAACCTGGCTGTTTCATTAGGTGGAGTTTCGGGAATCTGCATCGATCTAGCTCTCAAGATAGTAACTGATGTTACGCAGTGCATACGATAACCTGTCGCCATGAAGAACAAAGAACTCGATTTGTACACCGACTATTTGCTGAGCACGTTTGGTGCGGCGACAGCAACGGGCTTGTCGGCGATGGT
>NZ_PDZH01000142.1 GCF_002735695.1 Chitinimonas sp. BJB300
CCATCGCCGACAAGCCCGTTGCTGTCGCCGCGCCAAACGTGCTCAGCAAATAGTCGGTGTACAAATCGAGTTCTTTGTTCTTCATGGCGACAGGTTAGCGTATGCACTGCGTAACATCAGTCAATAAAGAGAGCCAGGCGGCGCTGGATATAGCAGCAAAGGAATGAAATGTAAAAGTCATGTCTTGCTCGCTGCGGAGAGGTATTGAGGTCCGACATACAGTGGAACAATCGTGGGAAGCTCAGCATAACTGTTCCACTGGGCCTCAAATACCTTAAACATGGATCGCTCCTTCTGCCTTGCCCCGAACCCGCATAATCGATTGCCGTGTCGTGCCATAGTCCCGCGCCAGTTGAGAGACCGATTCACCTGCTGCGAGTCGTTGCAGCGCTTCGGCTTGCTGTGTTTCTGTCAATGCAGGCGGCCGGCCCATTTTCTTGCCTTCTGCCCGTGCACGCGCAATACCGGCATGTGTCCGCTCAATCAGCAAGTCACGTTCAAACTCAGCAACCGCGATTAGAACGCCCATATTCATCTTCCCGGCCGCACTCGTCAGATCGACGCCACCAAGCGCCAAGCAGTGAACACGTACCCCTTCGGCAGCCAGTCGTTCAACCGTTGCGCGTACATCCATGGCATTGCGGCCGAGTCTATCCAGTTTCGTAACAATGAGCACATCGCCGGGTTCCAGTCGATCAAGCAGCTTGGCGAACTGTGGGCGCTCTGTGGCTGCGACACTACCGCTAATGCTTTCGGTCACGATGCGCCGCTGGTTGACTGCAAAGCCGGCCGCTTCAATCTCATGTATCTGGTTATCGGTGTTTTGGTCGGCGGTGCTGACGCGGGCATAGATGAATGTGCGAGACATGGGATCAGGCGTTTCACTGTACGAAATAGATGTACCTATTCTACAATATGTCTGAAATATTGAAAAGCTAACTTACGTACAGTGTAATTTAGGATTGTACGAAATTGATCGGTTTCGGACATTTTTGAATTGGCGGGCTTCGGCACGGGTACCAGGTGTCTACGCTCGAAATCCTGTGGAACTTTTGTTTGATTTGTTTAAAAACACCCCACATTGAGGGGTTCTTCCACAGAACCCCATCATCTTCCGGCAGACTGAATAGCATTCCCCTCGCTTTAAACCTGTTTAGGGTGTCTTTATGGGCTCCAATACGCCAGATTGGCTCAACATCTTATTTAATGTGCCGTCTGCCGTCATCTCGCTTAGACCCTTATTAAATGCTTGTTGCAAAATTTTTGCTCCCGGCTTAGCTAGGGATAGTCCGACATACTGAAGGTTCGTAGCGACAGGGGGGTCAATCCAGACTAACTCTCCTGCCGCAGTGGGCATATCACGTGTAATGAGATATCGCGCCACACCCTTTTCGATCAGGATGAGGTCGACCCGCCCAGCCCGGAGTTTGATGAGGTTTTGCTTGTCATCGGGTGCTACGTCGGTGTTCAGTCTGGCGGCAACGAAGTCAGGTGGATCGCCATAGCTTTGTACAACCCCGATTTTGTAAGGGCGCAAGTCTTCAAATTTTGTGTACTTGATATTCGCCTTAGTGCGGGCGTAAAAGCCTACCTGGATTGGTGGCATTGGGTCGGTATAAAGCAGAAAACTTTCGCGTTCCTTAAGACGCCATACACCGAAAATACCATCAACTTGACCAGCCTTGGCATAAGCCAAACAGCGCGCCCATGGTAAAAATTCTAGCTTGGCGTCGTACCCGGTTCGACGAAATGCTTCACGTACGATTTCAGTAATGACGCCGCCATTTGGTAAGTCTGGTGCAAAGTAGGGTGGGTAGGCTAATGATACGAGGCGGATTTCAATAGGTGCAGCTAATAGCGGCCCAATTTGAACTAGGCATAACGCTATCGCCAACATGATACGGTTCAGCCATGAAAAACGGTTTTGATTGTACATAAACGCCTCCAAAACTATTTATATGCTAAGCGGTAATGCAGCCAGATAAGAGAGACGAATAATTAAGATATTTCTATCAAACGCGAATTCAAAATAGCGTTCTGATTACAAAACGCCGAAATGTTCAGCCATGAACAAGATGGCGATTGGTAGTACGACCGCTTGTTCTGCGGTGTGTAGTGGACCAGGACCCACCCAGAGAAACGAAAGAAGAAATAAACAAAGATCACCAGCTACGCGAGATAGCCGGAAGCTATCAAGAAAACAGGCGAATGGCGCATGAAGGGCGACTTGTTCTTAGCGGCCCCCACACGACCGGGCAGAGCTTCCCCTAACCCAAGTACCTATTCGGTAAAAAGGCGGGGCTCCACCCCTGTCTTCAACACTTTGGGGCATGAGGGCATCGGTAGCTTCCTCATTCGGTGATTCAGGGCCTACCGGCCCCCCGTGCAGGGTTCACCTTTCGCTTTCCTTGCTGCTTCGCACGGAATCCATCCTGACAGCTTTACTACCTCGCGTGGATCGGGCCGGGCTTGATCCGGCTACAAGTCAGGCTTGCCGGTCATTAGCGGGACGCTTGGCGCGAGCGTGCGCCCCCCGTGAGTTCTGCACGCGGGCTTGCCCGGAGCCATTCCTAGCTCAGGCGCACGGATTTTAGGCGTAAAAGTGCCTTTATCCGTGCTTGACCCATGCGTTTTGGTGACCTATATTGGTCGTTACGCATCTTTGTTTGGCATGAGCCAAGCACTGATTTAAAGGCCCGCCAATTTCTTTGGTGGGCTTTGTTTTTTCTGATCCTCAATGTTGTTTTCTAATAAGGCTCCAAGACGTAAAAGTCGGGGTGACTATTGCACACCATTGGTATGTTTTTCAAGAAATATCTTTATATATCAATGGTATACATGCTATCTATGATTGATATCATATCAATGATAGACATGATAGCTATCACTGATATCATGCCAAGATATCACCAGTTTTTTCTTGATATCATCGCAATTTGATGCAATCCTCCATTCGTCGAATAAATTTTGGGGGCTCTGCATGATTATTTTGGTGGCTACTGAGAAGGGCGGCGTAGGTAAGTCGACCATATCCACAAATCTCGCTGTAGCTTTACGGTTAGCTGGTAAAGACATTATCTTGGTAGATATAGACCCGCAGGGCTCTGCAACACGCTGGCAGCGTCTGCGTCAAGAGCACGAACAAGAACCACGTATTCCTGTGGTAGCAATGACAGGTAGAATCGGCGCCGACTTATTGGCACTAGATGAAAAATATGAATTTGTATTAGTTGACGCCGGCGGCCGGGACTCCATTGAAATACGAGATGCCGCTCTAGTTGCCGATTTATGGGTCATCCCCGCAGTTGCTTCTGCATTTGACTCTCTAGCAATGGACACTGCACTCACCATTTGCATGGGGGTTGAGCGCCAAACCGGAAACCCGCCTAGGGCATATACCTTAATTAATAAGGTTCCAACACTGCCAACAATTCAAGATGCTAATGAGCTAGACACCATGCTTCGAGAAGATGAGGATTATGCGCACTACATGCCACCTCTTAATTCTCGTTTGAGCGAACGGTTAGATTTCCAGCGCTCTCCTCGCAAGGGTGCCGGAGTTCTCGAATATGCCCCAACAGGCAAAGCAGCAGATGAAATGCGCGCACTGTGTGCTGAGCTGTTCGAAGATATGGTTGTCGTGCCATGAGTGAGGTTAAGAAACCTGCACTCCCACTTGGCGGCCGCTCTCGGGAAGAAAAGCTAGCCGCTCTAAGCCAAGCTTCCGCCTTCGTTGAAGAAGCACTAGAAAAAACTGGTGAGCATTCGACACCTTGGCAAATTATCGACCCAAAGGCGAAAGTTAACTTATTGCTTAGAATGCCCGCCAGGGTAAGTGCGAAGCTCGAATATGTACTTAACTTTCACCCAAATAGAAAACAAGCCAAAGACAAAACAGCAATTATTTTGGCTGCTTTAGAGCAACATCTAGATTCGATGATCAGTGAAATTGGTACCCCTTCCGCTCGCCGTGTCGCAGAAATGCTGGCTTCCGAGAAAGAGTAATTGAATTGATATCACAGATAGCTGTGATATCAATGATATACATGATATCTATCATAGCTTTGATATCTATGATAGCTAGCATGGCTGTGATAGATATCATAGATATCACACATAGTGCGGGTGTGGCTTCGAGCATCGAAAAGTGCATGCCAAGAGTGCATGAAATCGCATGATTTTTTGCACCCTTCCGACCGGTTCTTCCGCCAGTACTGACGCGGATTTAGCCTAGTTTTGCAGGTGCATGAAAACCGCGCTATTAGTGCGCGGGCGTGGCGGGGATATGAGCGCGCGCGCCGGGGGGAAACCCCCTTGCCGCAGACCTCGCCCAAACCGCCGGATTGTGTGAGCACTCCACACAATGGCGACTTCGTGCCACCGATCCCGTCGCGTTTGATACTGCAAGCCGAGTTACCAACCCGCTGATTTAACCCCTCGACTCACCCTTTTAAACGACCTCAACAGGCCGCAAGGGGATCGGCTTGCCCAAAGAAACCGATGGAAACTGTTGCTTACCACGTTGAGACCGACGCCGAATGGCTCGCAGCCAACTGCGCGCCGACCTTACGCAAGTCGGGCCGCCGTGAACGCAAGCATCAGTTACGCGCCATTCCTGAACGTGAATGGGACGCCGCCCGAGATGAAGACCATGACGCACTGGGTCAGCGCGTCAGCCACTGGTTACAACAGCCAGCGGGGTCGGTGGACCTCATCAACCTATCTGAGCGGCTGGATAAATACCTCGGCCATCCGTCCACCCCGTTGATAGACGTGTGCCGCCTGGGCGAAGACGGCGCAGCCCTGTGCGATAAGCTGCATACGTGGCTATCGCCTGAAGACACTGCCGCCATGATTGCCCCACGCTTTGATGTCCGCCTGCCACAAGCCGGCAGACAGGGCGTTACCGTTGAAGGGATTGGTAAACGCCTGGAAGACGGCAAGGTATGGAAGCGCAATCTGGTGCGCCGCCACCTGCAAACCTTGGAACAAGGCCGCATCAGTGCGGGCCAAGTGCGCCGGGGTGAGGACACCTATGTATCGCAGCAAACCCTCTCCCTGCTGCAAACCAAATGGAAGGACCAAACCGAAGCCCTGCACCATGCGCTGGCGATTAGCAACGAAGGCGATGAAGTGTCTTTGTTCGACATGCAGCAAAGCAGCGTGGCCAACCCCCGCGTGCGCTTTGCGGAATTGATTACCCGCGTTAAAGGCTTTGAACTGGTGGCCGAGGAACTGGGCCATACGGCGGTTTTCGTTACCGTGACCGCCCCGAGTGCCTACCACCCCAGCAAGACCGTCAGCAACAAGCGTAAGCGCGGCAAGCGGGCGTTTACACAGATCATCAATCCGGCCTGGGTGGCAGCGGGCAAACCCAGCCCCAAGCAAGCCAACGATTACCTATGCCAGACCTGGGGCAAGGTGCGGGCGGCTGCCGACCGCCGCGGCTTGCACGTCTATGGCCTACGCACCACCGAACCCCATGCCGACGCCTGCCCGCACTGGCACATGATGCTGTTTGGCGAACCCGACGCCCTCACGCGCTTTGTGGCGCTGTTTCAGGACTACGCTTGCCAAGCCTACCCCGACGAGCTAACCGGCAAGGTATGGAACAAGGAAGGCGGCAAGTGGCACAAGGTGCCGGCTACCAACGTGCGGTTTAACTGCCAAGTGATGAACCCGGCCGAAGTGCTGCCAGATGGTCGCCGCGTCGGTGGGGCTGTTGCTTACCTCACCAAATACCTGACCAAGAACCTCGACGGTAAAAGCGAACAACGCCGCGACGATGGCGAACATATCGCCCTGGGCGACGACTACGAAGCCGACACCGACACCATTACTGGGGCGCAGAAGGTGCGGGCCTGGGCCAGCCTATGGCATGTGCGCCAGTTCCAGTTTTATGGTGGCCCACCGGTTGCCCTATGGCGCGAACTGCGCAAGCTGCGCGGCGCAAAGCAGGACGACACTGTAATAGACCAAGCCGCAGCGGCTGCCGACATTGGCGACTGGCACCAGTTCTGCCAGCTCCTGGGCGGCCCGCTAGCCCGTCGTAAAGACCTGCCGTTGTCGTTGGCAAAGGAAGACCGCCCCGAGCAATTGAACCGCTACGGTGAGGCTGCCTGTGCTGTGGTGAAGGGGGTGGAAGCCGGCACGGCCAAGGTAGTAACACGCACCAAGACTTGGGCTATCGAATGGCGTAAGAAGCAGGAGATGTTTCAAGGCGTGGCCGAAGGACTCGCCGCAAGGACGGGCGAAGCTCGGCCATCTAGGACTTGTGACAATAACTGTACGCAGTTATTGGCCGACACCCTCAACGACCCACTACCGCCAGCCGAAACCCCGCAAATCGACGACGATTACCCTGATGAAGGCCCACCAACGTGGTGGAACCCTGAAGCAGACCCCGGTTTAGACGAACCGCCGCCCTTTGATGCGGGTTATTTCGACCACTGCGCCGAGTCCGGCCCACCTGAATGGTGGACCGACCGGGAGGAGTGCACACCTTTAGACGGTAATGCGGACTGGGTGCGCTGTGATGACTTTGAGCTATGAGGGTTATCAGCGGATTTGGAATCAGCAAACCATACTGATTACATAAAGGCCGTCTTATCCCCCATTAACTCTTGGTACATGTATTCACATGCCTCAGCTTCTGTGGGAAATGTCTTAGAGAAAGTCTTTCCTCCACGCTCAAAGTAAAATACTTCCCAGTTTGGTCTAACCTCTTCCAAACAAAGTGCCATATCTTCTGGTCCAGAGACGCTATATGCACTAGGTCTAATTCCAGCTGCTTGAAGAGAACGAATTAGACTTAATTTATTTGTTATATCCATTGTATGGTCCTCTATAAACTTCTTTCAGTTGTTCATTCGAGAGTAAATCTTTCACTCTTGAATTATCTAACAACCTAAATTGTGTACCCATACCTTGTTCGCCGAACCACGGGGCTATAGTTGCTGCCTCAACAACTAGTGGTGACTTCACTTCAAATACAGAGTATGGGGCACTCAATGTGCCAGGTCTTAGTGCTCTTGCGCTATATGAAGTACCCGTTGGGGATAAGAAACTACCAAAATCAGATCCGAATCGATCAATTTTAGCTCCTGGTATTAAAGTGAATAAATAACCGCCATCCAATGCACCATAATTTGGAGGCCACTCATTGTTTGAATATGTCTTGAAGTTACTCTGAACTCGACTTGTGCTATCAAAGAGTTGAAATTCTTTGAGTGAAGGCTTGCCTACAATTGAATTGTCTAACTTCCACGCCTTATATGAATCAAGACGTTCAGCAAGGTTTGATTTACTGTTACCGACAGAATTCACCACCTGCAATTTAGGATTACTCAGCGTCGGCACACCATACACACTACCAAAGTCCAACGCAGCTGAACCTAGATTGCCTAATACCCGCGCTACGCTTGAGTCTGGATTTCCTCCCGCTGCAACATGGACGCCAACAAATGGACCTCCTGATCCATAAAGATGATTGCTTTCTTCAACATAGCGTTGTGCAGCACTCAGGCGGTTAAAGCCATTGGCACCTGAAGCCGATAGCGAAGGCACATCTTGTCTGCCGAGATTTCGTTGTCTGATGGCGGCCTCTTCTCGTGCATTTTCAGCAGCACGAGAGGCCATTGATGCTTCTTTGAACGACCAAACCGGCTCAGCATCACTGCTAGATTTATTTCTACGTACCGACGGGTCTGGCATTGGGTCGCCACCACGTGACCGCTGGCGATAGGCTACCTGCCCACGATCACCAACCGCGGGCTCCCAATCATCAGAACCAGCACTTGTGTTACCCGCTGCTACCGGGCTTGCCGGTACGACCTCATCAGTAAACAGATCGCGCCAATCCCGTGGCCGCTCGCTGCGGTTCGGTTCTGGTACGACCGGCTTGGCAGGCCCCACCCAGTTACGACCATTCCCCGCAATACTATTGCCAAGCACATCACCGAAGATAGATTTTCCGGTCACGAGTTGTCGTACTAGAACCCTTCAAACATAGACGCCATGCGGCTTTTAACGCATCCATTGGCCTAAAACTGCCCAATGGACAGAATTTTTTCCAGACGCTGTTTTTAAAGAACATGGCTAAGTCCCCTTAGCGAAGGGGGCGGATTTTGCCAGAAGAAACCCGCAGACAGGCTGCGGGTTAGGGGAAACGAGCGGGGGAATCAGACTAGCGGCTAAGGAGATGGGCGGGGTACAGGCTCAACCCGCGCCCAAGGCCCGTAAAAGGGCCTCCAAGGCGATAGCAAGGGGTGGTGTGGTTTGGGTCTGGCCGACTGGCCTAGAGAGGGAGAGAGGGGCTGCAGAAGCCCGCAGGCAGTGCTGCGGACCAGGGGGACGGACTGCGAATCAGGGTTTCCGCTTCATCAGCACTCTCACCCGCATCGATTCGGTTTGGCTGGCGCGGGCATCCATCAGAAGGTGCTCAGCCAGGTAGACGGCTTCCAGCTCGTCCATGTGCGCCAGGATGGCTTCACGGGCGTAAAACGTCTTGGTGCGCCCCGTTGATTTCGATAATGCATTCAGCCGATTTTCAATGTCGGCAGGGAGTCGGATGGTCAGCACGATGG
>NZ_PDZH01000143.1 GCF_002735695.1 Chitinimonas sp. BJB300
GCAGCGCTTTCACTTCTCGCTCCAGCGCTTTGAGGCGTTCACGTTCGTCGTGGGTTATGCCATCACGTACCCCGTGGTTGATTTCCGAGTGCTTCACCCACTCATGCAGCGTACTGGGTGAGCATCCAATTTTTGGCGCAAAGGATGTCACAGCTGCCCATAACGATGGGTAATCGGCACGATGTTCCTGCACCGCACGTTCGCGAACTTCCGGGGAAAAGGGGGTCGTCTTCTTCATGGCACTATTCTCTATGATCAAGAAGCCTCCTCAAAACCCGGGGCGGTTCAAAAGTTCCAGTCTGGTCGTACAACGGGCTGATATGCACCGGCGAGACGTACAAGCACGTCGTGAAGATGACATTCGCCAAAGGTGCCACCCTGACAGACCCATCAGGTCTCTTCAACGCCAGCCTCGAAGGCAATACACGGCGCGCCATCGACTTCCACAATGGCAACAAACTGGATGAGGCCGCGCTAAAGGCACTCATTCAGTCTGCTGTCTCTTTGAACAAGGCTTTAGCCCGCAGCTAGTCCGGAAGATGGCCCCTCAAGACCTGTTCAAAGTCTGATGCACGTCAGCAAGACAGCATGATCTTTTTAGTCTCCAGCAGCCCAGAAGCTGGTTCTAAAGCGCTTGTTCTGCCTTGCCGAAACAAGTTCACTTGCTGGAAGGGTTAACCGGGTCGGAAAGTATTTCTTGTATCGTGTGCCAACAATGTCGCATTTCAACGGCATTCGTCTCGACCAAATCCGCAGCCACAACCAATGCCTTCCAAAGCGCCCAGGCCCGCCCTCGATCCCACGTACCCGCGTCAAGCGGCAAGACAGAGCGGAATACCTCACGGCTGCGGCTATCAAAGAGTGTCCAGGCGATTGCAAGATCGCACGCGGGATCACCGATGCAAAGCTGTCCAAAGTCGATTACCGCACTTAGCTTGCCCTCTTTGACAAGCAGGTTTCCCACAGCAATGTCTCCATGCACCCAAACCGGTGGACGATCCCATTTCGATGCGAGCGCGGTGTCCCATACCAGCGTCGCAGTGCCTACATCAAGGCGAGTAGCAAGCATACTGATGGCCTTCCGTGCCTCGGCATCATATGCCCGCAGTGACCCACCTCTATAGAAATTGTGAAGGCCGGACGGCGGACCTCCTGCAGGGTCTATGCTGTGAAGTGCTGCCAGAAACCTCCCCAGGTCGCTTGCAAAGCAAGGTAGGTCTTCCATGCAGTCGTATAGAACTGGCTCACCTTCGATCCAACGGTAGACCGACCACCGCCATGGATATCCAAACGAAGGCTCTCCCATGGCCAATGGTGCAGGAATAGGTTGTGGCAGTCTCGGGGCCAGTAGTGGCAGCCAGTACTGCTCTCGTTCCACCTGCAACGAATAGGCCTTTGCGCTTGGTAGGCGAACGAGCATGCCGTTACCCAGGTGAAAGGTTCGATTGTCCCACCCGCTTTCTACGACCGGCGATATAGGTAGCCCCGCCCACTGGGGGAATTGGCTTGCGATCAATTGCCGCACCAGATCAACATCAATGGCGGCAGGAGAGTAAGTCATAGGAAGCCTAACTGTGACAAAAGCGAACTGCGTCAGCTTTAAACGCGAGCAGCAATACCAAACTGCCCTGACGCAGCGCTAAAACAAACTAACATTCCAAGGCATGTAAACCACGGAAACGAAGAAACCGATGACCACTTTCAGTACATCCCGTGAAATCCCAGCATCCGTAGAACAAGTCTTTGCTGCGATCAGTAATCCGGAACGTTTGGCACAGTGGTGGGGACCCGCCGGTTTCACCAATACCTTCAATGTCTGCGAGTTCAAAACGGGTGGGCATTGGTCCTTTACCATGCACGGTCCCGACGGCAAAAACTATCCAAACGACAGTGTGTTTGCAGAAATAGTATCGCCCAGCAAGATCATCATTCAACACATCTCGGAGCCGAAGTTTCGCTTAACCATAGCCTTGGCAACGTCTGCAGCGGGAACCGTTGTATCTTGGTCGCAGGCATTCGAGAATCCAGACGTTGCCAGCCGCGTTGAGCACATCGTCGTCCCAGCCAACGAACAAAACCTTGATCGCCTGTCGCTTGAGGTTTTTCGTCATTCGGGTGGTGGCTGACAGTACATAGGTTGTGCCAGAAAACCCGCATTGAACACGGAAATTCTGACTCCCCCTTTACAACCGCCAACGACGCCACTCACGTCTTGCCGGCCCTGTTTGCAGAGAAACTCAACAGGCAATCGGCCTGCATTTGAAGTGGGTATGCCCACGGTTGTCAGGACACGTCACCCGCTCATATCGCGCTAATGTTCACTCTGTACTGCTCAGATTGGCAAACGCTTCTTCTGTCAGCGTGGAAAGCATGGAGAAATACTGCGCCCTGGTCTGCTCCGACAAGGCAATGACGGGTCCGATGCTAAGCAATTTATCTACAGCGATTGTGGGTGCAAAAGACGAGGTGAACAGTACGGGTACTGAAGCAAACGTGACCTTTTTGCTTGCCACGGCCTTATCCAATAGTTCCTGAACCTCGTAATAGCGCGGGAGGCGTGCTGCAGTGAGTACCATCCCATCGAAAACCACGTAGACATCGCTAATGCCAGGAATCGTATATTTCGCTACGGCTGCAACCAGCGGCAGGTTGCTATCCATTTCACTTACATCATTCACCCCGACGTTGATTTTTGCGTGAGTGCCGAATAAGCGCAATTCAACACAATTTGGGTCCATAACCAGTCGCTTCAACGACAGCAGATTGCTCGATGTATTCGATACTTGAAACCGTGTCGCTAACATCCCATCCCCTTTTTAAAAGTTGACGCTTATCAAAACCTGTCTACTGCGAAGGTAGGCATTACTTTCTCGGCACAGCAACAAATCCCGACTTTAACCTGAAGGGCCTACCCAACGTGTCCATCATCTCAGCAGTGGGATTCATCCGGTTCTGCTCGATACGGCGGATAGTTTCTTCCGATACACCGATCATCTTAGCGTACTGCTTCTGGGTTACACCCAACATGCCACGCATGCTCCGTATCGTATCGGGAATGGTCAGCTGTCCTGCTGCGACGGCTTGATAAAAAGCATCGCGGGATTCAAATTTGGGCAGTTTGGTTCTTGCCATAGCATTACCCCCTACTTCAACCTGGCAATTTCATCGACCACCGTTCGATATTGGCCGCAGGCTCGACTGAAAACCAGTGCCTCTACACCCACGTTCTTTGCCTCCTCTGGTAAATGCTCAAGGCATGCCCCCAGGTTCAAGATTCGCGTCTTTACCCGACTCAGAAGATTGGCATCCCCACCGGTTTCTTCCGCAACCTGATCCATCAACGCATTCAAATCGGGAACCAGTCGGCCAGCCGGGGCTTCGAGCCCCTTCCAGGTACTGGAACGGGTGATAACAGCCGGATCCAACGACATAGGGGCAAAGTCGTACAGCGGCGTCAGTTCCAGCCTGCCATTGAGTCTTCTTACCGCGGTATTCCGGCCGTGGTTATCCCGGTTACCGGTAGCCAGGTTGAGTAGATCTCGAACAATGTATTCGGCCACTTCTTCAGCTGGGTCCGTTGCGTAATCGGCTAGCAGTTTCACCACTTGGTGGTGATGAATCTGTACCCCGATAGCCGTAATACCCGCCAAACTCAACACGGTTTCCTGCGCGAAACGGTGGACGACGGCATCACCCTGCGTTGAGTTTGGAAAGGTAGATGGTTTTACTGGATTACCCCCCCGCCAGAACAACGGCGCGGCATGTTTGGCTTGGGGGCCAAAAGCCACTGCACGATCAAAACGCGGGATGATCAGCGTATTGTTTTCCCACCTCAAGTCGTCGTTGGCACGAATACCCATGGCTTTGGCCAGCCGCATGTAAGCGGCTTCGTTGCGAAGAATGGTGTAGTCCATCTCTGCCTTGTTCCCACGAGCATACTTCACCAGCACATGGGCTCGTGCACGATGATCGGGTAACAGGCTGTCGGCATGCCAACGTCCCTGCTCATCTTGCGCCAACAAGATTTTGGGCGCCTCACCTTGCACGCCACTGGTTGCCTGTGCGGACAAGCCATTTTCATCGGCATACGCCATGAAGGCATCGCCGCGTTGAATAACTTCTTCCAGTTCAAAACCTTCAGGGAAGACCCTGGGTTTTTCCCGCATAAGTTCCCAGGCTTCTTTTACCCGGATATTGCCGATTGAATTCGCGCCACCCAGCACCAACAGGTCCAGATGGCTGGCATCGTGACCGGTTTCATCCTTATACACTCTGGCAATACGGTCGCCGGCAAAGCCAAGCGGGAGGATGTCGAGCAGGAATGCCGGCCAGTGCGGAAGCTTGATGGGCTGCATATCGACTTCATAACGTGCCGATAAAGCATGTTCATCCGTCGTGCCGAAAAAGGCGACGACAAACTCCCTTTCGTATTCAACGATGCAGGGTTCGGTGAATGCTCCCGTATCACCCAAATGGGTAAACTGGGCTGCATCGTGCCATTCACCATTGAAGTAAAGCTGAAGCGTGAGAGTTGTTGTTGCCATCGGCGTCGCTTTGCAAACCAATTAGTTAAGATAATACATTATTGATTAGCTGCACAACACCTTTATTATTTATCTTAATACATCTTTAGCCAACTCGACTACCACGCTGCGCTTTACCCTGCTGACACCTGCTCGTGACAAATCAGTAAACAGGTACTTACAGAAAAACGCAGGGCCAGCATTCCAGACATCATCGCCTAGATACGCCGGCCCTTATTTCCACCCTACCTCGCCCCACCAATACGGTTTTTATTCGCCCGCCACCATCATCCGCTCAATCAATACCGAGCCGACACGCTTGCTGCCGCGTACTTCGATATCCGAACCGATTGCGACGATATGGTGGAACATATCCTTCAAATTGCCAGCAATAGTGACTTCCTCAACCGGATGAACAATCACACCTTTCTCAACCCAAAAACCTGCTGCACCGCGCGAATAATCACCTGTAATGCCATTCACACCCTGGCCCAGCAGTTCCGTCACCAGAAAACCAGTATCCAGCCGCTGCAACATGTCCTGGAAGTCACCCGCAGTCGGGCTGACCAACAGGTTGTGACAACCACCTGCGTTACCCGTGCTGGCCAAGCCGAGTTTACGGGCTGAATAGCTGCCCAGCAGATAACCACCCAGCACGCCGTCCTTGACGAGATCACGCCGCACGCAGGCCACGCCTTCCCCGTCGAACACCGAACTTGCCATGCCACGCAGCAAGAAAGGATCTTCCACAATGTTCACCAGGGGTGCGAACACGGGTTTGCCTATTGAATCCACCAAAAAACTGGCCTTACGGTATAGGGCGCTGCCAGACACCGCCGAAATAAAATGCCCCATCAGGCCAGCAGCCTGGCTCGGGTCGAACAATACGCGGTAATCCCCGGTCTTCAGCCTGCGGGTTCCTAGCCGGGCCAAGGTACGTTGGCCAGCCTTCAATCCCACCGCATCGGCAGCATCCAGATCAGTGGGCGCGCGGGCACTGCTGTACCAATAGTCGCGCTGCATCGCATCGCCTTCCTGGGCAATCACAGTGCAGGAAATTGAATGCCGCGAAGTCTGGCTGGGGCCGATAAAGCCATTGGAATTGCCGTAGACCGACTGTCCCACATGGCTCGATACGGTTGCGCCCTCAGAATTACTGATGCGTGCATCCACATCGCGTGCCGCCGATTCACAACGCTGAGCCAATTCAATGGCCTGTTCAACCGGCAAATCCCATGGGTGATAGAGGTCAAGATCGGGAAATAATGTCGCGAGCCGATCGGGGTCGGCCAGGCCGGCGGCACTGTCTGCTGCGGTGTAGCGGGCAATCGCCAATGCTGCGGCAACGGTTTGTTCCAAGGCGGCAGGCGAAAAGTCCGAACTGCTGGCGTGGCCTTTGCATTGGCCGATATAGACCGTCACGCCGACGCCTTTGTCACGGTTGTACTCGATTGTCTCAACCTCGCCCAAGCGTACGCTGACATTCTGCCCCACCCCTTCTGAAACATCGACATCACAAGAGGTTGCGCCGCCTTTCTGGGCATACCCCAGCACCTGTTGCACCAAGTCGGTCAGTTCAGTCTGGCTAAAGGAAAGCGTCGATTTTTTGGCTGGGCTCATGGGCAATCTCATATCCAATGGCAGCGTAGCGCTGTCAGAAAAAAGGGGGGGAGCCAAGGCTCGTAGGGTGGAAGGCGCAATCCGCCCTCCCGGCTCTATTGACTATACATATTTTACGGGTCGCGTTTCTCTGGCTTTGCACGAATACGGACGAAAAGTTGTGCCTCCAGATAAGCCATGCGAGCAAGTACCAACGCGGCATGGCTGCAAAATGCATGTCCACGTCACCTGGAGCCCAAGGCGGTGATGCCTGCTTAGCGTCGAGGTGTCCGGTATCATAGCAGTCCATATTCTTTCAAGCCGATTCGCCATGTCCCGCAAGCCCCATACCGAACCAGACCTCGACGCCACATTTGATGGTGACGACGAGATTGAACACGTCAGTAAGAGCGCGATGAAACGAGAGGTGGAAGCCCTGCAGGATCTAGGCGTACAACTGATCGCCTTGTCCAAGGGACAGCTGAAAAAGCTCAATCTGTCCGATACCCTGCTCACGGCCATCAAAGATGCACAGAAGATCACCGCCAACGGCGCAATCAAGCGCCAGCGCCAATACATCGGCAGGCTGATGCGCGACGTGGACCCCGCGCCGATTCAAGCGTTTCTGGACAGCCTACGGGGTGATAACGACCGCCTGAATGCCTGGTTCCACCAGCTCGAACGCCAGCGCGATGAACTGATCGCCAGCGATGAAGCCGTTGCCAAGCTGATCGCCGAGCATCGCGATATCGATATCCAGCAGCTGCGCACCATGGTGCGTAATGCGCGTGCCGAGCGGGCAGCCAACAAGCCACCGAAGCATTTTCGCGCCTTATTTCAGCTCATCAAAGATCTGTCCACCGAGCCGCCCCTGATTGGCCCAGCCAATGCGGACGCCGAAGATGAGGACGATGATGCCTGAGGCCGGTTTGAAAATAGGCTTGGTGTCCATCAGCGACCGTGCCAGCAGTGGTGTGTATGAAGACAAGGGACTCCCTGCCCTGCTGGGCTGGCTCACCAGCGCCATCAGCACGCCTTTCAGCACCGTCAGCCGCTTGATTCCCGACGAGCAGGCTTTGATCGAAACCACGCTCAAAGCACTGGTCGATGACGAAGGCTGCGGCTTGGTATTGACCACCGGCGGCACCGGCCCAGCACCACGCGATGTCACACCCGATGCCACGCGGGCCGTGGCCGACCGTGAAGTACCGGGTTTTGGCGAACAGATGCGCCAGATCAGCCTGCGCTTTGTGCCTACCGCCATCCTGTCGCGCCAAACCGCGGTAATCCGCAAGCAGGCGCTTATCCTCAACCTACCCGGCCAGCCCAAGGCCATCAAGGAAACCCTGGAAGGCTTGAAGGATGCGGAAGGCAAGGTGCAGGTACCCGGCATCTTCGCTGCGGTGCCCTATTGCCTCGACTTGGTTGGTGCAGCCTATCTCGATACCAACGAAGCCGTTGTGAAAGCCTTTCGGCCCAAGTCGAAGTAGCCCCCGTGCCAATAACCAGTCTATCCCCGGTGATACAGGCAAAGCGCCCCTCTCTGGTAGCAGAGAGAGGCGCTGGGCTTCAGCCTATTCGGTTTTAGAACCTGCCTAAAGTCTCGCGAGCTAAGGCAAGATAAGGCGAAAACAGCCGAGGAAGTGGAGTTTACAAGTGGTAAATGAGCATTCCGAGGGAGTTTTCAGCGCCATATTGCCGACGCGCAGCAGACTTTAGACAAGTTCTTAGAAGCCGTATCTTGATATAGCGATGCTTGCTGCCCCAATTGCGCACACCCCCATATTTCGTCATCCGTAAGCTTGGTCTGGATTAACTCTACCGGCATGCCGCCATCCACAATGATTGCGACACGAAAGCCATCGATAGGCTCGTAAGGTCCCAGCAGTAGCGTCTGGTTTTCAAGTGCCAAGTCGAGGTCATCCACTTTAAAGGCAGGGTGCGGCACCGTGCGTATCAACGGATGCAGACAACTGTCATCTTCATACCGGTGATACTGGATGCGGGCCAACTGGCAATCACTGTCGCTCGTGTACATACCAAATTTCGCACTGTAACGCTCGTTGGCACGTATTTCTGAAGTGGGGATACCCATGTGGTGAAATTCATAGCTCACCCCATCTCGCACAAACATCTCTTCTATTCCTTAAGTAGAAACTGATGTTACGCAGTAGCTGCGAGAAGCAGCTGTAACTGATCATAAGCCGCGCGGGAGGCGTTGATCAGTAACTTGCGGCAAAGTGCGAATGGGTTCTTCTGCGTCTTGATGCTCAGGCATTCA
>NZ_PDZH01000144.1 GCF_002735695.1 Chitinimonas sp. BJB300
TGCCTGAGCATCAAGACGCAGAAGAACCCATTCGCACTTTGCCGCAAGTTACTGATCAACGCCTCCCGCGCGGCTTATGATCAGTTACAGCTGCTTCTCGCAGCTACTGCGTAACATCAGATCGTAAACAGGTTCTATACCAGTTCAGCCTTTTCGATCAGCACATCACTCACTGGCACATCCTGATGCATGCCCTTGGCGCCAGTGCGGACTGCTTTGATGGCATCTACCACGTCAGCGCCTTCGACCACCTTACCAAATACGCAGTAGCCAAAGCCCTGTGCAGTCGGGGCCGTGTAGTTCAGAAAGTTATTATTGCTAACGTTGATGAAGAACTGCGCGCTGGCCGAGTGTGGGTCGGGTGTGCGGGCCATGGCCACCGTGTATTTGTCGTTTTTCAAGCCATTGGCCGCTTCGTTCTCGACGGGTGTGCGGGTTTCTTTTTGCTTCATACCTACTTCAAAACCACCACCTTGAATCATGAAGTCGTTGATGACACGGTGAAAAACAGTGCCGCTGTAGTGGCCAGCTTTGACATACTCAACAAAGTTGGCGACCGTTTTTGGCGCCTTGGCTTCGTCAAGTTCGATACCGATAAGACCGTGGTTGGTGTGGAGATTGACGCGCATAAAGAGTGTCCTTTCGTTTTATTTATGGTCTGCCAGCTTGCGGGGCGGGCAGTGGGTAAAAGTTAGGGCAGCGGCTTGGCCGACATGATGATGATAGGTTTGAGTGGCACATCTGGCATCCCATTCACAACCCCGGTTGGCTGGTCGGCCATTTTTTCAACCACATCCATGCCTTTCACCACCTTGCCAAACACCGCATAGCCCCAACCGCGTGGGGTCGATTCGCGGTAGTTCAGTGCGGCGTTATCACGCAAGTTGATATAGAACTGCGCGCTGGCTGAGTGTGGGTCGTTGGTACGTGCCATGGCTAAAGTGCCTGGGCTGTTCATTAGACCATTGTTCGCTTCGTTCTGAATTGGCTTGCCAGTTGGTTTCTCTTGCATGTCGGCACTATAGCCGCCGCCCTGCGCTACAAAACCAGCAATCACCCGGTGGAAGATCGTGCCGTTGTAGTGGCCCTTGTTTACATAGCCGAGGAAATTCTCGACTGACTTTGGCGCTTTATCGGCGAACAGCTCTATTTCGACATTGCCTTGGTTTGTGGTGAATAGCACATGTGGATTGGCGGCATGGGCTAGCGGTGCGAAGGCAATCAATAATAGGCTGAAAAATAGGCGTTTCATCGTATTCCTGTGTGGTTTTACGGTAGTCGATAATGTTAGCACAGGCCCTATGATCAGGCTTTTACGGTGTTTGCCATGGTTCGGTGGGCGGTATCTAACATCAAGGTACGTGAAAGTTTTTCCACTAGCCCCTACAATCGGCCTTCCTCCAAACGCATCGGGAGTACGACCATGGACAAGCTGATTACCGAATTCGATCGCGCGCTGCGCACCGTTTTCGCACCGGCAGCCAGTGTGCGTCCCCACCCTGATGCTCATTTGTCAGAAGCCAGTTTGAGTGCAGCGGAAAAGCGCCACGCTGCTGGTTTGATGCGGGTAAATCATTGCGGTGAAGTTTGTGCGCAGGCGCTGTATCAGGGGCAGGCGCTGACGGCACGTAATCCGGTAACGCGTGATGCACTGCGTCAGGCAGCCCAGGAAGAAACCGAGCATCTGGCGTGGACAGAGCGACGCCTGGATGAGCTGGGTAGCCACAAGAGTTTGCTGAACCCCTTTTGGTATGCCAGTTCGTTGGCGATGGGCATAACGGCAGGATTGATTGGCGACCGATGGAATCTGGGGTTTCTGGCCGAGACTGAACGGCAGGTCAGCCAGCATCTGGACAGCCATTTGAGTTTGCTGCCGGTTGAGGATGCGCGTAGCCGGGCCGTGGTGACGCAGATGTTTGTTGATGAAACCGCCCATGCAGAGGCCGCGATTGAGCTTGGGGCTGCTGAATTGCCTACCCCGGCAAAGGTTGCAATGCGTGCTATGTCACGTGTGATGACCACATTGTCCTATCGCCTCTAGTGCCTGCCTACCCCCCAATCCGTGTTTTGTACGGCGGCTTTGGGCTGGGTTAAGCAAAAAATAATAATTAGAAAGCAATTTCATGTTCCGCATCCGGTTAAACGGGCTGTGGAGGAACCCCGACTTCGTGCGCCTTTGGTTGGCTCAGGGGATTTCTGACTTCGGCTCCTACATTTCCCACTTGGCTTTGCCCTTGACCGCCGCTGTGTTACTGCACGCTAGTCCGATGCAAATGGGAGTGCTATCGGCTATCGAGGTTCTCCCGTTTGCCCTATTCAGCCTGCATGCGGGGGTATTGATTGACCGCAACCGCCGCATGCCGCTGATGATGTTGCGGGACATACTCTGCGCGCTCTCCCTCCTGGTGGTGCCAATTGCCGCATGGGGTGGCTGGCTTTCTATGCCGGTGCTGTGTGTGGTGGGTTTTCTATGCCTGAGTGGTGAAGTTGTGGGTGGTTCCGCACATCAGAGCTATGTCGCTAATCTCATTGGTAAAGACAGGTTGGTTGAAGCGCACAGTAAGTTTATGGCGACGGCGTCTACTGCCCAGATTTCGGCCCCGGGCCTGGCAGGTATGTTGATCCATTGGTTTACTGCGCCGGTAGCTATCCTGTTCAATGCTGTGTCCTTTGTGGTTTCGGCACTTATTTTGCGCACGATTCGGGCGGTTGAACCACCGATCGAGGCCCGTCGGCGCGAGTCGGTGTGGCGAGAAATCAAGGCGGGATTACGATTGGTGTGGGATACACCCTTATTGCGTGCCTTGGCAGTACAAACTTGCCTTTGGCAGCTACTCAATTACATGTTGGCGGCGGTTCTCGTCCTGTTTGCAGTACGTGAGCTAAAACTGGATGCTGCACATATGGGATTGAGTTATATGCTTGGCGGATTGGGAAGCATGCTGGCGGCCCTTAGTGCTGAAAGGTTAGGCGGGCGATTTGGTGTTGGACCCATGGTTGGTTGGGGGTTTGTCGCTACAGCAGCGTCCTGGTTGGGCTTTGGTTTTATCCCTGGCGGTGTTGCCACAAGCATGTTGTGGTTCAGCCTTTGCCAATGCCTGTTTTCTTTTGGCGCAACAATGTTTTCTATTCATTACTTGGCTACGAGAGCCGCCGTGACGCCGGATGTGCTGCTTGGCAGAATGATTGCAACCATGCGCTTCTTTACGGTCGCGCCCGCCCCACTGGGCGCATTGGCGGGTGGTGCTTTGGCGACAGCGTTAGGTTTGCGGGGGGCGTTATACGTAATTGGTGGGCTGGCCGCGATGCTTGCCTGGTATGTGGTGAAGCGTTCGCCCGCACGATTGTTACGGGTTTTGCCTAGGCGCCACGAAGAGGGAGCGGTGGGTGTTGGCTAAAGCTTGAAACAGCCAAGTAGTGTCGTTACTTGGCTATTTTGGCAGTAAAGCATTTGCAAGATCAGATATCGATGATTTCAAAATCGTGGCTGATCTTTACGCTGTGGCCCAACATGATAGAAGCCGAGCAGTACTTTTCTGCGGAAAGCGAGATGGCGCGTTTTACCTGCTCCTCTTTCAATTGCCGCCCTTTGACGACAAAGTGCATATGAATATGGGTGAATACCTTGGGGTCGGTATCTGCGCGCAGTGCTTCCAGCATAACGTCGCAGTCGACGATGTCTGCACGGCCTTTCTTTAGGATTGTCACCACATCGAAGGCGGTGCAGCCCCCTGTGCCCATCAGTAACATCTCCATGGGTCGAGGGCCCATGTTCTGTCCGCCCGCCGCCGGAGCGCCATCCATCAGTACAGCATGGCCAGACTCACACTGAGCCAGAAAACTAACATTCTCAATCCATTTGATCCGCGCTTGCATCGGCTACTTTCTACATAAAGTGGAACGGACGACTGACTTGCGGCAGTGCAGTAAGCGCGTGACATGTAATGACACGTCTGACTACAAAATTGAAACAAGCAGGCAAGTTTTGGCTACTTTTATTGCAATGGGATGTAATTTTGCTCCCGTTTATCAATTTTATGCCGCGCCGCACAAAAAATACTTGCGATTTTGATTAGTGCTACGTATTATCCGAACTGCATTGAGGCGGTACACGCAATGTGTGTGCTTTGATGTTGTCTCCTCCATCCTCCTTCTTTGGTGGAATTACGCGCAACCCATAACTCGGTTGCGCTTTTTTTTGTCTGTACTTTATGATCATCCTTCATTCCGTGCCGAGGGTCGGCACGGATGATCTGTCAACGTTCTTCGGTTTGACAGCGCTTTGTTTTTTCAAATAGAATGCGCGACTTTCCGTAAATCGAACGAATCTGGAAGAGCCGTATGAAAACCTTCTCCGCCAAGCCGCACGAGGTACAGCGCGACTGGTTTGTAGTCGACGCCACCGATAAGGTGCTGGGTCGCCTCGCCGCCGAAATCGCTCACCGCCTGCGCGGTAAGCACAAAGCTATTTACACCCCTCACGTCGATACTGGTGATTTCATCGTTGTCGTTAATGCAGACAAGCTGCGTGTGACTGGTGATAAGGCTAAGCAAAAGACTTATTTTCGCCACTCGGGTTACCCGGGCGGTATCTATGAGCGTTCCTTCACTGAAATGCAGGAGCGTTTCCCTGAGCGCGTGCTCGAGAAAGCCGTTAAGGGCATGTTGCCCAAGGGCCCACTCGGTTACGCCATGATCAAGAAACTCAAGGTTTACGCTAGCGCTGAGCATCCGCACACTGCGCAACAGCCTAAAGTCCTTGAAGTCTAATTACGACCAGATACAAGGACTGAAAAAATGGTTGGTAAGTATTATTACGGTACGGGTCGTCGCAAGAGCGCTGTTGCTCGCGTTTTCCTGGCTAAGGGTTCGGGCAAGATCGTTGTAAACGGTAAGCCATTGGATCAATATTTTTCTCGCGAAACCGGCCGTATGGTGGTTCGTCAGCCGCTGGTGTTGACCGAAAACCTGGAAGCCTTCGACATTCTGGTGAATGTGGTTGGTGGTGGTGAAACTGGTCAAGCTGGCGCGTTGCGTCATGGTATCACCCGTGCGTTGATCGAGTTTGACTCTGCATTGAAGCCGACACTGTCGCGCGCTGGTCTGGTGACTCGCGATGCACGTGAAGTTGAGCGTAAGAAGGTCGGTCTGCGTAAGGCGCGCCGCGCCAAGCAGTTCTCGAAGCGCTAATCGTCAGATTCGACGCGAAGATTCGTTCGAGTACGTCGGCGCGAGCCGGAAAAACCGCCAGTTTTACTGGCGGTTTTTTTTGCTTTGTCCGGTTGATTAGGGATACCAAGGAATCAATGTATCATCGACCCTCTTTGGCATACGGTTAAGGGAATTACGGCATGATCAAGGTTGGGATCGTAGGCGGTACGGGCTATACGGGCGTAGAGCTGATGCGTTTGCTGGCACGCCATGGTGGTGTATCGCTTCAGGCGATAACCTCGCGTAAAGAGGCAGGCATGCCGGTGGCCGAGATGTATCCCAGTCTACGTGGTTATGTCGATATTGCTTTTTCTACCCCTGCCGAGGCGCAACTCAATAAGTGCGATGTAGTCTTTTTTGCCACGCCTAACGGTATAGCGATGCAAGAGGCCGAGGCGTTATTGGCTGCCGGCGTAAGGGTGATTGATCTCGCCGCTGATTTCCGAATCAAGGACGTGGCGGAGTGGGAGAAGTGGTATGGCATGAGCCACGCAAGCCCCGGTTTGGTCGCTGAAGCCGTCTATGGGTTGCCGGAAGTAAACCGCGAACGTATTAGATCCGCTCGGTTGATTGCCAATCCAGGCTGCTACCCGACAGCGGTACAGCTGGGTTTTCTACCTTTGATAGAGGCCGGTGTAATTGATCCAAGTAATTTGATTGCCGACAGCAAGTCTGGCGTATCGGGTGCTGGCCGCAAGGCGGAGGTTCATACGCTACTTTGCGAGGCCGGTGATAATTTCAAGGCTTATGGCGTTGGAGGTCACCGTCATTTACCAGAGATAAAACAAGGTTTGGCTGGAGCAGCGGGTAAGCCAGTGGACTTGACCTTTGTGCCCCATCTTACGCCGATGATTAGAGGCATTCATGCCACCTTGTATGCACGACTGACCAAGGATGTGGATGTGCAAACCTTGTTTGAGCATCGTTATGCGGATGAGCGCTTTGTTGATGTGATGCCCGCCGGCAGTACACCTGAAACACGCTCGGTGCGTGGCGGGAATACCTGCCGGATTGCTGTATATCGCCCGCAGGAAGGCGATACTGTGGTTGTGCTGTCTGTAATTGATAATTTGGTTAAGGGTGCTGCGGGGCAGGCGATACAGAACATGAACTTGATGTTTGGCCTGCCTGAAGGGCAGGGTTTGGATATCGTTCCTTTACTGCCTTGATTTATATGATTGGGCGCTGGAAACGTCGAGGTAATCATCTGGCGACTGCCAAGCTGGCGGTCAGGCAGCACCGTCCCTGGTATATCCTCATGGGAGTGACGCTGCTGAGTGCCGCTGTGCTGGCGGGCATAGGCGTGCTGTTGTTCCATTATGGTGAATATGAAGGCCGACGTGATCCGAACGCTATTCTGGCGGTGCAAGGTGCTTCACGCGAAGCCAGCAGATTGATGCAGGAGTTGGCTGATACGCGCCAAAAGCTGGTTGCTGCCGATCAGCAACTGCGACTGGAATTGGCCACCCGTGAGACGTTGTCGCGTCAGTTACAACAGCTTCAGGCGGATAATGGTGGACTGCGTGAACGGGTCGGATTTTATGAATCTTTGTTGACCAAAACAGACCGGGCTCCCGCTTTGGCAATTGAAGTTTTCCGGGTTGAGTCGCTTAGTCCAGGGCATTACCGTTTAAGCGCCATCTTGCTTCAAGGTCAGTCCAGCCAGGAGGCATTTAAAGGCGAGTTGGAATTTCGCCTGACGACCGAGCGCAATGGCAAGCGGGAAACAGTAGTCTGGCCGCAACCAAGAGAGCCCTTTACCGTTTCGCGATTTACCCGTTTGGAGCGTGAGACGAACTTACCTGTAGATGTGGCCCTAAAGCAAGTTGAACTAAGAATTTATGCCGCTGGTGAAAATCGCACGCGGTTGACGCGCGTTTATGATGTGAAAGGATAATCGTGTTTGGTAAAGACAAACATACTAAAGCCACGAACCGGATTGATAGTCTGATTGGTTTGGACGCCCGTATTGAGGGCAATATGAATTTTTCGGGTGGGCTGCGTATTGATGGTGAGGTCGTGGGCGACGTCACTGCTATTGATGAAAAGCCAAGTACCCTGGTGGTAAGCGAAAAAGCTCGTATTCGGGGTACGGTTCGGGTATCTCACCTCGTACTTAATGGCGCAATAGATGGGCCGATACATGCTTCACATTATTTAGAGCTCCAGTCCAAATGTAAGGTTGTGGGCGATGTGTATTACAACTCGCTGGAGATGCATCCCGGTGCTGTAGTGGTTGGGCAGCTGATCCATATGGGCGGTATTGACAATAAACCGGCTCTGCTGCTGCCAGCGAAAAAATCACCTATACTTGAAACAGTCAGTGAGTGACCACATTTTTAGGCTAAGTCCCCGTCTAAAAAAGGGTTAACAAAAGTTCACCAAGCGCGGATAATCGTCGCTGTAAATCACTGATTTGTCTGGAGTACGCGCCATGAATGCCCCTGTTGAAATGAGTACCCCCTTTATATTCACCGATAATGCTGCTGCTAAGGTGGCGGATTTGATCGCAGAGGAAGGCAATCCTGACCTTAAGTTGCGCGTATTCGTAACGGGTGGTGGTTGCTCAGGTTTCCAATACGGCTTTACCTTTGATGAAATTGTCAATGAAGACGACACACCGTATGAAAAGAATGGCGTGACCTTATTGGTCGACCCGATGAGCTATCAGTACCTTGTGGGTGCTGAAATCGACTATGTGGAAAGCATTGAAGGTTCTCAGTTCACCATCAAGAATCCGAATGCCTCTTCGACCTGTGGATGTGGTTCATCCTTCTCGGTTTGATCGCTACTCGAGCAACACCCCAATAAAAAAGCCCCAATAATCTGGGTAATGCCGTTCACTTTAGCCAGTGAACGGCATTTCTCTTGCCAGTCGTGAGTCCTGCTGTCATGTTGTCCACGAACGTTTCAAGTGGATATCTGGATGCTCGGCAAGGCTCACAAACACCCCGA
>NZ_PDZH01000145.1 GCF_002735695.1 Chitinimonas sp. BJB300
AGCCTCACAGCTTGCTTGCGCCTTTCGTGCTGTTCTTGCCGCGACAGCTTGCGTCCGTCTTCTTTGTCCATTTCTATCAGTTGGGGGCGGACACCAACAAATCAACCCTTAGTTGCCGGGTGAATAGGCGACCATGAGAGCGGGCTGGCCCGCCAAATCAATCAGGCCAATGATGCCCTGAAGGCCCAACAGGACCGGTTGAAGGTGGTGAATGAGCGCATGCGCCAAGCCACCCCCTTACGGGCGCAGTATGACAAGTCCATGGAAACGCGTAATAACGTGGCGGGCAATGGTGCCGCCATGCTGGGGGCGGGGTATGTGACGGGCCGGGCGATGATGGCCCCGGTAAGCGCCTACGCCAGCGCGGAAGATGCCCGTACGGGCTTGCGCGTGTCGATGATGGAGAAGGGCGGCGCGGTGAGGCAGGAGTACGCCGACATTGTCGCGCTCGCTGAAAAGCTGGGAGACCGTCTACCGGGGACGACGGCGGATTTTCAGGAAATGATGACCATGCTTACCCGGCAAGGCATGAGTGCCAAGGCCATCCTGGGCGGTGTGGGTGAGGCAACGGCCTACCTGGGTGTGCAATTGAAGCTACCCTACGCTCAAGCCGCCGAGTACGCGGCCATGTTGCAGGATGCGACGGGTGCGCTTGAGAAGGACATGATGGGGGTGATAGACACCATCCAGCGCACCTTTTATGTCGGCATTGACCCGGCAAAGACTGACTTGGAGTTAGAGGTGCGGGCGGAGGTTGTTGGGTGAGCTTGCTTAAAAAATCATTCAATAGAAATTTAGTAGTGATATTATTTCCATAGAAACTTACTGTAATTGAGTCCGTCGCATTTTTTGCTTCAAAAGGAGTAAGCGTATGAGTGCCTTGGAAGCCGTTAAGTATGATCCTGCGGCAGTCCTCACGGAGGCCGTAGTGAATGCAGCACACGATCTTGAGCTAAACCAAGCCGAACTGGCTGACATCCTGGGGATATCGGCGTCCTCTGCGAGTAGGCTGTGTAATGGGGGCTATGAGCTAAGCATTTCCAAGCCCGGATGGGATGCCGCTACCACGTTCTTGTTGGTTTATCGCTCGCTGGGCGCGATTCTAGGTAACAACCTTGAAAATATGCGGGCGTGGCTCAAATCGTATAACAGTGATTTGGCAGACACCCCTGCAAATTTAATATCCCGCCAGTCCGGCCTACATCAAGTACGGGGTTATCTCGATGCCTATCGCGGTCGTTGCTAATTCCGCACCAACATTTACTGCGTGGCGTTCGGTTGAATCGCAAACGCAAGGTACTACGCTGAGGTTGGTCGGCAACAATCTCGCTAAGCAAGATATTCTTGAGCAATTGTTGGAGTCGGCGAAACCGCCAGTTCCACCAGGAGTAGAGTCAGACCATAAACTTCACTATCTGCTATTCACCCCATTCCGCTATGCCGCATGTATAAGAGCTACTCGCTTTGGGGCAGTTGGGACGGCCGGAATTTTCTATGCGGCGGACCAAAAAATAACAGCCTTGGCAGAAATCGCCTATTGGAAAACCCAGTTCACCAGTGTTTCCGAAGGTTTGAAACGGAAAAACGATGGGCAGCAGCGAACATTATTTCAAGTGTCGTTAGCCGGACCGGCTGTTGATTTGCGGTTGCCTCCCTTTGACGCGACGCCGGAAGACTGGAACCACCCTTCTAACTATTCTCAGACCTGGGAAATTGGGCGTAAGGTCCGTGAGGCCAATACCATTGATATGGTGCGGTACGCCTCTGTGCGCGATCCAGGGCATCGCGGCTGTGTTGCTGTATTTCATCCCCGTGCGTTCATGTGTTCGTCGCCGCTGAGTCAAGAGAGCTGGACGCTGTATACACAGGAAAACCGCGCTATTTTGCAGCGACTGGGAGAGAAGCCTATTGAGTTTGTTTTTTAGGCCCAGGTTCGAACATTGCCTATTCGTTAGGCAGCCCAGAGATGGGTTTGCTTACAACCCCTATATCAAGCTGCTCGCAATTGAAGCACCGGCTCGCTCAGATGCGGATTCTGGTGAACTTGACACTCGATTTCGGCGAACGTTGACCACTTCGGCACCCCGTGCCGGTGCTGACTTTTCACACCAACCCAGACACCCCGCCGCTAATGTTGGTAATGCTTAACTCGATAGACATTGATCATAATTCAACTATTCGATTAAAGTGGAAATATGGAAAATAAAGCTGCTGTCACGCTACTTGCCGCTCTGGCCCAGGAGACCCGACTGGCCATCTTCCGGTTGCTGGTCGTCCAAGGCGTGCAGGGGATGACCGTTGGCAAGATCGGTGACAAGTTGGATATTCCGCCGGCAACGCTGTCCTTCCACTTGAAGGAGCTGACACGAGCCAATCTGATCGATGCCAGGCAGGAAGGCCGTTTCATCCACTACTCCGCCAACTACGAGACCATGGGTGGCCTGCTGAGCTTCATGACCGAGAACTGCTGTTCCGCCGCTACTATGGCGAACCAGGAAGTCAGCGGCTGCAGCTGATTTCTTAAAGCCTATTATTTCAAATAAATTTGAAATGTTGCTGAAACATGGACAAACCTACCGTACTGCAGGCCTTTGAAGCGCTGTCTTCTAGCGCTCGGCTCAATGTCTATCTGCTGTTGGTAGACGCCGGCAACAGCGGTCTCGTCGCAGGCGAGCTGGCCAGCCGACTCGATCTGGCGCCGTCCAACCTGTCATTCCATCTGAAGAATCTGGCCTATGCCGGGCTGGTGACCGTTGAGCAGGAGGGCCGCTTCCAACGCTACCGCGCCAACCTAGGGCTGATGCGCCAGGTTACCGGATTCCTGACCGACCACTGCTGTGGCGGGCACCCGGACCAGTGTACTGAGCTGGTCGAACCTTCCTGCAACTCTGTCTCCTGTAAGTGAGGCGTTGATGAACATCCTGATCCTGTGCACTGGTAACTCCTGCCGCTCCATCCTGGCCGAGGCCACGATCAACGCGCTGGCGCCTAAGGGCATTCGCGCCATCAGTGCCGGCAGCAAGCCCGCTGGCTATGTCCACCCGCGCTCACTCGCCTTGCTGGAGCGCGAAGGCATTTCGACCGAAGGGCTGCATAGCAAATCCTGGGACAACCTGCCCATCACCCCGGACGTCGTGATCACGGTCTGCGGTAGTGCTGCCGGCGAGACATGCCCGGCCTACCTCGGACCTGCCCTGCGAGCCCACTGGGGCGTCGAAGACCCGGCTCACGCCACCGGTACCGATGCCGAAATTGATGCCGCATTTGTAAAGGCCTACCGCATCCTGCGCGGCCGAATCGAAGTCTTCCTGGCCCTGCCATCGGATGTTCTCGCCGACAAGGCGAAGCTCAAACCTGAGCTGGATCGCATCGGCCTGATCGGCGCCTGAGGAGACACCATGCCTGCCATACAAATCTATGAACCTGCGCTCTGCTGCAGTAGCGGTGTGTGCGGGACCGACGTCGACCAGGCGTTGGTCACCTTCGCTGCCGATGTGGACTGGCTCAAGCGCCAGGGTGGACAGGTGGAGCGCTTCAACCTGGCGCAACAGCCACTGGCGTTTGCCCAGCAGGCTGCCGTAAAGCAGTTCCTGGAGCGCTCGGGCCAGGAAGGCCTGCCGCTGATACTGGTCGATGGCGAAATCGCCCTCGCGGGCCGCTATCCACGCCGAGCCGAATTGGCTCGTTGGGCGGGTATCAGCAGCATCGGTAATGCCGTGCAACCTACGACGGGCTCTTGTTCAGGACCTGGCTGCTGTTAACCAAGGGTAGACCATGCACTTTCTGCTGAATGCACCACGACATCTGTTCTTCACCGGTAAAGGAGGTGTCGGCAAAACCTCTATCGCCTGTGCAACCGCCGTATTGTTGGCAGACCAAGGTAAGCGAGTGCTGCTGGTGAGTACCGATCCCGCTTCAAATGTGGGGCAGGTTTTCAGTCAGGAAATCGGCAACCATATTATCGGAATCAACACAGTGCTTGGTCTCTCTGCATTGGAGATCGATCCTCAAGACGCCGCCCAGCAGTACCGCGACCGCATCGTTGGCCCGGTGCGCGGAGTGCTACCGGATAAGGTAGTAAGAGACATCGAAGAGCAACTTTCGGGTGCTTGCACGACCGAGATCGCTGCCTTCGACGAATTCACTCAGCTGTTGACTGATGCAGTGCTTGTGCGTGACTTCGACCACGTCGTGTTTGATACCGCCCCGACGGGGCATACCATCCGCCTGCTGCAGCTCCCTGGCGCCTGGAGTGGCTTCATCGAACACAATCCTGACGGCGCTTCCTGCCTCGGGCCGCTCGCCGGCCTGGAGAAGCAGCGTGCGCAGTATCAGAACGCAGTGGCAGCGCTGGCCGATCCCTCACGGACCCGTCTGGTGCTCGTGGCGCGCGCCCAGCGCTCTAGCCTAGCCGAGGCGGCTCGTACCCAGGCCGAACTTGCCGCCATCGGCTTCCAGCGGCAACACCTGGAAATCAACGGGCTGATGCCGGAAGCCGAGGGCAGGGTCGATCCGCTGGCCCATGCACTGGAGGAACGTGAGGCCATCGCACTGGCGCAACTGCCCCCTGCGTTGGCTGCTCTAACCACTGATCGTCTGAACCTCAAAGCTTTCAACCTGGTAGGCCTCTCGGCACTGCGGCAACTGTTCGACGAGCAAGCGATCGCAGTGGCGAACATCCCACCGACCGACGCTGTACGGCCTTTGCCCAAGCTGGCGCAACTGGTCGATAGCCTGGCTGCTGACGGTCACGGTCTGATCATAGTCATGGGTAAAGGCGGCGTCGGCAAAACCACCCTGGCTGCCACGATAGCAATCGCGCTTGCCGACCGCGGGTTGCCGGTTCACCTGACCACGTCTGATCCTGCGGCACATCTCGCAGACATGGTCGCCGGTACACTGGACAATATGGCGGTGTCGCGTATCGACCCCAAGGCCGAGACGGAGCGCTACCAGCAAGAGGTGATGGCCAGCAAAGGCAAGCATCTGGACGACGCCGGTCGCGCCATGCTGGAGGAAGACCTGCGCTCCCCGTGTACCGAGGAGATCGCCGTGTTTCAGGCCTTCTCGCGGGTGATCCGGGAGGCCGGCAGGCGCTTCGTGGTGATGGATACCGCCCCTACGGGCCACACCCTGTTGCTACTGGATGCCACGGGCTCCTACGACCGTGAAATTCGCAAGAAGATGTCTGCTGGCGGGCTGCACTTCACCACGCCGATGATGCAATTGCAGGACCCGAAGCAAACCAAGGTGCTGATCGCCGCCCTGGCTGAAACCACGCCCGTGCTGGAAGCCGCCAACCTGCAGGCGGATCTGCGGCGCGCAGGCATCGAGCCCTGGGCCTGGGTGGTCAACCAGTGCCTGGCCGCAGCCTTCCCGGTATCGCCACTCCTGCAGCAACGGGCTACCAACGAGCAGGCCCAGCTAGAGGCGGTAGCCACCCACCATGCCCAGCGCTACGCCGTCGTACCCATGCAAACCCGGCGGTCACGCTGGCGCGGGCGGCTTCCGATACGTTTGCCGGCATTCGGCCGGTGGATGCGCCCGGCTTCATCGCGGCGCAATTAGCTGGTGCCATTGCCGCCGCACTGGTATTTGGCTGGCTGCTGCGTGACAGGGCTCCGTTATCGCTGGATTTGATGGCCAATGCTGGCGAGGGCCGTACGGTGAGACCCCTGCGTGACTAGCGCAGCCGTCTTGCCGCCCCTTGCTGGTGGGGAGAAGCACAATGGGTAGCGATGGTAGTCCTTGGGTCTTGTTGCTGTTCGTCCTGGCGGGAGGATTTCTAGCCTGGCTGTTCCGGCGCTTCATCACCGAGACCTGGTGGTACCTCACCGGCAAGCCCTTTGGGCGGCTGATCGAGGATGTGGCTCGCTGGCATGCAGAGCGGCAAATTCCCTTTGCAAAAGGCGAGATCGATGCGCTCTACGAGCGGATCAGGCGAGCAAAAGACAAGAATGCCGAATGCAACGCGATCCGGCGCGAACTAGGACTGTATTGACCGGCCGGCAACGGCGAGGAAGGCATCACGATGAGTAATATAGTGGTCTAATCCCAACGGACACCTCGATAGGTATATTACGGACCTAAAAGGGAATACAGATGGCTTCCACACATAAGACATACGGGCGCCTCGAATAACCCGACTTTTTGACATTACCGCGGAGTAAGTCGACCTTGAGGTGCTTTCAGACAGCCCGTTCCGGAACTTGTCACTCGTCTTGCATCTCTTTTTCCGCCCAAATTGGCCATTTCCAGCCAATCCAAACAGATTCCTCGCATCAGAAGGCCACCACGCCAGCGACCTTCAAATAGCACAAGCGTTGCAAGTTGTACCCCGCAATCTTCCAGTGCAGGTTCAACGTGGCGCGTGCCAACCCAATGCAGGTCTGACTTTCCGATGTCAGAATCATGCCATGGATGGAAGGTTTTTCGAGGAGCCCTAAAGTTCGAAACTATGTAGGGCTGCCGCTTGTGCGAGGGTAAGGTAATGGGACAATTTCAATATTCAAATGCTTATATTGGCAGCATTCGACCCAAAGCTGTCTATTGATTCCGTTTGGGTTGAGTGGGGGGCACAGCATTCCACTATGCGTTGATAACCTTTCTTCTTCTACGTGCAGAGCCGCTTAGAATAAGGCACTGCACCACATTTACTGCAACCAAGCTCATTCGCTCAGTACTAAATGCGCAACCCTGCTCCGGGCATGTCGGCCGAGGTGTCGATTTCTGCCCAGAGAGGGGGAGTTGCGAGGTTTGCTCCGCATTTTTGTGCCGAGTAATCGTCCTCAGATCTTCCAATTTGCTTTTATAAGACGAGGTTCCGGATGAAGAAAAAAATCCACGGTTGCACGCATTATGGGTGCATGATTATTCTTATGCTGATGTTGCTGAGTGGGTGCGATGATGGAAGTCTAGCCCCGGTTCAAGGCACAGCATTACCTGTACCTGGTACCGAGACTTCGGTGCAGATTTCTGACCAGAGAAGTGAAATCCAGTCCACCGGGACCGCTTTACCCATCCAGGCAAACACGATGGCGGCGCGTTTTACCGGTGTAGCACCCGCGACAACAGGCAACACATCATTTACATCCTCTCCCGCCATTGAATATCAACTTGGCAATCTCGTAGCACAAGCGGGTACGAATAACAGAATCCTCATCACACCCGTCAGAGGCTGGGTACGCTATCCACTCGCTAGTACACGGCTAACCAAGGCCGCCACTCGCTTTCCCGTTATTGTTTTTTTGCATGGGCAGCATGATTGGTCTAAGCAAAGTTATCAAGGATACGATTACCTAGCAAAGGATTTGGCGGCACAGGGCTACGTCGTCATTTCGATCGATGCAAATGCAATTAATCGCAGTATTCATAGAGGCAATAGTGGTGATACGTCGAGCCGGTCGCGCGCTCAGTTGGTATTGGGCACATTAGATCGCCTTCGTGAAATCGACAAACGCGGCGGTCCCGGCATGCTAGATCAGTTGAAAGGCAAACTCGATTTCACCCGTATTGGCATCATGGGTCATTCACGTGGTGGTCAAGGTATTGCAAATGCGCTCAAGTACAACCTTACTCGGGTCGGTGTTGAGAAAAATGATTTAAAGACAGCCTTGCTCGCTAACCCTGATATTTTCCAGGTTAGTTACCCCAAACTTTCCAATGCGGTAACAAAAGCTGAATCCTCTCTAGCCATTATTAATGAGGAAAAATTTGATAGTGCTGTTAATGAATATAATATCTATTACGCCGCAAGTGCAGAATCAACTCCGCCCTACCATTTCAAGGCAGCATTTTTGTTGGCGCCGACGGACTTTAGCAACAACCTCGGCCTAGTTAATGTGCCACTTGCCACACTATTGCCCTCGTGTGATGGCGACGTAATTAACCTTGATGGTTCACTCACCTATGACCGCAATCGTTTTAGCTTTGCTAGCGACACTTCGCCGCGTTATCAGATTCTGGTTAGGGGCGCAAACCATAATTTCTACAACACCATTTGGACAAGAGATGACTACCCCTCATCTAACTTACTGATGTTACGCAGTGCATACGCTAACCTGTCGCCATGAAGAACAAAGAACTCGATTTGTACACCGACTATTTGCTGAGCACGTTTGGCGCGGCGACAGCAACGGGCTTGTCGGCGATGGTAGG
>NZ_PDZH01000146.1 GCF_002735695.1 Chitinimonas sp. BJB300
GGTTCCAGGCGGTTGTCCCCTAAGCCGGTCCGCAGCCATTCCGCCGCATGCCGGAAGCTGATACCGCGTCGTTTCATCACCCAATCGATGGGCCCACCCGCTTCACCACAGCCAAAGCAATGAAACAAGTTCTTGCTCGGCGTCACCACCAGACTGGGTTTGTCGTCTTCATGGAATGGGCAGCAGGCCGCGTAATCCTTCCCTTGCTTGCGCAACGCGATGCCATCCGCCTCGATCAGGCGAACCAGCGACACCTCGGCCTTCAAGCGCTCGATTTCTGTATCCGGGATGCGGGCCATAAGCGGGATTTCCTCTAAAACCTGTCAATACTCGTTTAATGTTTTATTTTAATACCCTATACTGTTTATCTGTCAATCTATTTGGGAGAGAAGGAGGTAAGGTATGGATCTGTTCACGCCCTGGTGCATATCGATGTCCTTCCCTGCCAGACTGATCCAATTGCGTAGGACTAATAGCCTTACACAGCAAGCCTTAGCCGATACAGCATCACTGCATGTAAATCAGATTCGTCGATATGAGGCAGGGACGGCACAACCAACCTTAGAAGCCCTTATCCGGCTGGCGAAGGTATTGCATGTGAGCCTTGATGATCTTGTCTTTGATGAACAGGAACGAGGGCCAAGCGATGAATTCCGCCTACGCTTTGAGGCGATTTCTTCGTTCTCTACGGAAGAGAAACAGGTCGTCAAAGAGATACTGGATAGCTTGATCCTGAGGCATCAGGCAAAACAGTTCTTCACGCCACCACAGACAGGCAATTAACGTTTACGCCCTGTCTGCCATGCAGCCGCTAAAAGAAACCCCCTGAACCCCAAGCAGCAGCTGGGGTTGAGGGGGCTATTTTATTTATCTAATAGATATCTAAATTACAGATAAACAATATCTAGTAGATATCCATCAAATAAATAAACAGCGCTGGGAAACATGCGCCATCAGGCCGGGTTCTCCCCTTGCAGACCCTACCCGTTGAGTTGGTCACGATGGTCGAACCGGGCGGGCGGCGGCGTCGCCGGGCGCGGGGGTGTCATCGGGGTTAGTGCACAACTGATGGGCCGCGCCGTACCCGTCCGCGTGCTGCGCGAGGCATTTTTTCGGGCACTGGATGGGACGCTTTGGAAGGCAGGCGGGGTGTCTACACCGTAGACAGAAACCGCCTTTAAGAATCAAGCGTTTAAACGCGAAACGTAGACATGTAAACAAATGTATACAGGCATACTCCTTCTAATTCAGTGACTTACAGCCCGCAAAGCGGTGCGTGTGGTGTGGGGGGTATTTTGACACGAGTTAAGGGCACACAACTTGGGGGTTTTTAGGGGCCTTTTTGGGGGGCGTCCAAGACGCCGCCCAAGTGCGTTTTACCAGCGCGGCTTCGCCGTGCAACCGGCGGAAGATTTGCAGGCATTTGGCAATGACAGCAATGATTCAGAAGCCAGCTGGCCCACCGGAATGGTGGACCGACCGGAACGAGTGCATGCATCTAGACGGCAATGCGGACTGGGTGCGCTGTGATGATGATTTTGAGCTTTGAAGTTATTAGCTTTATAGGCTCATTGTGCAACGTAAAATATCCCGATGCATAATCAACTAGACCTAACCAAAGAAGCCACACCATTGCGCCAAATTCGGGCCGTTTATGATGATAAGACGATCCGCGTTTATCAGGCCTATTCCGATGCCATTGCAGATAGTGCACTAGCCAATGGAACCTTTGTATCACCTCCATTCAAGATGGAACGAATGACTTGGATAAAGCCATCGTTTCTTTGGATGATGTATCGGGCTGGATGGGGCCTTAAGGATGAAGGCCAGAAACGCATTCTGGCCATCGACATTACACGAGAAGGATTTGAGTGGGCTCTGGCAAATAGTTGCTTGAGCCATGCTGACCCATCAATGAGTAAAGAAGAGTGGGAGCGTCTTAAGAACAGCTCCCCAGTGCGAATTCAGTGGGACCCTGAGCGGGATTTATTTCTTCAATCCTTGCCATATCGATCAATTCAGATCGGATTGAGCAAGGAAGCTGTAGAGAGCTACGTGAATCAATGGGTTCGTCAGATCACCGACATAACGCCATTGGCTCACGAGATTCAAGCTCTAGTCAAAAACGAACGATTTAACGAGGCAATGAGAATGTTGCCTTCTGAACAGATTTATCCGCAGTCATGTATATGAGCCAAATGGCCCATACACCACATGGCCGCTTGCCATTTCTTTTTCAAACTCATCCTGATCAAGCAGAGAATCCGCTTGGTCAGGCCACTGCTCAGAAATATGCCGGGACCAATTCTTTGTATCTATCTCATGGATCGGCTGCAGAATTTCTTCTGGGTTCAGGCCATCTTCCGCAAGTTTACCCAATGCCTTTTTTGTAGCCTCCACGTAGTCATTCCCTGGAGAATAGCAACTAACGTAGCCACCAGAAAAACCTGCCGGCATGATTGAAATATCCAAACGGCGAACATGAAACGGAATAATAAAAACCTTCGTCAAAATTGGCTCCATTAAATTACAGATCATTCGGATCAATCCCCCGCGTCGTGCCTGGCTTGATAGCATCCCGTAGCCACTGAATGTGCTCAGGAGTTCTCAAACCGAACTGATCAGGAGCCTTGTTAACATCCACACGCAAAGGTGCAGTCGGGTTTAGTTTTACACCCGGTCCTTTGTCATAAATGGAAGTAGCTCTTAGCCGTTCCAAAAAGGATGCATCAACCTCTACTGCGGTAATAGCGGCGTTGCCACCTCGATTAACAAGGGCAAAATCTTTAGCCCGCTGCGGCTGTCCAAGGTTTACAAACAAAGCTCTTTCACCGCCCGAACTAGTCGTGACTACTGGTACCGTACCATTCGCCTGAATTCGTGGGGCGAATCCGGCATCATCGACCCGATATAGAGTAACTGTCTTTCCACCAGACTTGATCGGCGTTAACGCAAGCAGCCCGCCAACTACACGACCAAAATCCCCAGCCACTTCCTCAGAAACCGGATTGCGGGGATCCACCCAATCAGGCGACCGGCCTAACGCACCAGGCTCTGTATGCGCAAACTGCTCTACCCATTCTTTGACACCATTGATGGTTCTCGGAACAACGTTACCAAAGAAGACTTTAGGGCCATCGACCGTGGTTTTCCAAGTTTCTGATCGAATATCCTGGTCGTAAATTGGACCTTTTTTCCCTAGCGTTCCCTTGAGACGCGCATCAACAACTCGTGCATTAAATTCATCTACGGTTTCTGCTGGCAGTCGTGCCTTACCCGTAGACAACATCGACTTAGAGGGGTCTGCACCTTTATCTCGATTCAAATAACCGAATGCATCCTTACCATTGGCCGCGACTTCAACGCCTTCCACGGGTGGTAATGCGCTTGTATTACCCATCTCCCGAACGAGATGGTCGTACATGGCATCGGATTCAGGGTTCGCGCTGCCTCTAGCCCCCCAACGTGTATTGGCATCCGGTTCTTTCGGCTTCTGCACCCCAACCCACTGCCTATTGTTACCGGCAATGCTGTTGCCAAGCACATCACCGAACGCCGAGGCTGCCACACTCGCAAAGTCCAACCTCCCACGCCCGTTGACCGCAATTTGTGCCGTGCGGTTCACTACACCACCGGCCAAGCCGTTGAGGTAGTTGGCCGCGAAATTATGGTTTTGTGCCCAGCCTGCCCCAGCACTGGTCCCTTCCACGCCAAAGATGCCATCACCGATGCTTTGCGCAATCGGGGCGGCAATGCCGGCGGCGGCCACGGTGCGCCAGTTGAAGCTGCTCAAGCCTGCTGCCGACAACGTGCCCTGACTGACGGTCGTACTGACTGCGGTACGGGCAGCCGTTGCCATCCAACCCTTACCCGCCCACCAAGTGCCTTGCATGGCACTACCCGCACCGGCAGTGACACCGGCACTGAAGGCAGAAATACCGACTTGGCTCCACTTAAACTCGTCTATTTCGCCAATCGCGAGACCCAAGCCTTGGCTGGCGATGCTGCCCACTGCCGCGCCGATTGCCGCAGAAGCCATCATGGTGCCCGTTGTCAGGCCGGTTAGCGCCGCGCCCGATAAACCAATGGCTGAGATCCCACCGGTCAACACACTGGCCCCAACCGCTGCGCCACCCGCAGCCGCCGTACTGCCCGCCGCAGCAAAGAAACTGGCAGCCGCACCGGCGGTATACACCGTCGCCACCACTGCGACGGCTACCATCAAGATGGTACCGAAACTCCAACGCTTTTTCTTTGGTGGCGGTGGGGGCGGCGGTAGTGTGGGCGATGTGTCACCCACCAAGTGGCCGGGGTTGTACGGCGCAAACGTGCTGGCGTTGTTGGCCGCGGAGACCGCATTGGGAATACGTAGAGTCCTACCCTCACCAGGATCGGCATCGGCACCCACCGTAAGACCATTCTCATCGCCAATCAGGTACCACAGGCTACCGTCGCCCCATACCGCAAACGCGATCTTGCGCAGGGTGTCGCCCTTATTCACGGTGTACATCGATAGCGTGTTCGCCGCCTGTGTGCCGGTACGGGCCGCGCTGGTGTAGTCAAAATTGGCGTTTTCCCCCGCGCCGTAGCTCGATGCCACGGTGTTGCCACCTACGTAGAGGTAGTTGACCTTCTGATCCGCCACGTTGTCATTGGTTTTCTGCAGCACCCGGCCGTTGAAGTCCACCAGCATATCCCGCTGCTTGGGTTTGCCGTCTCTGGCCTCTGGGTCGCTGACTGAAATCACGTTACCGTAATCGTCCAGTGTCGATGTGCTGGTCCCGGCTCCTTCTGTCGTACCGTTGGCACGATGCTGTTTAACTTCGCGCCAGCTTTCAAATGCCTGATGATCAAACGTGAAATTGGTCTGCACTTTGTGTGTGTAGTCGTCGTACTTATAGTGGGTAAGCTTGCTGCCTTCGTAGGTATTCGTCAGTACCGTGGTGCTCGTATTGCTGTAGTCGGTTAACCACGCTATGGGGTTTAACTGGAGCGCATCGAGCTGTACTTGCGTCTTGTCTTTCAGACTATGGGTTTCCTGCCGTGCCAATCGTCCTTGCCCTGTCACTTCATAGGCATTACGCATGCGTTGTAAGAGCTTGCCGTCATTGTTATAACTGTCCTCTAATGTCACTTGACCCAGATAGTTATATTCCCGACGTGTCTTGAGCACATTGTTGGGACTGACACGGGTATCTTGGTGGTGGGTGTCCACCAGTTGGCCAAAGCTGTCGTAGGTAAAGCTATCTCTGATTGGCGTACCCTTCACATCACCATCGATCCGCCACACGCCTGTACGTTGCTGACTGGTGCCTCGATAGAAAAGCCGCTCCCCTTTTCCTTTTGTCTCGACGATGGCGCCATTGACCACGGTTCCCTGGTTAACGACAACGCGGTTCAAACCGTCATAACTGTAGTGGCTGATCTGATCATGAATGCCGGTACTGCGTTGCATGCCTTGCACATAGGTACGGTTGCTATTGGCGTCGTAACCATAGCGTGTTGCCACGTTTTTACCGTATACCGCCTGGACGCGTCCCAAGGCATCGTAATCGGTGGCTTGGAACCAAGCGTTATCTTTCTCCCAACTGCCGTCTTTCGGGCGCGCCATTGATTCAAAGCTGACGCGACCCATGCTGTCGTAACGGGTACGTTGCACGCCCAGCACGTCCATGCCACGGGAGTCAGTCTGCTCAATCAGCTGACCCGCCTGGTCATAAAGGTGGCTGCGCGTGATCGGGTCTTTACCGACCACCGTATAGTTAAAATGGTTAACCTGCCCCAGCCCGTTATACCGATAGTGGTTGTAGGTGTTGCCACCGAGATCGGTATGGCCCGTGAGGCGATTGGTAGCCAAATCATATTGCCAGGACTTGCTTTCCTCATCGTAGCCGCCTTTATCCTTACGCCAGAAGGTGCCTTCTTTCGTCTTATTGCCTTGCAGGTCATAGGTAAATTCCTGGCTGGTACCGGAGTAAACGGTGTTGTGTACGTAGGTGGAAAGCAGCACATCAACGTTGGTGACCTTGCCATGCGTACCATACGCATACCAAGTTGTTTGTTGGATATCTGTATTGTCTGCTGCGAGGCGGTTCTCCCGCACCCGATTACCGGAGGTATCGTAACCGTAGTGGGTGAGCAATACCTTGGATGTCCAGTTTGGCCCTGATGGGTTGGCCGTGGCGCTGAGTGCCTGACGATTCACGTCGCCTTGTCGGCGCTCCAGAATGCGCTGGTCCAGCCGGTTGTAATCATACGTGGTAATGAGGGGGCGATCGCCAATATTGCTAAGGGTTTTGGCTAGCCGGCCCTGCATGTCGTAGACATGCTCATCCCCTGCCCAAGCCATGGGATTTTCATCTGAGCCATGCGTTGTTCTGACCAGCCGGCCGAATTCGTCAAACTGCTGTCGGGTAAGGTTACCGTTACCATCCCAGCTGCCAATCAGGTCGCCAGCATGGCTATAGGCATAGCGCTTGGTCACTTGGCCGCGCGTGCTCACGCCATTTTTCATCTTTTGGACCGTGGCACTGATTTCGTCCTGCAACTGGTTTTGGCTGTTGTAATGCCAGCGGGTTGTTGCCTCTGCGGCATCCGTCAGGCCGATGCGGTTGCCCCAGCGGTCAAAGCTGGCCTGGGTAGTCGGGCGGTAGGTTGCGCTGTAGGTTTTTTCTTCCGAACGTAAGCTGTATTGGTCGTTAATACGGCTTAGGCGATAGTGCTGAATATTGGCGGCATGGCGAATCAGTTCAGCGTCGCTTGCGGTAGCAGAAGCGACATAGCCACTCGGCTGTCTGAGCTTCAGTAACAGGATGCTTTCGCCACTTTGCAAACCAAAGTCGCCAACCTCTATTGGATGGTTCGGCAACAAGTTCCGCCAAGTGAATTGACCGGCCTTATTGGTAAAATACAAGCTGACGTTTGATTCTGCAGACGCCGGAATGACGGTTTTGCCGCCTTGGTTAATGAGTGTCAGCGCTGGGCTGGTATTACCCAGAATTTGGCTGGTGAACGCCGGCCCGGTCTGCCCAATCTGGCGGCCCAGCTTGTCGTAATTGGTATAGGTACGGCGGTATTGCGCGCTGGCGTCGGTTTGCAGGCCGCCATTCGCCAGTACTGCCGTGTTCGCCAAGCTGGCCGGCGTCATCGCGCCAGAAAGCGTCCCCTCAACGGGCGAGGTGACCCGCGCCACTTCCCAGCCCATGCGGTTGTAGTAATGCACGCTCCAGACGCCCGCTTCCTGCTTGCGCCAGAGGCGGCCGGCGTTATCGTACTCATATTTACCAGTGGTTATGGTACCAGTGGTTTTGCCCTTGAGTTTTCGCTCGGTGATTTCACCAAAGGCGTTGTAAGTCACCTCGGTTTTTTTCTCCTCGGCCCCCCCCGAACGCCCCCCAGGCGCAGAGATGCGCTCCTTTGTACTGATTTGGTTACCTGCGCGATCGTACTCAAATGCTTTAACCAGATTGGTGGTTAGCAAAACACCGGCATCCGGCTGCTCATGGGATTTATTGCCCCCAACCTGTTTGCCTGCTTGCCATTCCAGTGCTGTGCGCCCAAATTTGTCGTAAAAGGTTTTCTGCAGAATCTGGTTGCCCAGCACGCCATCTGCGGCGCGCAGGTCTACGCGGTATTCGGTCTGGTGGCCGGCCAGGTCAAACCGGCGTTGTTCGATGCGGTCATCAGCGTGGCTGGCAGGGATGACCACGCTACTCGGGCGTTCTGCACCGCCAGCCAAGGTCATCGTATTGGCAAACCGGGTGGTACGCACCGCATTGCCGTGGGCATCGCGTTCGAACTGCGTCACGGTGT
>NZ_PDZH01000147.1 GCF_002735695.1 Chitinimonas sp. BJB300
GCCTGAGCATCAAGACGCAGAAGAACCCATTCGCACTTTGCCGCAAGTTACTGATCAACGCCTCCCGCGCGGCTTATGATCAGTTACAGCTGCTTCTCGCAGCTACTGCGTAACATCAGTTATTGATTAAGCACAAAAATTCGAAGCGTGTATTTCCCGAACCATAAAACCAAGGCATAGCGGAAAATGGCTCACAGAATCGTTAGATCAATAGCCCAATTCAAGCATTCGTTACTGACTCGGTAATCAAGCGCATACCACCTCATTTCTGCGTGATGATGCGATAACGAAATAGACGCTTACCTAATCGTTCGGTAGAAGCCAGCTTTAATTTTTGCTCTCCCTGCCCCAAATCAACCAACAAAGTGCGTGTCCCACTTGGCAAAGGTGAATCGAACAATAGGGCCGCGTGATAGCGATTGTCACTGGCAGGTAGTAAGTACAATGCCTGCCACATTTGTCCCGCTACTTCAAGCCGCACCGGCTCAACTTTTTTCCCCAACCATTTGCCAGCCAGGAATACGTCGCTCACGCCATCGGCTTGACTACGCGTCACCCGGGCTAGCCACCAGCCGTAGTTGCTGAATTCAACCGCCATCAAGCCACCCGTGGCCTGTGCAGCAATTTCGGCAGTAACACGCAAGGCTATACCACCTTCATCGGCATCCAGTATTTCAGCTCGGTGCAAAAAAGGATCATTGGCGGGACGCCGCGCTTGCTTTTGCCCTAATAAACTACGGGCACGTAAGAAATCGAACACAAGCAATGCTTCGCCCAAACGGACAATCGCGGGTCGGCGTGCCCTGGTCGGCCGGGTAAACCAAGCTTCCATCAACGTCTTCCGAAGCGCGGGCCCCAGCGGTTGCGACAACCTCTCCAACAAGGGTCGGCAATCGTCCAACCCATAGCACAGCGCACGCTCCTTACCACTCCCTCTATCCCAACCAACGCGGCGATGCGCCTCAACGGCGTCCGGCTTAAGAATAAGCGGCGTGCTGCGAAAGAAATCCGACGCCAACCAGACCCCGCCGCACAAAGCCCGGCTTACCCGCGCTGCCGCTGCAACATCAGTCGGCGTTTGCAACAGCTGGAAGGCATCACTCGCCAATAAAAGGTAAGCCAGGGAATACGCTGGCTCCCGCTCGGCCATGCTCGGCGTTGCAGGCAAGGCTGCATATTTCACCAGAGCGAGAAAAAGGTGACATACCCCTTCCCAGCTCTGCCCAGCAGCACGGGGGTCAAGCAATGCCCGCGCCGTGCACGCATGGCCAAGCCAATGGAAATAGCGCCCTGCCAAACTGCTCAATTCGGTAACGCGGCCATTCCCGTGCTTTATGGCGCTGGACTCACGTACGGCTTCAACATAAGCAGCATTGGCCATTTGGTCGGCTAAACGCGCTAGACCCAGGCCAATCAGATCTCGCCGGGTGGGATTATCAACAGTAGTCGCAATTTCAGCGAGGCTGCGCTCAGCACAAGTTTCAGCGGCGGGGGACAACAGTTCCATCAACCGCCTTGCACTGGCGCCATCAGGGGATTGGGCCAACCCTTCGGCTAGCACATCATGCAATGCTTTGAGCGCCGCAATCTCCGGCAGGCCAGGCAACTGGGCAAGCAGCTGTCGACCAGCCTTTAACGGGGAATCACCCAATAAACGATCAAACATACTTCACTTTGAGTGTCGCTAGGCGGCACGGAAAAAATCAGCCGCCACAGCAATTTGGTCGGCATGTTGAAAGGTGGGGGCATGGCCTATCCCATCGAAATCAACCCATTGGGCGCGGGGGCCACGCTCGCTCATGGCGCAGGCTACTTCGGCAGTGAGTAGATCGGACTGGCTACCACGCACCAACAAAACCGGACAGGCAATCCGATCATAGTAAGGCCATAGGTCAACATCCCGCCCATCAATGGTTTGGCGGAAAGGCATAGCGATGCCGTTATCATAATTCAAGCGCCAGCCGCCTCCATCAGCTTTCAGCATCACCTCAGTAAGAAAAGCCCACTCCGCATCGGTATGGGGGCCAAATGGTGCTGAAACTGCGCGGATGTAAGCTTCAGCCACCTCACGCGTGGGCAGCGGCGGCGCATTACCGACATACTCGCCGATTCGTGCCAAGGCTGCCGCAGACAGCACCGGACCAACATCATTGAGCAACAGCTTGCGAATCGGTGAGCCGGGCATCGCCGCCAGCAACATGCCGATCAGCCCTCCCATTGAGGTGCCAAACCAAGAGAGCTGCGCCACATTAAGCCGCGCAATCAACACCAGCATGTCCTGTACATACAGTGGCAGCTGATAACCCATCGGATCACGCAACCAATCACTCTCGCCACGGCCGATCACGTCAGGCGCCACCACCCGAAAGTCACGCGCCATTTCCTGCGCAAATGCTTCGAAATCACGCCCATTACGTGTCAAGCCATGCACACACAGCAATACGCGAGGATTGTTTGAGTCCCCCCACTCCCTATAAGCCATCTTATAGACACCGCTATCGCGACCAATCAACACATGTGCAGGGCGAGGTGCAGACATAAGCAACTCCTGGGGGCTAGACTATCTTTATAGACGTTACTCATTGGCAATATGGTTCTCCCAGCATACGTCGTAGACATTAAATCAATAGGCTTTCAGCAAAAATCCGGTTAGCGACAGATAGCCAAGAATAGATTGCCCCGGTCAATCCACCATGACAGCTCAATCCCTGTCTCGGTTACTGTCTCGGTTACTGTCTGCTGAATCAATGCATCATGATGCATTGATCTTACTTAGGCATTTCCATGCAAACCGGTATCCTTTACGCCTGTGCCGCGTATTTTATCTGGGGTCTGCTACCGCTTTACCTCAAGGCACTGAAACATGTGCCTGCACTCGAAATACTTTTACATCGCATGATCTGGTCGCTGGTTTTCCTGGCGATTATTTTGGCGGTAAGAAAGCATTGGGGCTGGCTCAAACCGGCACTATGCAACCGTAAAGTGGTACTTCGCTTTATCGCCAGCGCTGCGGTACTCTCCATCAACTGGTTTATTTATATTTGGGCTGTCAATGCCGGACGGGTAGTGGATGCCAGCCTGGGTTACTTCATCAACCCGCTGGTCAATGTGATGTTCGGCTATTTGCTGTTGCACGAACGGCTAAGGCCGGCCCAATGGGGAGCCATCGCCGTAGCAGCAGCCGGTGTATTGTGGCTAACCATACAAGCAGGCCAGCTACCTTGGATCGGCCTTATGCTGGCGGCTACCTTTGGCACCTACGGACTATTGCGTAAAACCGCCCCTTTGGGCGCATTGGAGGGTCTGTCGCTAGAGACGCTTCTGCTCACCCCATTCGCTATGATTTGGCTTGGGTGGCTCATCAGCCAAGGCCAAAGCGGCTTTGTAAATGGTGACGCGGCAACCCATTGGCTATTAATTGCGGCAGGCCCCATCACAGCCATTCCATTGCTATTGTTTGCAGCAGGGGCACGGAGAATTCCAATGTCGTTATTAGGGCTCCTGCAGTACATCGGCCCGACTCTGCAAATGGGCTTGGGTGTATTCCTATGGCACGAACCATTCGGCAGTGAAAAACTCGTCGGCTTCGCGCTTATATGGTCAGCCCTGGTTTTATATACGTTAGAGAATTTGTTCAATAGCCGCAAGCTGAAACAAATAGCTGCTTAGCCTTCGCTCTCGATCTTATTAAAACACTCAGGATCGAGGCTCATATTCCATGCAAAAGCCCCTACATTTAATAGTGGGGCCGACCGCTACGGCATTTTGGCCCCATCAGACCGCCGCCTAATCTACTCAATTTTATCTTGCAAGTTTCTGCGCCGTTTCACACATTCCAATATGCCCACCGTAGATTGCAAACAAACGCTTAGCTACTTTGCCGAGGTTTTCCACAATATCGCAATAATTAAAATCAGTGTATTGATGTTTTGTGATTTAAATAACAGATCAAGCAGCACCTATTTCGCAACTACTGATTAATTTCAAATATCAGTGTCACAAATTAATTGTTTCCCGGAGTTTTATCTTGAGCAAAGAAAATCTAGTACTTGTAGCAGGCTTATCTATTTGTATCGGTTTAACTGCTTGTGGTGGTGGCGGCGGCAATAGCCAACCAGCCCCGACAACCACAACGGCCCCTACCCCCACGCCTACTCCAGTCTCGACACCGACGCCTACTCCAGTCCCGACGCCTACGCCTACGCCTACGCCTACACCCAATCCTACTGCGAAGCGCTTGTTAGAGGGCGATATGTACAGTTTGCATGTGCATGTAGATCGAAGAAATCAATTGGGTGGCGTAACCGTGCTGCAAACGTCGATTCAATCTGACGGTACGATTTCAGACGACCATGCTCCCGTTCGCCGTGCGGTTTCTCCATCGTTCCTCCATGCTTTGTTATCAGCCCGACTTTCATACGCAGATGACTACCTAGACCACACAGCAGGAGGCACGCAGGATTGGTTGGGCGGTTCGGTAGTAAGAAGCAATTTCCACGGCAGGGGTGTACCAGGCTGGCTAACCCATAAGACATCTGAAGAGGATTCGCCTACCTATCGGTTTAAACTTGAAGAGATTGATTTAACCGGTAAATCGATGAAAAGTACCATGTACTTCAGTACAGGCGAAGCTAAAAATGGCGTATTGCCTTCTGGTGCAAAATTGGCTGATGCTTTTGGCGATGCCAAATTTTCGGCGGGTGCAATAGGCCTGCAAATACATATGGTAATACCGGAAAATATGTCGCTGTATAATCATGATATTTTTGTTTCTCATGAAAAGTCATCAAATCTGATTTGCCCTTGGACAATATCCAACTCATTGCGAATAGGGTTAAAACTTAGCGATAATGGCAAAGTCGAGGTCTATAATGTGAGCAACACCGAGTGTAAGATTGCAGGAAGCATGCTTGGAGAAGGACAATATAGCCAAACGAAAACCAAGGGGGTATTTGACACATGGGATACCAATTACTTTTTTACTCTCCCAACTTCACTCAATATAGAGAGTCAATTATTTAATTCGACCTATGTAAAGGCTGGCGCAAAATTGGCCGTTACCATCATTGGTAACATTGGCGGCCCACATGCCGGCGCTTATTTTGACAAAGAAACAAAATTGGTCGACCCACAAATTCATTTCAATAAAGCTGCCATCAGCGAATTAAAGGTGCAGCTAGCACTATAATTTGTAGAAGGATGTTTTGGTTTTTTTAAAAGCACTTCAAAACCAAATAAGGCTCAACAATATCACTGGGCATAGGCGCCAAGCACCTATGCCCATTTTTTAAGTACCCACCATTCAAATTCAGCAAAAGAAGCCGTATACCAGAAAGTATTGACACCCGCCTCTTTTCGATAAATTTAGCGTTTCCCCTTCATTTAAAATCACCAAAACCCACTGACTATTGATTACTACCTCATTTGAATCACTCTTCATTAGAGTAATAGTCTAATTTACTATCATTGATTTATTTGTTCACCGAATTGTGGCGTGCTAAGTTGCTGGCGTTGATCTTCGTGCTTCAGGTTATTCTATTTTAGATAAATATTATAAATAGCCGGTGCAGCTTCCCCACCAACAAATCGGAGCAATCCATGAAGCGCTGGGCAATTCTTTTCTTTAGCTTAATCAGTTACGCCATTACGGGGGCCGCACTGGTCACGCTTGGGCTTTTTCTCGATCATCACTTCCTGCCACTCATGGCTCAACCCGACCCCAACGCCTCACTTTTCAGCAACTTGATGATCAACCTGGGCTTGTTGTCTCTATTTGGCCTCCAGCACAGCATCATGGCCAGACAGCGCTTTAAAGACTGGCTGTCTCTTTCCCACGCCATGGAGCGCAGCTTGTTTGTTGCGTTATCCACCCTGCTTGTCCTGCTCATTTGTTGGCAATGGCGTGCCCTACCCGGCCAACTTTGGTTGGTAGAAGCACAACCGTGGTCAACGGTATTGATCGCTGTTTCTCTGTGTGGATGGGCTCTGGTCTTGGCTTCCAGCTTTACTGTTAGCCATACAGAGTTATTTGGTCTTCGCCAAGGCTGGCTACAGTTTCAAGGTAAACCCTATCAGTCGACGCCTTTCGTCATCAAGGGATTATATCGGGCGATGCGCCATCCACTAATGAGCGGCTTCCTGCTTGTATTTTGGGCTACACCGAATATGACGATGACGCATTTTATTTTTGCGCTGGGTATGTCAATTTATATATTGATCGGCATTTATTACGAAGAAAACGAACTACTAAGACATATTGGCCCAGATTACACCGCTTATAAAAAACAAGTGCCGATGCTCATCCCTGCACCATGGCGTTTAGTTCAGAACTCAAAAAACAAATTACTCCCTTCGTAAGCACCGTGCCGTGATTGCGAATGAAAAGCCATCACGGCACCAGCCTTTGGCGCAGGCGTTTCAAGCACATGAATCATCTGCGCAACAGGCCTCTGGGCTTATAATTACTGCCTATCCCCCAGCAAGCAGAACATTGTGCATTACGAACACCTGATTCAAATCAACGACCCCAACGATCCGTTGCTAACTCCATTGTCACGTACGCAACTGTGGCGTGGGCTGCTGCGCCGGGTTGAACAGCCCCAGGAGTTTCTAGTGGGGGTGGTGACGGTGAAGATCTTAGAACGTGGTGAAGGCTGGCTCAAACGCGAAATGCTGCTGGGCAACCTTACGGTAGTGGACCACATTACGTTGGACATTGAACAGCGCGTACATTTTGATACGGCCCCCAGCGAACAACACCAGGGGGGCAGCTTTACCATGCAGATAGAAGAGCCCACCCCGGACTCACTATTTATCCGCTTCAGTTACCGCACACCACTGCATGAACACCGGCCAGAGGACACGACGGCAGATGATGCCTACTTCTCTGATTATGTGAAAACCGCCTACCGTGACACAGATATTGATGCGGTCAGCTGGATACGGGAATTGGCTGAAACGGGTGAGTTGGAAGATTGAATCGAAATTGGCCGACCCATGTTATAGCGCTGTTTGCCTTGGTAAACGTAGACTCAAACACAGGCCGCCACCCGTCCGCGGTTGCGCGGTTATTTCTCCGCCATGCGATTCAATTGCGCGACGGGCAATCACCAGCCCCAGACCAAACCCCGCCACGCCCTGGTTTTCATCGACACGGCGGAAAAGCTCGAAAATCAGGGCCAACTCCGCCTCAGCAACGCCAGGGCCACAGTCGGCCACCATCACTTTCAGCTGTTGTTGATCGACCTTTACCATTACTTCCACCGTCGTATCAGGTGCAGTGAACTTGATAGCGTTGCGAATGACATTCTCAAACGCCCGGTGCAATAGCGCCGCGCCGACTTCGGCAACAAATTCGCCACTCGCTTGCAGTTGCACATCGCAGCCAAGCAAACGGGCTTCGAACTGGGCATCGTCGGCAATCGCCGCTACCAGTTCGACCAATTCCACCCGTTCACACTTTACTTCAGCCGACCCCGCCTCCAAACGCGCCAACGTCAGCAACTCGCCCACCAAACTATCCAGCCGTATTGCCTCACGCTCGATACGCTCCAGACTGGTCTCAACTTTGTCGGGCCGCTGCCTCGCCAATCCGATTGCGGCTTGCAGGCGCGCCAATAACGAACGCAACTCATGCGATACTGAACCGCCCCGGGTTTTGAGGAGGCTTCTTGATCATAGAGAATAGTGCCATGAAGAAGACGACCCCCTTTTCCCCGGAAGTTCGCGAACGTGCGGTGCGTATGGTGCAGGAACATCGTGCCGATT
>NZ_PDZH01000148.1 GCF_002735695.1 Chitinimonas sp. BJB300
CCTACCATCGCCGACAAGCCCGTTGCTGTCGCCGCACCAAACGTGCTCAGCAAATAGTCGGTGTACAAATCGAGTTCTTTGTTCTTCATGGCGACAGGTTATCGTATGCACTGCGTAACATCAGTTCATAAGTGCGGCTAACAAAACCTTTCTGGCGTTGTTGTGCAAACTTGCCGTACCTACGCACTGTCTGCGTTTGCACGCCTAGCCAGATCTACTTCGTTGGGTTTTGTTAACCACGCCAATAGTCTGGGGCTGTAACCTGTACTGCCGAAAAGCAAAAAGACGCGAAGTGATTCGCGTCTTTTTGCTTTGTGAAGTGCGAAGTTGGCCTATAAGCCGGGTCCTGTGACATGGCGGTTTCCCGCCACCGACAGTCATTCCTCTAGGACGGCCATTACTGGCCGCCTCAAGCAACCTACCCGCAAGCTCAGGGGGCCCCGTCAACGCTTGCCTATTTGGTCTTGCTTCGGATGGGGTTTAGCCTGCCTCGTCCTGTTACCAGTCGAGCGGTGGTCTCTTACACGAAGGTCTTGCGACCCACCACGCCTATTGCAAAGCGCACGCCTTTTCACCCTTGCCACCACGGTTGCCCGCAGTTCGGCGGTTCAGCTCTCTGTTCCACTTTCCGTCGCCTCGCGACGCCTGGCCGTTAGCCAGCATCCTGCCCTATGAAGCCCGGACTTTCCTCCCCCCGCTTGCGCAGGCGGCGACTGTCCGGCCAACTTCGCCTTGCTAGTTTACCACTGCGGTCAAGCCCCCCCCGGTTGTGGGTTGAATAGGCGACTGCGACCAAGCGTCGCAGCACGCTTGTGCATGCAGGCCGTTACAATGTGGCAATGCCACATAACGCCTTAGTTTCCGTCCTCCACCGTTTGGTGTTGCTACGCGCCATGACCATCACGGCCTATGTGGCTGCTGTCTTGTTTGCTGTCCTGGTTTTCCGATGGGCCTTGCCATTGTTGTCGCTGGGATTTGTCTGCCTGGCGCTGATGGCTTACAACCTCCTCAGCCTGCTGCGCCTACGCTTGGCCCGTAAGCAGGGGTACGCCATAACCGCTGCCGAGATAGCCCGCCAGCTCAGCATCGATATTATCGGCCATGGGTTGTGGCTGTTCTTTATCGGCGGGGCAAGTAATCCGTTTACTGCATTGTTTCTACTGCCCCTGGTGATTGCCGCCGCCACATTGCCGGCGCGTTTTGTCTGGCCGCTCACTGGCCTTACCTTGCTCACCTACAGCATCCTGCTGGTGTGGTACCTACCCTTGCCGTTGTCCGATGATTCGATGGCGCAGGCTTTCTTTTTGCATACATTGGGCATGTGGCTGGCCTTTGTGGCAGCAGCACTGATCGTGGCGGGTCTTGTTACCCGCATCGGCCAGCAGCTGCGTAGCCAGGAGCGTGAGCTGGCGGATGCTCGCGAAGCCGGTTTGCGTCATCAGCAAGTGTTGGGTTTAGGTTTGCAGGCTGCCGGTGCTGCGCACAGGTTGGGCACGCCCTTGGCGACTATGACGGTATTGGTGGATGAATTACGGGACGAGCATGTAGCCAACACCAGTCTGAGTGCCGACCTCGACTTGATCCGACAGCAGTTGTACGCTTGCAGGGCTGAGCTTGGGCGGCTGCGGGCAGATTGCGAGCGCCCGGCTTCGCAGCCGGCTGATAAAGCATTGCGGGCACTGATGGACGATTGGCGCGTAGTACGGCCTACCGCCCAAACCGAGGTGGTGGTGCTGGGCACACAGCCACCGGTGGTGACATGGGCTTTCGACCTGCGCCAAGCATTGCTGAACCTGCTCGATAACGCTGCCGATGCAAGTGCAGCATGGCAGCGCGTTTCGCTGGACTGGACGGCCCACAAGCTGCAAATCAGGATTGAAGACCAAGGCCCTGGCTTTGACGGTGTGGTGGTTGAGCCCGGTGGGAGGGGGCTGGGCATGGGTGTCGCCCTGGCTGTGTCGGCGGTGGAGCGTTGTGGTGGCAGGGTGGTTTGGCAAAAGCGTGCAGAAGGCGGCACCGCAGTGGATATCAACCTGCCGCTGGCGGAGGCTTAATGCAGCACATCTTGTTGGTCGATGACGACCCGGCGCTGCTCGCTGTACTACAACGGGCATTCCTGCGACGAGGCTGGCAGGTGAGCACAGCGGTGGATGCGGCTAGTGCGCTTGGCGCTGCGCGGGTTGCTGTGCCTGATTGCGCAGTGGTTGATCTGAAACTGGGCAATGATTCTGGCTTGCGGCTGATACCGTCGTTGATCGATATCGCACCCGATTGCGGTATTGTGATGTTGACAGGCTATGCCAGCATCGCCACGGCCATCGAGGCGATAAAGCTCGGTGCAGTGCACTATCTGGCCAAACCGACCAGCGTGGACGAAATTCTGGCTGCGTTGGAGAAGCTGGCGGGTGATGCCGAGGCCGAAGTGGATGCACAGCCATTGACGGTGGACCGCCTTGAATGGGAGCACATCCAGAAAGTGTTGGTGGAACACGAAGGCAATATCAGCGCCACAGCCCGTGCCTTGAACATGCATCGCCGCACCCTGCAGCGCAAGCTTGTCAAGCGCCCTAGTCCCAACCCGCCAGATCGCAGTTGATTGCGTCACACTAGGGGCATTCCTAATCTGGGGCGGCCGCGTTATGTAGCACTTTGCGTTTAGAATCGTCGCTTGTTTTCGCAAAGGTTTTACCCATGTCTGCAACCAGCCCACTTGATCTCGTTATTGCCGCTGTTCGCGAAGTGGCCGCAACCGAGGTGATGTCGCGTTTCATGCTAGTGGGCGGTAGCCGTAAGGAAGACGGCACACTGTTTACCGAAGCCGACCTCGAAACTCAGCGCGCTTTGGTGGAACGGTTGCCCCGCATCGTGGCCTGCCCGGTATTGGGTGAGGAAATGACGAGTGAAGAACAAGAGGCATTGTGGGAAGCCAACGAACGGATTTGGGTGATTGATCCTATCGATGGCACCACTAACTTCGTGCATGGCCTGCCTTATTTTGCGGTCTCGGTGGCCCTAATGGAACGTGGTCGGCCTGTGCTGGCAGTCATCTACAACCCCGTGGCCGACGAGATGTTTACCGCCGAGGTTGGCAAGGGTGCACACCTTAATGGTCAACCGCTTCCATTGAAGAAGTACGTGCCAATGATGCCGGAGGCGATTGCCGGTGTGGAAGTAAAGTGGCTGGGTGGCAAGCTACCGCAGCGTTTGGCAGCGCTTCCGCCATTTGGCAGCCAGCGGAATTTCGGCGCTTCAACACTGGATTGGTGTTACCTCGCTGCTGGCCGATTCGACATCTACGTCCATGGTGGTCAACGCTTGTGGGATTACGCTGCGGGTTGTCTCATTTTGGCTGAAGCCGGTGGGCAGATGACCAGCCTGTATCACAGCGACTTCTGGGCAGATGATGTCTGGCAACGTTCGGTGATTGCCGCATTGAACCCAGGCTTGTTCGGACAGTGGACGAAGTGGGTTAAGCACAATCTGTAGCGCTCTCTCTCCCGGACTCAGCTGTGCTTCATCGGGGTCGCATTAACCTTGGGACTGAACGTCTAGACTGTATTAAATACGCTCATTGTCCAATTACGCAGCGGGGAGAGAAAATCATGAAAAACCCTGTCTCACTCATTGTTCTGAGCATAGTCAGCGCGCTCGTGGTGAATAGAGCGGCGTTGGCAGACAAGCCTGCTTGGGCTGGGGGTAATAAGCATGGCAAAGACAAGCACGCCGAAAAGCATCATGAAGATCGTGATGATGCGAAGGTAGTGTTCCATTTCGATGATGACGAACGCCGCATTATTGGTGACTACTACGGTAAGCAGGCGAGCAGAGGGAAGTGCCCCCCGGGCCTTGCCAAGAAGAACAATGGTTGTATGCCACCTGGGCAGGCAAAGAAATGGAGCCGGGGGCATCCATTGCCGCCCGACATCCGTTATTACGAGCTGCCGGGTGATTTGTTGAGGCGTTTACCGCCACCACCACCTCGTCACCGCTATGTCCAGATTGCAGGGCACATGCTGTTGATTGCTATCGGCACCAGCATGGTGTTGATGCGGTTGAAGATATTCTTCGCTAAGAACCTGTCTAAAGTCTGCTGTGCGTCGGCAATATGGCGTTGAAAACACCCTCGGAATGCTCATTTACCACTTGTAAACTCCGCTTCCTCAGCTGTTTTCGCCTTATCTTGCCCTAGCTCGCGAGACTTTAGACAGGTTCTAAGTTCTTCTGCTGCAGTTTTGTTTACGATTTGTCGTGAACAGGTTATTTAAAGCCGGTTGCCTCCTTTATCCAGCCCATGCCCCTACGTGGGCTTTTTATTTGCCAAGTGTTGGAGGAATCAGTCGATTTTTCATTTGGCGAGCGATTACTCTATGTTTTTGTAGTTCCATTATCTAAGTTACATAAGCCGCCTCACCAAGAAAGGCGGGTGAAGTACTTCAGTTCAATGGAGAGGAACATTAATGAATCGCATTGCCACCTTGCTGGTGGGGCTGGGCCTCGCTTTTGCCCTTGCTGTGCCCGCTCATGCTTCCACTGGCTACACTCAAACCAAGTATCCCATCGTGCTCGTACACGGCCTGTTCGGTTTTGATCGGGCGCTTGGCGTTGACTACTGGTATCGCATACCTGCCGAACTACAAAAGGATGGTGCGAAGGTCTATGTGGCGCAGGTGTCGGCGGTTAATAGTACTGAGATGCGGGGCGAGCAACTGTTGTCCCAGGTACGGCAGATATTGGCTATCACCGGGGCAGACAAGGTGAACCTGATCGGCCACAGCCATGGCGGCCCGACCGCACGCTATGTGTCGGGCGTGGCACCGCAACTTGTGGCATCGGTGGCGACCGTGGGTGGGGTCAACAAGGGGTCTCGAATTGCCGATATGGTGCGTGGCGCATTGCCTGCGGGGTCTGTATCCGAAACGGTGGCCGCGGGTGTGGCGCGTGGTCTGGCCGGTCTGATTTCATTGGTATCCAACGGTAATGACTTGCCGCAAGACCCGGTGCAGGCGCTGGAAGCGTTGACGACCCAGAAACTGGCGGATTTCAACCAGCGCTTTCCAGGTGGCGTACCGACGAGTGCCTGTGGTGAAGGGGCTTATATCCACAATGGCATTCGCTTTTATTCGTGGAGTGGTGCCAGCATGGTGACCAATATTGCAGACCCGGGCGATAGCATGCTGGGTTTGATGGGCTTGTTGTACGGCAACGCAAACGATGGATTGGTAAGTACATGTTCCAGCCGGCTGGGACAGGTGATTCGCGACGACTACCGTATGAACCATGTCGATGAGATCAACCACTTTTTCGGTTTGGTCCATTTGTTTGAAACCGACCCCGTAACACTCTATCGCCAGCATGCCAACCGGCTGAAGAATGCGGGGCTGTGATGCATAAGTCGGTCTATGCAGTACCTATTTTGGTCGCGGGTGCCGTATTGGCCGCTGTTTGGCCGGCACCGGCACAGCCTGCGCTTGTAATTGACGACAAAGCGCAGCCGTTTGCACCTTCGCTTGTGGGTACGGTGCCTGATGGTATACCGGCCCCGCCTCCTGTTGCGGTGGCCGTCGTTGCGCCTAAACCAGCCCCTCCGCCGCTTGAAACAACCCTGCTGGTGGATGAAAACCTGCGTCGGCTGTTTGACTACTACCTTGCCACCACTGGCGAACAGACACTGCGCAACATCATCACAGCGGTGGAGGCCCAGTTGAACAAGCGCTATGCGGCAGTGGCCGCGAAAGATGCCAAAGCGTTGTTCCGACGTTACCTCTACTTCAAGCGCGCCTTGATAACACTGGATGCCGACACCAGCTTGCAGGGTAATGCGTTGACCATCGCGCGCAAGCGGCTTGATGTATCACGGACGTTACGCGGCCGTTATTTCAGCCCGCAGGAAGTGGCAGGGTTGTTCGGTTGGGAAGACCGTTATGACGACGACGCCATGGCGCGGATGCAGGTCCAGCAAGACACACGCCTTACGGCCGAAATGAAGCACAGCCGTCTTGCCGAATTGGATGCCAAGCTTGACCCAGCCATGCTGGCGGCTCGCCAACAGCCAGTAGAGTATCTGGCGCTGGCTGAGCAAGTAGCAGTAGCACGCAAACAGGGGGCAGACGACGCGGCAGTTTTCCGCTTACGTGCAGCCAGTGTGGGCGAAGCGGCGGCGACGAAGCTGGCGGCGCTGGACCGAGACGAGGCGGATTGGCAACGGCGTATCGACCTCTACCGGCAGGCACTGGTACCGGTACGTAACAATTCGGCGCTTGATGAGAGTCAGCGCCAAGTGGTGGTGGCAGCGATGCGCGAGGCCTACTTCAATGCGCAGGAGCGATTACGTTTGACGGCTTACGAATAAAAAAAGAGGAAGAGGAAGCTGGCAATGCCAGATGAAACGGGGCAGCCAAAAGCTGCCCCGTTTCTTTATCTTTACGCAACCCAGCGAAAGTCGGGCCGGGGGACAAAACAAGTGCTATCCCATTAGCTGCAAGTCGATCAGGCTGACTCGATGGCAAGTCCCGCAGCTGCAGCTTTGTCCCAATCCAACGCGGTATCGAGCGCATTGGCCAGCCGGTCCAGCTCGGCGTCGAGCTGGCTGCGCGCATCGTACTTGGCTTCCACTGTACATCCAGCCCATGCCAGCAGCGCTTGCAGCGCGGCAGGCTGGTCGAACAAACCATGCAGATAGCAGCCCAGCACTTGGCCATCGGCTGAAATCAGGCCATCGTTACGGCCATCATCAAATGTAATCAGCGGTATGCGCTCGGTATCCAGTACTTGGCTATCGCCGTGGTGGATTTCGTATCCCGCTAGCGGAATCCCTTCTGTTTCATTGCCTGCGCCCGGCCTATCTCGCCGCCATTTTCAGTGACGGCGCTATTGAGCGCCATGTTTTGCGGCTTGAAGGGCGCCACCTTCACACCACGTCGGCGTAAAAGCCGGCCTAACGCTGCCACCAAGGTGCTTTTACCAGCGTCGGAAGTACAGCCTTGGATCATCAGCGTAGGCATCGGGTGGGCTCGATAGTGGGGGCGTCGGCTGTCTAGCCGCAGATGCGACTCAACGCCTGGGTCAGTGCTTTGCTATGCAATTCATCAAGGTTTTTGGCGTCCACCTTGGCTTTGGTTTGCTGGGTCAGTCGTTGCTGGCAGTCGGTTTGCTGACGGTCTTGCTGGCTTTGCACCAAGCCTTGCAGCAACCGTGTTTGCAATTGATCCAACCTTGGTCGTACATCCCGGATCAGATCCGGTACTTGGCCGGTTGGGGCCGAGCCGGCTTGCCATTGTTTTATCAGCCCTGCCTGCACCATCTTGTTGGCAGTGATTTGCTGCCGGAATAGCGATTCCACTTCCTGTGCCTGCAATCCTTGCACCCGTCCGGCAGCGACAGCGGTGGCAATGACCAATGCTTCACGGGGTAGGTCTTCGATGGCAATTTGGTTTACGTGCTTGTAATGGGCGACGGTATCGGCAAGTTGCAAGCGTTCAATACTGGCGTCGATCAGCAAGTCGATGTCTGCCGGGGCCGCGTGACCAGGAAGACTGCAGACAGCCAAGCAGGTCAACAGTAAGCCTACCCAGCGTACGGGTTGCAAACAGGTTGGGTTCGATCTCATCGGTAGGAATCTCACAGACTGATGTTACGCAGTGCATACGATAACCTGTCGCCATGAAGAACAAAGAACTCGATTTGTACACCGACTATTTGCTGAGCACGTTTGGTGCGGCGACAGCAACGGGCTTGTCGGCGATGGTAGGT
>NZ_PDZH01000149.1 GCF_002735695.1 Chitinimonas sp. BJB300
GAATGCCTGAGCATCAAGACGAAGAAGAAACCATTTGCGCTTTGCCGCAAGTTATTGATCAACGCCTCCCGCGCGGCTTATGAATCAGCTACAGCTGTTTCTCGCAGCTACTGCGTAACATCAGTTAATAATTTTCCGCGGTACAGTTGCGCCAGCATGTATCGCCAAGTAGTACAAAACGGCTTACAGCCTCGCGAGCTAGGGTGAGACAAGGCGAAAACCACAGAGGAAACGGAGTTTACAGAGCAAAATATGCACTCTGAGGACGTCCTCAATGCTATGTAGCCTGTGCATAACAGACATTAAAAGGTTTAAAGGGCACGAATATCTTGCGATACCGTGCCCTTACATTGCCGCTGGTGCTGGCGTCTGTGCGCTTATTGTTCTTTCAGGCGATATGGTGTCAGCGTCATGGTGACGTTGCTACCTGCACCTAGCCAGTCAGTGTAAGTACGATTTTTCTCCAGCGTGTAGAAGCTGTCGAGATAGTCGTCACCGTTTTCAAACCACTTCGACGGCATAACTTGAATGATTGCACCGGCTACTGTGGCGATGATTGCGTATTCAGGCTTGAAAACTCCCAGAAGCTTCTCAACGCCGGAAGTAATCGCTACCACCAAGTCCTTGTAGTTGGTGTTGTCATCATGCTCAAAGAATTGGACATTGGCTGCCGCAAAACGATAGTTGCTCCAGAAAAACAGGATTTGGTTCGGTGAATAGGTCTGGCCGTCGTAGTCGAGATACGGCATTTCGACCAGCTCGATCTGAGCCTTGGACTGATCCGGTTGAACGCCCGAGACCATCGCATATATCTCGGCCGCACCCGACACCCATGGTTCCATGTCGTCTTTTACACGAATGCGATCAAGCTTGGCGGTCTCGATATAGCCACTGCTGTGGCGGGTGTTGGCACTTGGTACGCTGCTGATCCTCTGATGTGTACTAACGCCCGGTAAGTCGCTGACACCAGGCTCTACAGCCAGATTGGTGCCGGGCTGCTTGTTTTGCATGCCTTGTTGTACCAAGGTGCGGTTTGCCAATGCAATACCAGCCCGCAGGTCTTCGCGACCATCGATGTCAGCCACCAGGACGGGGACTTGCGGTGCAGTGCGTGCATCGAGTCGATGCACCTTGCCATTGCGATCATAGGCTTCCACTACACGCCATTGCTTGTCGTCGCCTGCGGGTTCGAAAGCCACCAGTGTCTGGCTCAGGTCAACTGCTGCTTGCTGTTTGCCCGGTTGATACAGCCGTACTTCCAGTAAGCCCTTGCTGACGCCGGTAAGGCCTTTCTTGTCCAGAACGGTCTTATCAAGTTGGCGTAATTTGGTTTCAGAATCTTTGTCCGCAGTCAAACCCGCAGTCAGTTGGCGTTGTTGGAAATCGTCGAGCACGCTGTGCAGTGAGGCTGCTTTTTCGCTTCCCGGCTTCTTAGGGGTGGCGTTTAGCTGTTGCTCGAGGCTGGCGGCAAACAATGGATTGGCCAGCATCTGCGAAATTTTCATCGCTGCTTGGCGTTTGGCGATATCGATGGAGCTTGGCTGAACAATCATGCCGTTAAGCATTTCAGCTGAGAACTCAGGCCGAAGTTCTTCGGCCTGGCTGGTGAAGGCAGCAAAACACAGTGCGCCGATACTGAGTTGACGGCATATAGCGGTGAATTTCATTACAGCTCCCCGAACAAGTCTCTTATTGATCGCCCGTTGTAACTGGACGTGGAAGCCAAACAAACGCTTGGCCGGACTAAGCTAGAGGGAGTTCGCAAGCTTTGCAATGACAAGTGCATTTATAGAAAGAATATTTGCACTAATGCGACGAATCGTTAAATTTTCAAGCGCTCTAATGCCCATTTTAGCGGCATCCAGTGTGGCTTAAGGGGCTGGCATTGGTGGATTGAGCTCTGGATGTTGGCACTTTACGTTGGAGCCGAGTCTTCGTCATATCTAATCAGCATTTTCACTACCCCCAAGGGCAATGTCTGATGGTGAGCTGCGGAAAATCCATTCCCATTTAATTTCAATTATTAATACCTCATTGCCCAGAAAGCCTGACTTTTAAGGCTCTCCCGTTGATGCTGATTGGGTATTTTTGGGCAAACACACAGCAGCACACGGAGAAAAAGGTAGGTAGTGTTCAGTCGCTATGTTGATGGCATTTTCTTCTTTTGGCCATGAGCTCAAAAGTGGGATATTTCTAGGCACTGTACTCCGACAGATGAGGCGATATAGCGTACTTTTTCAGCGCTTGAATGGAAATTTTCCGTTGCCATGCGGTAAGTCGCTTGCTTGAAGTGTGTCCAAATAATGAAATGGAACGGCCAAGCATCAAGTGGCTTACTTGCGCTATGCGGTAAGCTTTACGCCATTTCAGAGGCCGATGCGACAAGCTACCCAGTCGGCCAGGTTGCCAGCGTACCGGCAACCAGCGAAGTGAAAGCTATCGGGCATGCTAAGTTTAAGCAGGGATGCGAATTAGTACGTTTGTGTCCACGTTGAGAGAGGCGATGAGCATGCCACGTGGTTTGTTGTTATCAGTCTGCTTGTTCCTGCTGATACCGCAGGCGTGGTCGGCTGAGCAAATTCGCCTTGCCAATGGGGAGTGGGCACCTTATTTGTCGGAGAAGCTACCGCATGCCGGCTATGCATCCCATATCGTGACTGAGGCGTTCAAGGCTGTTGGCGTGGAGGTGCAATATGAATATTACCCCTGGGCGCGCGCGCAAGAATTGGTCAAGGCTGGTGCAATTGATGGTTCGCTGGTTTGGTCGATATCAGCCGAACGTGAGAAGTTCGCTTTGTTTAGTGACCCGGTATTTGTGGACGACGAAGTGGTGTTCTATCTGCGCGCCAAGCCCCTGGTATGGCAGCGTACAGAAGACTTGAGTGGCTTGGTAATGGGTATTGCTCTGGGTTCTAAATTAGGGGTATGGGAACCACTGGTGAAAAGTGGTGCAATTCGCCGCGAATTGACGATTGATGTGCATACGGGTTTTCTGCAATTAATGGCTCGCCGTATTGATTTCTTTCCGTTGGTCAAATCGGTAGGGTTGCACCTGTTACGCAACAGGTTTCCCCCAGATGTGGCCGAGCGGATTACCTATTCTTCGATAGTAACGGACCGACGTGAATATCGGCTGATGTTAAGTCAACAATTACCACGTAGTACGGAGTTGATTAAGCGATTTAATGAAGGTCTTGCTAAGTTACAAAGCAATGGAAAATATGCAAAGATGGAAAAGGATTTTTATGCAGGTCGGTACGATCATTGATTTTTTAAAAAATAGACTCGTGCTAACTATGTTTTCCGGCCCAAGAATTATGTTTTAAAAGCCTTTTTTATCCAAAGATATGCCTGAGTTGAGCGTCGGGTGTGAGAGTTGATATATTACCTCTGCACTCAGGAAAGGACGTGGGGATTGGTACTAACTTTTCCCATTAGCACAAATTCTGTAGGTGACTTATTTACCGATCTCTAAGAACCTGTTCAAAGTTTCGCGAGCTAGGGCGAGACAAGGTGAAAACGACAGAGGAAGCGGAGTTTACAGATGGTAGATGAGCATTCCGATGGTGTTTTAAACGCTGTGTTGCCGACGCACGGCAGACATTGAACAGGTTATAAAGAATAATTAGGTACCTTTTGCTGCGCCAGATTGCTCTGCGTGCCCTAATAGTTGCTGCTTAAGTGTCTTATCGGCAGGTTTTTCGCCAAGCCAGATTTTCAATAACGCAGCATAAAAACCACTATCAGGTAATGGCTCACCGAGTCTTTTTCCATTGAGTTGAATAATGGTGCCTACGCCGGGGACCCAATCCAAGGTCATGACATCATTAGCCTTGATCGTACGGTAAGTGCCAAATATTTGCCCAACAGCCAGCATCTGATTGAACAACTGAACTTTTTCTTCGGTAGTGCAATTGTTATTCAGCCCATCAAGTAATGCTTGGCTAAGTGTGTCTGAGTTTACTTCTCGTAGCATGGTCAAGGATAGTCGCTTTGGGCCTGGTGCTGCGATTACCTCAGAAGCAGTGGTCTTTTTTTCGCTTTGATATAGTGCAGCAACGTAGATTTTGAAAAAAGCCTTTGTACGGATCCCGGCTCCATTTAATTTCAGTTCTGCATGGGCTAGCTTCACACTATCTTCCAGCATTATCCCCGCAACATCTGTGGTGGCATAGGTAGGTGTGCTGATTATGAGCAGGCTACCAACGACAGCTATCCATTGTTTAAAAAAGTAGTTCTCCATTTGCCGTCAGCCTCTTCCCGGTTTAATTTTTTGAAAATGCCTATACAAATCCAGCCCAGAAATGCAGGGTGGAATAATTACTCTAAGCTACCTGAGAGGGTGGGCATTAAACAAGCAAGCGCTTGAATATATTTATATAACGATGCATAAAAGCCAAGCTCTGTCGGCTCTCTACAACAGAGCAAATGAACCGTGATGTAAGGATGTCGGCGTAACGGGTTAACAGCTTTGAACGGAGGATGGCGGCTAGTCAGTCATCCTCCCCCGTGTGTATGCCGCTGGGTATGAGGCGTGCGGAGTACCCGTTTCTAGCGTGGTACGCAGACTTGTCCTGTGTAAGTACCCCACTTCCCTGTACCGATATAGTCGCCGAAGGCATAGATGTAGCCGCTGGCTCCGTGATAGCGCCCTGTGCCGCCTACAATAATGGCTTGCTCTGTTGAGCCTTTGACACTCATGGTGCCGGCATCGGCGCTATAGATATTGCCGTCCCTTGTTGTGAGTACTGTTCGCCCGGTGAACATCTGGCGGGTTTGCACTATTGGACTTGGCATGGGGGGGGCTTCTTTTTCGTTCAATATGCTCGGTGTAATGTTTTGAACATTATCAACACCAAATGCAGCTTCCTTGGTTAGGCCCGAGTAGCCACTGCCTAAACCAACGGCAACTGTTTTAAAACAAAAACCGTTTTCTAGATATGCATTACCTTTGTAAATCTTCGTTATCTGGCAGAGTGCATCGGGCCTTAATTGAATAACACCGTATACAGGACGGCAGATTTCGGCTGCTTGGGTAAATGCTGGCGTAACAACCAGTGCAGCAAGGATAATAATTTGCGTTTTCATGTTATGACTCGAAAGGGTTATGTGACGGAGATAGAATGCGCCGATCCGAAAATAGAAACATCCTTCAAACGGGGTACACTAATACGCTTATGTCGGATAATTTTCACAACAAATACTTTATAGAGTGCTACTTTCATACAAGTAAATATGGCATATTAAATTAAATAAAAATATACAAATTGAATGAAGGCGATATTTATCAGCATGAGATTGATTGTATGTAATTAAATTCTGATAATAATAGATGCGGGAGGCGTTTCCATGTGCTACAAAATAATTTGTTCAACGGGCATGGCAAACAGTGTCTATGTAGGCTCAGATGAAACCAGCCTTTTACAAGGAGTTCCGGCTATGCAATTTGATGAAGTAAAAGCCCAACATTTCACATCACTCTCTCGCGATCCTTTTCCGCACGTGCTGATCGAGCGAGCCTTGCAGCAGATTGCTGGCGGGGATGCAGATGGAGCACAGTTCCGTAAAGACGTCTTGGCTGCGGCTGGCTGGCCACATAGTGGCTTGGTTACATTCGGAAAATATCCAGAACAAGCCGCTACGGCCCTGAATCGGATACGCTTGGCGTTGCAGGAGAGTGAAGACCCAGCCACCATCCTGGCTAAGCTCAAACAAGGGCGGTGAGGTTATTTACAAGCGGTGGCGACGAGTGAGCCAGCCGCTTGTAAGTTCTGAATTTAGATAAAACAAATACTTAGCGACAATTCGGTGAAGGTTATGGTAAAGTGCGCGCCATTGGCTAGCTTATGGCAGCCAAAGTCCTTGTACAGTTTTCAAGCTTTTCGTCCCTTCGGTAGTCCTTTCGCATCCCGCGAATTCTCTTTCCTGATGCTCAAGCTTGCCGCAGAACAGCGCCTTCTTTCGCGTATTGTCTGCCTACTGTCTAAGGCTTCGCGCCAAGACAAATCACCCGCGCCAGCAGTGCGTATTCCGTTTTGTCCTGGCAATATTGATGACCCGGTATGGTTAAATTACATACCCGCGGCGCATGCACAGGCACGCTCGACTGCTATGGCCAACGTTTAGGCCGGAGTTGCCCACTTCATGCTGGCTGTATGGAACTTGATGCTTCCGTGTTTGACAAACTGGTCAGCACTGGTAGCTTACATAGTCCGCTAGGCAGTGCAGCTTACGATGCGCAAGCACCGCAATAAAAATAACTAAAGGAAATTGCATGATTATTCGAGATCTGAAAGCAGGTGATCATTTCACCCAAGAAATTCATGGTGAACAGATTCAGTTCAAGGTACTGGCAGTAGAGCCTATTGGCCGCCAAGTCCAAGTTGAACTTGAGTCGCGCCTTGGGCGTGCTACAGCTCGCTACATGAGTTATGCGTACCTGCCTGGTACGCGCGCTCGTAATGTGCGTGGTAACAGCGTGAATTAAGCATAAATGGCGCTCCGTCTGGGGCGTGTCGAACCTTGAATGGGACTAACCCCCGTAAAAGATCAGTCCGCCCCCTCTAGGTGTGGGGCGAGTTCTGTGTGCGTTGAAGTTTGGAGAGTATGGTTTAAATAGATAGGCCAAATCAGGAAGGGATTAATTAAAGAAGGCTGTTTGCATTGTGGTTTGGCGGCTTTTACTTCTATTAATCGGTATTGAATTGATTTCAAATTCACTTACGAAAACTATTCCAAATTGGCCTTGCGGCAAATTGCACTGTTATTCGATTTGCCGATTGATATGTTGGTACCAAACCTACATTGGAGTTGTAGCCTTCTCTTGCACTACATTGTCCATGCCGCAACTGGGAAGTGGCAGGCGCCTTGCTTGGTATGAACGTACTAAGAAGTATGTGATCCAGGACTATTATTGCCATGCTGGCAGGCAAGCAATGCCCGTTTGCATTAACATCGCCGCACTCGATTGCCGGATAACACGATGAATAGACCCAAACCCTTTTCCATGATCCGCGAGTTTCACCTGGCTGATTGGTTCACACTGTCGAATGCCTTTTGTGGTGTGGGGGCACTGTTTGCCGTGATGACTTACCTGCAGACAGACCTAGTGCTGCACCTGTATTTTGCCTGCGGCTTGATTCCGTTCGCACTGTTATTTGATGTGCTGGATGGGCGTATCGCGCGTTGGCGCCAGCAAAGTTCGGCCATGGGGCGTGAGCTTGATTCCTTGGCGGATGTGATTTCCTTCGGTGTGGCACCTGCGGTTATTGCGTATGGTTGTGGCATGCAGGGCTTGTATGATCGTATCGTGCTGCTGTTTTTTGTGGCCGCGGGGGTATCGCGCCTGGCTCGTTATAACGTTACTGCCGAGAAGATGTCGGAAGGGGGCGATAAGGTGAAGTACTTCGAGGGTACGCCTATTCCAACTTCGCTGCTTTTGGTGGGGGTTCTGGCCTATGCTGTTTCACAAGATGCCATTGGCGAGCAGATGTGGTTTGGTGTCATTTTCCTGGGTGGCTTTCAGTTCCATCCGCTGGTACTGATATTTGCAGTATCGGGGTCACTGATGATTAGCCGGATCAGAATTCCTAAGTTGTGAGCCTTGCTCACTACCATCGGCATAGGGGCGACCAGATGTTCTGGCCGACCCCTGCCACACCACCCGGCATGCGGGTCCGCACCGGGCGGTTGGAGCAGTTGAGGTCAATCTGCCTCCAATTGATGCACATCGCCCGGTTTCG
>NZ_PDZH01000014.1 GCF_002735695.1 Chitinimonas sp. BJB300
GAATGCCTGAGCATCAAGACGCAGAAGAACCCATTCGCACTTTGCCGCAAGTTACTGATCAACGCCTCCCGCGCGGCTTATGATCAGTTACAGCTGCTTCTCGCAGCTACTGCGTAACATCAGTTATGAACCTGTTTACGATCTGTCGCGAGCAGCTGTCAGCAGGGTGAAGCGCAGCGCAGAAACCGAATGTACTGTTGTACATGAGGATTTCGAGCAGCAAATGAACCCTGATCACGGCTGCGCAGTAAGATCGTAGACAGGTTCTTAGAAATTAGCGCGTAAATCCATCCCTTTGTACAAGCCGGCCACCTCTTCTGCATAGCCATTGAACATCAAGGTCTTGCGCTTGAAGAACTCGCCAATACGCCGCTCATTGGCTTGGCTCCAACGTGGGTGGTCCACCTCTGGGTTTACATTCGAGTAGAAACCATATTCGCTTGCATTGGCACGGGTCCAACTGCTAATTGGCTGCTTTTCCACAAGCCGGATCTTCACAATCGACTTGATGCTCTTGAAACCATATTTCCAAGGCACAACCAGCCTTATCGGCGCACCATTTTGCTTGGGCAAGGGCCTGCCATATAGGCCGACAGAGAGAATAGCCAGGGGATGCATGGCCTCATCAATACGCAGGCCTTCCACATATGGCCAGTCCAACGAGCCAGTGCGCTGGCCTGGCATCTGGTCAGGCGCTTGCAGGGTCGTGAACTCGACAAACTTGCCCTTGCTGGTGGGCTCCACCAACTTGAGCAATGCACTCAACGGCAAGCCAACCCAGGGAATCACCATCGACCAGCCCTCCACACAGCGCAGGCGATAAATACGCTCCTCCAATGGCACGAGCTTGAGCAGGCTGTCGATGTCAAAACTACGCGGCTTGGCTACTTCGCCTTCCACCTGAACTATCCAGGGCTGGGTCTTCAAGGTGTGCGCGTTCTGGGCTGGGTCTCCCTTATCGGTACCGAACTCATAAAAATTGTTGTAGCTCGTGATCTCCGCCTGGCTGTTTTTCTGCTCGGTGGTGCTATAGCGGCTCTTGTAAAAGGTTGGTAGCGCAGATTTTTGCGGTGCAGGCGTAGGTGCCGCCATTGCCGGCAGCATGCTGGCAGCAGCGACAACCGCCGCGCCCTGCATCCATTCACGGCGATTCAGATAGACATGCTCTGGGGTGATCTCGCTCGGCGCGATTTCAGGGGGACGATAGACGGACATAGCGCTACTCCTGCCACATTGGCTGCTTTGACCCTACTTGGTCGAGCCTGCTTGGGCTTTCTGACACACGTATCTCTTCGAAACGCAGCTGCTTAGAACCTATCTGAAGTCTCGCGAGCTAAGGCAAGATAAGGCGAAACAGCCGAGGAAGCAGCGTTTACAAGCGGTAAATGAGCATTCCAAGGACGTTTTCAATGCCATATTGCCAACGCGCAGCAGACTTTAGGCAGGTTCTTAAAATCCATGCTGCCACCAATGCCAGCCCACCATCAACACCGATGAAGCCACTAGGGCAAACGCCAGGGTTTCGACATAGCTGCGAAAACGCCGGCGCGTATCGGGCTTGAGCAATGCATTCCATATCAACAGCGCCGCCAGCGCAAACAATGCCAGGCGGACCAACTTAGCCAGCATCAGTCAATTCCCAACCATCACAAACACTCCACAACCCCTTCCGCATACTGGCGGGCCCCCAGCAGCGTGTTCTCCGTTCCCGACTTGTATTCATGCAGTTTCCACCCCCGGCAGCCCAGCGACTCAGTGTATTGCTCGGCTCGGCGTTGGAACAACTGTTCTGCCTGACCATTGAAGACAATGGTGGAACCCATCACCCGCAAGCGGTACCGATGATTACCCAGATAACGCTCGCTGCTGTCCTGCAGCACACCATGGCTATCCGACAAAGTCTGCCCGGTTTGCTTCAGTTGTGAACAGCCTATTAGGGTCATCAGCAGTGTCATGACCATCAAACAAACCCGATAAGACATGAAGTTTTGCACCCAAAGTTAAAGTTATGGATTCATGGTTTTTTATAAACCCTTATTTGCAAAGGATTATTACATTTCGTTTGAGGTTTACAAATAAGCGCTAAGTGATTGTAGCAAAAACAAAATTTCCACTTTCCACCCTTGACCCATGTCGAAATGTTGCCCTATAGTGGGACGCAGTGGGACAAAGTGGTGAAAAGTGTTTTATTTGCCTCAAATTCGTAGTAAGTCGGGTTCGCTACCCCGCTCGGTAGCCCGGCCTGGTTTCACTCCCTAAACAGGGGAAAACGGCGGTATATATGTTCGGCGGCGTAGCCACTCTCAACCTCGACAGCAAAGGGCGCCTGGCCATTCCGGCCAAGCATCGCGACGCCCTGCTGCAAAGTTGCGGCGGACGCCTCACTGTGACGGTTGACCCGAGCCAGTGTCTGCTGATCTACCCCCAGCCAGCCTGGGAGCCGGTACGAGACAAACTGAACAACCTCCCCGCATTCAATCCACATGCCCGCGCCCTGCAGCGCCTGATTCTTGGTCATGCAGAAGAAGTTGAACTCGACTCGGCCGGCCGTATCCTTGTCTCCCCCGCCCTGCGCGCCTTTGCCGGGCTCGACCGCGCTGTTGCGCTAGTCGGCCTCGGTTCCAAGTTCGAACTGTGGGATGAAATAAAATGGCAGGCCCAGACGGCTGCCGCCCTGGCGATGTCACCCGAAGACATCGCCACGCAATTGGAAGGTTTTGTGCTGTGAGTGCCGCTGTTTTTACCCACCGCACAGTGTTGCTGACTGAAGCGGTGGTGGGATTGAACGTACAGCCCGATGGTGTGTACGTCGACTGTACATATGGCCGTGGTGGCCATTCCCGTTTGATCCTTTCCCAGTTGGGCCCCAAAGGCCGGCTGATTGCGTTCGACCGCGACCCAGCGGCCGTGGCAAATGCCAAAACCATCGACGACCCGCGTTTCCACATAGTGCATGAAGGCTTTTCCCGCCTTGACAGCGCATTGGATGCACTCGGGATCGACAAGGTGGACGGCGTGCTGATGGACCTTGGTGTGTCATCACCGCAGATTGACGAAGCCGCACGCGGTTTCAGCTTTCGTTTTGATGCACCGTTGGATATGCGCATGGATACGACCCGCGGTCAGACGGCTGCGGAATGGTTGGCGACGGCTGAACAAGCCGATATCGCGGAGGTGATTAGAGACTATGGCGAAGAACGGTTTGCTAAACAGGTTGCAAGCGCGATTGTTACGGCTCGGGCGCTCGAACCTATCGACACAACAGGACAACTTGCCAAGATCGTGGCAACGGCCGTCCGCACCCGGGAGCCGGGCCAGGATCCGGCGACGCGCACCTTCCAGGCTGTACGGATTTACATCAATCGTGAGCTTGAGGAATTGTCGTTAACCCTCCCGCAGGCATTCCAACGCCTGTGCACTGGTGGCCGGCTGTCGGTCATCGCCTTCCATTCGCTGGAGGATCGTATCGTCAAACGCTTCATGGTTGATGCCGCCACGGCCGACAAGCTGCCAAGCCGCCTGCCCGTACGCGCGGCCGACATTGGTGAAGCGCCACTGAAGCTGGTAGGTAAAGCCGCCCGCGCCAGCAAAGCGGAGATCGATGAAAACCCACGGGCGCGCAGTGCCATCCTACGCGTCGCCGAGCGCAGTCACGCGCCCATTCCGGTGCAGAAGTAAATCAAGTGACGCGCTTGAACCTGCTCCTGCTCTTTGCCCTGATCGCCTGTGCGCTGGGGGTTGTCACCTCGCAGCATAAGGCGCGGCGGGCCTATATGGACTTGCAAAAGGCCCAGACCGCATCGTCGCGGCTGGAAGTCGAATGGGGCCAACTTCAGCTGGAGCAAAGTACCTGGGCTATGCATTCGCGCATCGAAACCGAAGCCGCCAGTCGCCTCAATATGCGTGTGCCTGACAGTAACCACACCCAGATCGTCCCCGTAGGCAAGGGTCTCGACCAATGACCACTTACCGTACTTCCCCAAACCCAGTGCTCAAGCTGCAGATGTGGCGTGCCTGGCTCGTATTGGCCGGCTTGCTCATTCTATTCAGTGTATTGATTGGCCGCGCCACCTATTTGATGACCTTCAAGGAAGAATTCCTACGGGAACAAGGCGAAGCGCGCTATTTCCGCAAACTGACGCTGGAAGCCAATCGCGGCATGATTACCGACCGCAATGGCGAGCCATTGGCGATTTCAACCCCGGTGCAGTCGATCTGGGCCAGCCCGTCTGGCATGCCGCCGATGAGCCATCAGCAGCTGATCGCGCTGTCCAAAGCCCTGGGCATGAGCCCTGAAGATATCAAAGCAAAGCTGGCCAACAAGAAGCGTGACTTTGTCTTTCTGAAACGGCAGATGAGCCCCGAGGCCGCGGCCCGGGTCATCGGCTTGGCCATACCCGGCGTATCCAAACAAAACGAATATCGCCGCTATTACCCGGCTGGCGAGGTGATGGCCCATATCATCGGCTTCACCGATATCGACAACAAAGGCCAGGAAGGCTTCGAGCTGACGCGCGAAAGTATGCTGGCAGGCAAGGCCGGAAGTCGCCAGGTGATTCGCGATCGCCGCGGTTACATCGTCGAGGACGTGACCAGTATCGAAAAACCGCGCGACGGCCAGACACTGACGCTATCCATCGACCGCAAGATCCAATACCTGGCATTCCGCGAGTTGAAAAACGCCGTGGAGGTCAATCAGGCCAAAGGCGGCGGTATTGTCGTGCTGGATGCCCAGACCGGCGAAGTGCTGGCGCTGGCCAACTACCCTAGTTACAACCCAAACAACCGGGTCAATTACGACCCCGCAGCCCGCCGCAACCGCGCGATTACCGACTTGTATGAACCGGGCTCAACCATGAAGCCGCTGAGTATTTCCGCAGCATTGGAGAGCGGGAAATTCAAACCTGAAACCGTCATGTCCACCAATAACGGCACCTTGACTATAGGCCCTGCCACTATTCGCGACGTTCATTCCTACGGGCCACTCAGTTTGGCCAACATCATCAAGAAATCCAGCAACGTCGGCACTGCCAAGGTTGCGCTGGAATTGTCACGGGAATATCTGTGGAATTTCTACGACTCCGTCGGCGTCGGCGAAGCGCCGCGTAGCGGCTTCCCTGGCGAAGCCTCTGGCCGCCTGCGTCCATGGAAAACCTGGCGGCCCATTGAGCAAGCCACGATGTCCTACGGCTATGGCTTGTCGGTCAGCCTTCTGCAAATGGCCAAGGCTTATCAGGCATTCGCCACCGATGGCGAAATTCGCCCAGTGACCTTCCAGAAACTGGTTGCCCCTCTGCCCGGCAAACGCGTCATGAGCGCCCAAACCGCTGAAGAAGTAAGAAACATGCTCGAAACCGTCACCCAACCGGGCGGCACAGCCTTACGTGCCCAAGTCGTAGGGTACCGGGTGGGCGGTAAAACGGGTACCTCCAAGAAATTGGCTGGCGGCAGCTACGTTGGCACAAAAGCCTATGTGGGTTCCTTCGTCGGTATCGCACCGATCTCCAATCCGCGCCTGGTCGTGGCGGTGATGATCGACGAGCCAGGTGGTGCATCCATCTATGGCGGTACCGTAGCTGCCCCTACCTTCAGCAGCGTGGTTGCCGGCAGCTTACGCATGCTGGGCGTACCGCCCGATGCACCACTAAACAATATTCTGCTGCCCGACCCAGCAGAGCCTGAGGTAAAGGAGGAAACATGAAGCCAGCCAGCTGGGCCCTGCCTTCTCTGGATTGGACTGCGATTGATGCCATTGCAGCCGGTCGTCACCTCGTTGCCGACAGCCGCCGGGTAAAACCCGGCGATGCCTTTTTGGCGTTCCAAGGCGAGTACAGCGATGGTCGCAGTCATATCGCCAATGCCATTGCGGCAGGCGCCGGCTGCGTGCTGTGGGAAGCAGAGAATTTCAGCTGGCCGGTTGATTGGCAAACGCCAAACCTTGCTATCCCGCAACTTCGGGCGCAGGCCGGCATCATCGCCAGCCATTTACTTGGCAATCCAAGCCAGTCGCTCTGGACCATCGGCATCACCGGAACCAATGGAAAAACCAGCTGTGCACATTGGCTAGCACAAGCCTTTACCTTATTGGGCAAGCGACCCGTATTGCTCGGCACCCTGGGCTACGGCGCGCTGGACGCCTTAACCGAAGCCAGTCACACCACACCCGATGCTTTGCGCCTACATAACCTGCTGGCCGAGTTTCGTGAGACGGGTGCAACCCATTTAGCCATGGAAGTCAGCTCGCATGGCATCGAACAAGCCCGCGTCCATGGCGTCGAGTTTGACGTGGCGGTCTTCACAAATTTGACGCGCGACCACCTCGACTACCACGGCAGCATGGCGGCCTATGGCGCAGCCAAGCGTAAGCTTTTTGAGTGGGAAGGATTGCAAACAGCCATCATCAATTCGGACGACGCATTTGGCGTCGAATTGCTGGAGCAGATCCCCAAAACGTTGACGCTGAGCTACGGCCTAAATGATGGCGACCTACGCGCCACCAAATTGGCGTGCAATCTGGACGGCATCCACATGCACATCAGCTCACCTTGGGGCCCAGCCGAACTCAAGAGCCCACTATTAGGAAGTTTCAACGCCTATAACCTGTTGGCGTGTTTGGGTGTGCTGCTGAAAAGCGATGTATCACTTGCCGATGCGGTTGCCGTGCTAGAGCAAGTTGAGTCAGCCAAGGGACGTATGCAACGGCTGGGCGGGGGAAAGAAGCCACTGCTGGTGGTCGATTATGCCCATACGCCCGATGCGCTTGAAAATGCCTTGAGCACTTTGCGTGAAGTCCTTCCAGCAAGCCGTCGACTGTTCTGTGTCTTTGGCTGTGGCGGCGACCGTGACAAAGGTAAACGGCCCCAGATGGGCCGCATTGCCTGCCATTTGGCCGACACTGTGATCATCACCAACGACAACCCACGCAAGGAAGACCCCAAGGCCATCATCCGCGACATCCTGGCTGGCGTGGATGGTGTCGCAGCCAAGCACATCAACCGAGGCGACTACAGCATTTTGAGCAATCGGGCCGCCGCCATCCGTTCGGCCATCGAGTTGGCTGAACCTGGCGATATCGTGCTGATTGCTGGTAAGGGACACGAGGAGTACCAGGACGCGAATGGCGTAAAAACGCCATTCAGCGATGTAAATGAAGCAGAAGCCGCACTTGCGGTTTGGAAAGCGCTGTAGAACATGAGCAAGCCCATACTGACCCTGTCTGTCACCGCCAGCGCCGTCAACGGCCAGCTGCAGGGTGAAGCTGCGGCCAGTTTCACCCGCGTCAGCACGGATAGTCGTGACATTCAAACCGGTGACCTGTTTGTCGCCTTACGTGGCGACCGCTTCGACGGCCACGATTACGCTGTACAGGCATTAGCGCAAGGCGCTGCATGTGTCCTAGTCGAAAATGGTCGCCTGCCTGAACTCACCGGCAATCGTATCGAGGTAGACGACACACTAGCGGCATTAGGTCATTTGGCCGCCTACTGGCGTCAGCAGTTCAACATCCCGGTAATCGGTATCACAGGCTCAAACGGCAAGACCTCGGTCAAGGAAATGCTGGCGACTATCTTGCGCAACAAGGTAGGCGAACAGGCTGTGCTGGCCACAGCCGGGAATATGAACAACCACATCGGCTTGCCGCTGATGCTCATGCGCCTTACGGCCGAGCATCAATATGCCGTGCTGGAGCTGGGAATGAACCATTTTGGCGAGATCAGCTATCTCACCAAGATCGCCAAACCCGATGTGGCGTTGCTCAATAATGCAGGCTCGGCACACCTAGAGTTCCTTGGTTCCATTGAGGGCGTGGCACGGGCCAAAGGTGAGATCTTCGAAGGCTTGGCAAGCGATGGCGTCGCTATCCTCAATGGCGACGATATCTACGCGCCTTTATGGCGCGAACTTGCCAACCACCGAACCGTACTGGACTTCGGCCTGCATAGTGGCAACGTGCATGCTGCCGACGTGCAGCTCAAGCCGCTCGAAAGTCATTTCCAGATAGTGCTACCGGCTGGTACGGCAGCAGTAAAGCTGCAAGTACCAGGTGAACATAACGTCCGCAACGCCCTGGCTGCCGCATCGGTTGCCGTTGCAATGGGGCTGATGCCCGACGAAATCGCGACCGGGCTCAATACCTATGTTGGCACCAAGGGGCGCTTGCAGCAAAAGCGGGCCAGCAATGGCGCGTTGGTTATCGACGATAGCTACAACGCCAACCCCAATTCCATGCACGCCGCCGTGGATGTGCTGGCGGTCCAGCCCGGTAAACGCCTGTTGGTATTGGGCGATATGGGGGAAATCGGTGTCGATATCGCAGAACGACATCGCGAAATCGGTGTCTATGCACGCCAACAGGGTATTGAGCGTTTGTTCGCCGTTGGCGAGCAAATGCAACAAGCCGTCGCCGGTTTTGGCGATGGCGCCAATTGGTTTGCCAACCACACCGCCCTACTCGTTGCCCTCCGCACAGAACTTACGCCCAGCACAACGGTAGTGGTGAAGGGGTCGCGCTTCATGCAAATGGAGCGCGTGGTAAATGCATTGACCCAGCCGGCTGCCGGCATGGGAGAAAAATAATATGTTGCTGCTTCTCGCCAACTGGCTCGGTGACTCGGTTCGCGCCTTCAATGTCTTTAACTACATCACCCTACGCGCCGTGCTGTCCACCATGACTGCGCTGTTCATCAGCTTCATGCTCGGCCCCTGGGTGATTCGCAAGCTCACGGCGATGAAGGTAGGCCAATCTGTACGCAATGATGGCCCACAGACTCACTTGGTCAAGGCCGGTACGCCCACCATGGGCGGTACCTTGATCCTGCTGTCGATCGGACTCACCACCCTGCTGTGGGCAGACCTGGACAACAAATATGTCTGGGTGGTGCTTCTGGTCACGCTGAGTAACGGCATCATCGGTTTTATCGACGACTACAAGAAAGTGGCACTGAAGAACCCCAAAGGTTTGACCAGCCTACAGAAATTGTTCTGGCAGTCGCTGATTGCTATCAGTGCAGGTTACTACCTCGCCAATACCGCTACGCTGCCAGCCAATACCGAGCTGATCGTGCCGTTCTTCAAGCACATTGCCTACCCGTTCGGTACCGCGGGTTTTCTGGTACTGACCTATCTCGTCATCGTCGGCACATCCAATGCCGTCAACCTGACTGATGGCCTTGATGGCCTAGCCACCCTGCCTACCGTCATGGTGGCGATGGGCTTGGCGATCTTTGCCTATGTAGCCGGTAATGCCCGGTTCGCCTCCTACCTTCTGTTGCCGCACATTCCCGGTGCGGGTGAATTAACGGTCTTCTGCGCCGCCATGGCGGGTGCGGGCCTGGGGTTTCTGTGGTTCAACGCCTACCCCGCCGAAGTATTTATGGGCGATGTGGGCGCATTGGCATTAGGTGCAGCGCTGGGCACGGTCGCCGTGATCGTACGGCAGGAGATCGTGCTGGCCATCATGGGGGGAGTGTTTGTGGTCGAGGCGCTCAGCGTGATGATCCAGGTCGCCAGCTTCAAGCTTACCGGGAGACGGGTATTCCGCATGGCTCCCCTGCACCATCACTACGAATTAAAAGGCTGGAAAGAGACCCAGGTCGTGGTGCGTTTTTGGATCATCACCATGTTGCTGGTTCTCGCCGGCCTTGCCACCCTGAAACTGCGTTAAGGACGAAGCGCTATGCACCTAGCAGGCAAGCACATCACTGTTGTGGGTTTGGGTATCACCGGGTTATCGGCTGCCAAATGGCTTAGCCGGCATGGCGCTGTAGTCAGTGTGGCGGACAGCCGTGATACACCACCGGCGCTTGCCGACCTGCGCGCGCTGTTGCCGCAGATACCGACCAAGCTGGGCGCGTTTTCCGATTCAACCTTTACCGATGCCGAGTTGCTGGTTGTAAGTCCTGGCGTACCGCTTTCCAACCCATACATTGCTGATGCCATCGAACGCGGCGTCGAAGTCATGGGTGATATTGAATTGTTCGCCCGCGCTCGAGAGGTAATCGACCCAAAATCAAAGGTCATCGCCATCACCGGCTCGAACGGTAAGTCAACGGTAACTAGCATGGTGGGGGCAATGTGTGAAACTGCCGGCCTTAACACCATCGTCGCCGGCAATATCGGCACCCCAGTACTGGACGTGCTCACCGAAATTGAAACCGAAGTGCGCCCCAAGCCGGATGTCTGGGTGCTGGAATTGTCGAGCTTCCAGTTGGAAACGACCGTCAGCCTTGCACCCGATGCGGCAGCAGTACTGAACGTAAGCGAAGACCATCTGGACCGCTACGACTCGATATTGCATTACTCGCAAGCCAAGGCCCGCGTATTCGAAGGCCTCGGCGCCATGGTGCTGAACCGCGAGGATGGCTACTGCCGCGGTATGGCGCGCCCTGGTCGTCAGGTGTTCTGGTTTGGCCTCGATACACCCCGCACACCCACAGAATACGGCCTGCATAAGGCGGGGAATGATTACGAACTGGTATGCGGCGACTTTGTGCTGATGCTGGCCAGCGAATTACCCCTGGCGGGCCTGCATAACGCAGCCAACGCATTGTCGGCATTGGCGCTGACCCGTTCTATCGGCCTGCCTACCCTGCCGCTGGTGTCGGCCCTCAAACGCTTCAAGGGCTTGCCACACCGGGTGGAATTCGTCGCCGAAGTAAAAGGCGTGCGTTACTACGACGACTCCAAGGGCACCAATGTCGGCGCGACCGAAGCCGCGCTGAAAGGCATGAACCAGCCCGTTGTGCTGATCGCCGGTGGCGATGGCAAGGGCCAGGACTTCAGCCCGCTTGCGACCGCCTGCAAAGGCAAGGTACGCAGCGCCATCCTCATCGGCCGGGATGGCCCGCAGATTCGCGCGGCGCTGGCGAATACGTCAGTCAAGCTGATCGACGCCGGCACCATGGATGAAGCCGTGCAGGTGGCTGCCCAAGAAGCCCAGGCCGGCGATGCTGTGCTGATGTCCCCCGCCTGCGCCAGCTTCGACATGTTCAAGAACTACGCGCACCGCGCCGAGATGTTTATCTCTGCGGTCCGGACGCTCGGCAATGACTAAGCAGACCAACCCACACGGACAGGAGCAAATTTAGTGAAGCAGTTTTATCAGGCTCTCACGCGCCGCCCCAGCATGCACGGCTACGACCTTTCCTTGGTCTGGTCGGTGCTGCTGCTGCTCGCCATTGGCCTGATCATGGTCTATTCAGCCTCGATTGCTGCCGCGGAAGTCGACCACGATACCGGTTTCCGTTCCAGCTATTTCCTTATCCGCCACAGTATCTTTCTGTGTGTGAGTCTTGTGGCGGCTTTCGTGGCGTTCCAGATCCCGACCAGGATGTGGCAACAGTATTCGCCCTATATCTTCTTGTTTGGCGCAGGGCTGTTGATCATGGTCCTGATTCCAGGGATCGGCAGGGAGGTCAACGGCTCCAAACGCTGGTTGTCGCTGTTCGTCATCAACCTGCAGCCGTCTGAACTGATGAAGTTCTTCGTGGTGCTCTACGCCGCCGATTACACGGTGCGTAAGGCCGCCTACATGCACAGCTTAGTGAAGGGCTTTGTGCCGATGTTCGTGGTGATGCTGGTCACTGGTGTGTTGTTGCTGGCCGAGCCCGATTTCGGCGCACTTGCCGTCATTACCGCCATTGCCATGGGGATTCTGTTCCTGGGCGGCTTCGATTGGCGTTTGTTCGGCGGGCTGATGGTGGCGCTGATGATCGGCTTCGTGCTCTTCGTCGTGGTTGAACCCTACCGCATGGCACGCGTCGTGGGCTTCATGGACCCCTGGAAAGACCCCTACGGCAAGGGATACCAGCTTTCCCACTCGCTGATTGCCTTTGGACGAGGCGAATGGGTGGGTGTGGGACTGGGCGGCTCAGTTGAGAAACTCAGTTACCTGCCCGAAGCCCATACCGACTTCCTGATGGCCATCATCGCAGAAGAATTCGGCTTCGTCGGCATCACCATTGTCGTGATGTTATTCAGCTGGGTTGTGTTCCGCGCCTTCGCCATCGGCATCCAGGCCGCGAAATTGGAACGCTACTACTCAGCGCTGGTCGCCCAGGGCGTCGGCATCTGGCTGGGTGTGCAGTCAGTCATCAATATCGGTGTGAACATGGGCTTGCTGCCTACCAAGGGTCTTACCCTGCCGCTGTTGTCCTTTGGTGGCTCAGGCATTCTGGCCAACCTGATTGCACTGGCTGTACTGCTGCGCGTGGATTGGGAAAACCGCCAGCTGATGGGGGGGTACACGGTATGAACGAGGTACGGGACCTACAGCATGAAGCCAAAAACAGCGATGGTGCTGAGCATACGCTTTCACCCGCCCAGCAGTCCGAGCAATCTGCTGATTACAAGGCAGCTGTTCTTTCAACTACAAGTGCGCCCCAGACCACAAGCCGCGCCCGGACCTTGATGGTCATGGCAGGGGGCACCGGCGGCCATATCTTCCCGGCGCTCGCTGTCGCCAAGGAAATGCAGTCGCGCGGCTGGACCGTGGTATGGCTGGGGGCAAAGGGCAGGATGGAAGCCGAATTGGTGCCTCGCCACGGCATTCCTATCGAACTCCTCGCTATTGGCGGCGTACGTGGGCAAGGAATGGTACGCAAGCTGGTGCAACCGTTCGAGCAAGCCGTCGCGCTATGGAAGTCGGTCGCCGTCATCTTCCGCCACCGGCCCGATGCCGTGATCGGCTTTGGCGGCTTTACCGGCTTCGCGGGTGGGTTGGCCGCCACGTTGTTGTGGAAACCATTGCTCATCCATGAGCAAAACTCGGTGGCCGGTCTGACCAACAAGGTCTTGTCCCACCTTGCCGACTACGTGCTTACCGCGTTTCCAAACGCCTTTGCTGCACGCGGCACCCTGGTGGGCAACCCGGTACGACCAGAAATTGCAGCGCTGCCAGCACCGGCCGAGCGCTTCGCCAGCCGCAGCGGACCGCTACGCATTCTGGTGGTGGGGGGCAGCCTGGGCGCAACCGCATTGAATACCGTTGTACCACAAGCGCTGGCCTGCATCCCTGCCGAGCAGCGACCACAAGTCATACACCAAGCAGGCCACAAGCAGCTTGAAGCATTGCGTAACAACTACGTGGACGCCGGCGTAAGCGGCGACTGCGTGGCATTCATCGACGACATGGCCCTAGCCTACGGCGACGCCGATCTGGTGATCTGCCGGGCCGGGGCGCTGACCGTAGCCGAACTAGCTGCTGCAGGCGTGGCATCCATCCTAGTGCCCTATCCCCATGCCGTGGATGACCACCAGACTGGCAATGCGAAATATCTGAGCGATGCCGGTGCCGGCATCCTCGTCCAGCAGAGCGACCTCACGCCTAAATGGCTTGCGGCGCAACTGACTGAACTAACACGCGAGCACCTCGTGAATATGGCCGAGGCAGCCAGAAACAAAGCCTTGCCCGCCGCCACACAGGTGGTAGCAGACATCATTGAGGAAGTAACCGCATGAAACACAAGGTCAAACGCATACACTTCGTCGGCATCGGTGGTGCCGGCATGTGTGGTATTGCGGAGGTCCTGCTGAATCTGGGCTTTGACGTATCGGGCTCGGACCTTGGCGAGAGTGCCGTTACATCGCGCCTGCGCGAGGCTGGCGCCATGGTCTTCTTTGGCCACGATGCCGGTTACCAGCAGCATGCCGACGTAGTCGTCACCTCCACAGCCGTCAAAGCCGACAATCCGGAAGTGTTGGCGGCACGCGCGCGCCAAGTACCGGTGATCCCACGTGCCATGATGCTGGCCGAACTGCTGCGCTTCCGTCAGGGCATTGCCGTGGCAGGTACACATGGCAAGACTACCACTACCAGCCTGATTGCTTCGATCCTGGCCGAAGCGGGCCTGGATCCAACCTACGTCATCGGCGGCAAGCTCACCGCAGCCGGCAGCAATGCCAAACTGGGCAGCGGCGACTTTATCGTTGTGGAAGCCGATGAGTCCGATGCGTCCTTCCTGATGCTCAAACCGGTGTTGGCTGTCGTTACCAATATCGATGCCGACCATATGGACACCTATGGACACGACTTCGTCAAACTGAAGCAGGCCTTCCTCGACTTCCTCAGCCACTTGCCGTTCTACGGCCGGGCAGCGCTGTGCATCGACGACCCGAATGTACGCGCCATCCTGCCGATGGTGTCGAAACCCGTCACGACCTATGGGGTCAGCGCCGACGCCACGTTGCGTGCTGAAAACATCGTCGCCCTGCCCGGCGGCCGCATGCGATTTGATGCTGTCTGGAAGAACGGTATCGAATACCGCATTGAAATCACGCTGAATGCGGCCGGCCACCACAACGTGCTGAACAGTCTGGCGGCCATTGCCGTCGGCTTGGAAGTCGGCGCGTCTGAAACCGCTATCCAGAAAGCCCTGAACGACTTCGGCGGCGTGGGCCGGCGTTTCCAGCACTACGGCGACACAAGCCTGCCGCAAGGCGGTAGCGTCACCGTGATCGACGACTACGGCCATCACCCTGTTGAGATGGCCGCCACACTGGCTGCCGTGCGCGGCGCGTACCCCGAGCGGCGCTTGCTGCTGGCGTTTCAGCCGCATCGCTATAGCCGCACGCGCGACTGCTTTGAAGACTTCGCCCGCGTGTTGTCGACTACCGACGCACTGGTGCTCACCGAGGTGTATGCCGCCGGAGAGTCTCCCATTATCGCCGCCGACGGTCGTGCGCTGACGCGCGCCGTGCGCGTACACGGTAAGGTCGAGCCCCTTTTTGTTGAAGACGTTGCCGACCTGTCGGCAGCCATTCTGGAACACGCCCGCGATGGCGATGTGATTATCACCATGGGTGCCGGCTCCATCGGCGGCATCCCTGCCAAACTGGTAACAAAAGCATGAACAAGTACGGAAAAGTCGCCGTCGTCTTTGGCGGCACCTCGGCAGAGCGCGAAGTGTCGATCATGAGCGGCACCGGTGTGCTGAACGCTTTGCAAAGCCGCGACGTTGACGCGCATGCTTTCGACCCAAAAGACAAGCCACTCTCAGTACTGAAGGAAGAAGGCTTTAACCGTGCCTTTCTGATTTTGCATGGTCCCGGCGGTGAAGACGGCACCATCCAAGGCGCGCTCGATTGCCTCAACATCCCCTACACCGGATGCGGTGTGATGGCTTCGGCCATCGGCATGGATAAGCTGCGCACGAAATTGCTTTGGCGCGCACTGGGCTTACCTATCCCGGCTTTCGAACTGCTGGATGAGCACAGCGATTTCGCGGCGGTAGAGGACAAGTTGGGATTGCCCTTATTCGTCAAGCCCGCTACCGAGGGTTCCAGCATCGGCGTGATCAAGGTCAAAACCAAGGGCGAGCTGAAGGCCGCCTTCGAAGAAGCACGCAAATACGACCGGCTGGTATTGGCCGAGCAATTTATTGGCGGCGGTGAGTACACCGCGCCAGTGCTGGGTGATGCAGTCAAAGGCTACAACGTGCTGCCGATGATCAAGATCGAACCGGCTACCGAGTTCTACGACTACCAAGCCAAGTACTTCCGTGACGATACGGTCTATCGCTGCCCCTGTGGCCTCACTCCTGCCCAGGAAGCCGAAATCGCCGAGCTGGTGAAACAAGCCTTCTGGGCAATTGGCGGTGAAAGTTGGGCACGGGTGGACTTCCTGATGGATGAAGCTGGCAACCCCTACCTACTGGAAGTCAACACGGCCCCCGGCATGACCAGCCACAGCCTCTTTCCCATGGGCGCCAAGGCTGCCGGAATGAGTTACGAAGACCTGGTGCTGAGCATTCTCGACACCACGCTAAAGGCATAAGGATGCAAGCAAGCCATTCCCTCCAACCCAGTACGTACTTCCCTGTTACAGGGCGGGACGTTGCTACGCCGTTCGAGCGTGCCGCTGACGAGCGGCAGCGAGGCCACCTCACGGCGGTGAGGGCAGGGGGAGTGGGAGTCAATCACGGACACATGGCAGAGCTAGCAAACCGGTTAATCCCGACGGGCTACGCCCGATGCTTGCCAACGAGTTCGAGAAACGTCGTCATCGCACTGACGAGCAAAGCGAGGTCCCCTCGCCGGCGGGCGAGGGCGGAGGGAGTGGGATTCGATCACGGACACATGGCAGAGCTAGCAAACCGGTTAATCCCGACGGGCTACGCCCGGCGCACGCAGCAGGCAATCCAGCTAGGAGCCCGCCATGTGGGATAAACCACAAGCCCTCAACTGGCTCTCCAACCTCTTGATTGCGCTGGCCGTGCTGCTGTTCTTGTACGCCGCATTGCTGGTCGTTGTGCACTCACCGTTGTTTCCGGTTCGGCAGATCAAGGTCGAAGGCAGCTTGTCGCATGTTACACGCGAGCAACTCCAATACATCGTGAAGAACGAGCTCAAGGGCACCTTCTTTACCCTGGATTTGAACAACACCCGCTCAGCTTTCGAAAAACTACCGTGGGTGCGCCAGGTCAACTTGCGCCGCCGCTGGCCCGACAGGCTGGACGTGGCGATCGAAGAACACACGGCGCTGGCCCGATGGGGTTCGGTTGGTCTCTTGAATACCCATGGCGAGCGATTCGACGCAGCCAGCAACGAGTCGCTACCTGTACTGGAAGGCCCGGAAGGCAGCGAGTTCGAGATGGCGCAGGGCTATGTCGGCTTTCGCGACCAGTTGATGACTATTTCACGCAAGCCCAGCCATATCTGGCTTTCGCCTCGGCGAGCCTGGCGGCTGCAACTCGATGAAAAATTATTGGTGGAAATCGGCCGGGATAACCCGGAGCAGCGGCTGGCCAAGTTTGTTGAGGCCTATCCGCGCACCTTGGCTGTAATCAGTCGTCCGATTTCTTATGTGGATTTGCGTTACCCGAATGGGTTTGCAGTACGGCTTCCTGATGGCGTACCTCTGCCTAAGCCAAAGCCCAAACCCGCCCCCAAGACAACTTGATGTGGGAAGGTAACGAATAGTGCATTTGGAGAATGACGGTGAATAAACCGAACACAACGAAGAACCTGCTGGTCGGGCTCGACATTGGCACCTCGAAGATCGTGGCGCTGGTGGCCGAAGTATTGCCCGATGGCCGTATGGAAATCATCGGCCTTGGGCAGGCTCCGTCCAAAGGATTGAAAAAAGGCGTGGTGGTGAACATCGAATCAACCGTTGGGGCCATCCAGCGCGCGCTGGAGGAAGCCGAGCTGATGGCGGACTGCAAGATTCGCGAGGTATTGACCGGCATTGCCGGCAGCCATATCCGCAGTTTCAACTCGCACGGCATGGTCGCAATCAAGGACAAGGAAGTCACCCAGGCCGATGTTGACCGCGTAATTGAGACAGCGCGTGCCGTCAATATTCCTACCGAGCACCAGATCCTGCACATCCTGACCCAGGAATTCATCATCGACGGACAGGAGGATGTAAAGGAGCCACTGGGCATGAGCGGCGTACGCCTGGAGGTAAAGGTTCATATCGTCACCGGCGCCATCAGCGCGGCGCAGAACATCACCAAGTGCGTGCGCCGATGCGGCCTGGAAATGAATGATCTGATCCTACAACCCTTGGCCAGCGCGATGTCGGTGCTGAGCGAGGACGAGAAGGAACTGGGTGTCTGCCTGATCGATATCGGTGGCGGCACAACCGACATCGCCGTGTTCTGCGATGGCGCCATCCGCCACACGGCGGTGATTCCCATTGCGGGTGATCAGGTTACCAACGATATCGCCATGGCTTTGCGCACGCCTACCAAGGAAGCCGAGGACATCAAGCGGGCCCATGGGGTGGCCCTGCGTCAGTTGGCAGACCCGCAGCAAATGATTGAAGTACCCGGTGTGGGCGAGCGTGGACCGCGCCAGCTCAATCGCCAAACCCTGGCTGAAGTCATTGAGCCACGGGTTGAAGAGTTGTACAGCCTTGTTCAGGCCGAACTACGCCGCTCCGGCTTTGAGGAGCGGCTTTCTAGCGGCATCGTTATCACCGGTGGTTCGGCCCAGATGCAGGGCATGGTCGAGTTAGGCGAAGAAGTGTTCCACCTGCCAGTGCGTTTGGGCGTGCCCAAGTACGTAGGCGGACTAGCAGAAGTAGTGAAAAACCCACGTTTTTCTACCGCTGTAGGTTTGTTGGTACTGGGCAGGCAGCAGGCCCAGCGCAATGGTTACAAAACAATGCAGGGAGCCAGTATTGGTGGCCTGTTAGAACGCATGAAGACGTGGTTTCAGGGGAATTTCTGAGTCGAAGGTCGGCGGCCAAAACCGTTGGCACTTTTTAAGTAGTTAGTTCGGGCAAAGAGGAGAGAGCAATGCCTATTTCGTTTCTGGAAGCAGCGCAGGATATTGCACCAGTCGCCAGAATCAAAGTGATTGGTATCGGTGGTTGTGGCGGTAACGCTGTCGATCACATGATTAATTCTGGCGTTACTGGCGTGGAGTTCATCTGCGCCAATACCGATGCCCAGGCGTTAAAGCGCAATCGCGCCGACAACGTGGTGCAATTGGGCAGCAACCTGACCAAGGGCCTGGGTGCAGGCGCCAACCCGGACGTTGGCCGGGCGGCAGCAGAGGAAGATCGTCAACGCATCGCCGACATGATCGAAGGCGCCGACATGATCTTCATTACCGCCGGCATGGGCGGTGGCACTGGCACGGGCGCTGCGCCCATCGTGGCGGAAATCGCCCGTGAACGTGGCATCCTGACAGTGGGCGTGGTAACTCGCCCATTCGCGTTCGAAGGCAAACGCCAGAAAGCGGCACAAGCAGGTATTGAAGAGCTGAACAAGTATGTCGACTCACTGATCATCATCCCGAACGACAAGTTGATGCAGGTGCTGGGCGATGATGTGTCCTTCAAGGATGCCTTCAAAGCTGCCGACGACGTACTGCGCGGTGCGGTTGCAGGCATCGCAGAAATCATCAACGTACCCGGCCTCGTGAACGTGGACTTTGCCGACGTGAAGGCTGTCATGACCGAAATGGGCATGGCCATGATGGGTTCGGCACACGCCGAAGGCGTGGACCGTGCCCGTATCGCCGCAGAGTCTGCCGTCGCCAGCCCCTTGCTGGAAGATATCAGCCTCAATGGCGCACGTGGCGTATTGGTCAACATCACTGCCGACTACAGCCTGAAGATGCGTGAAGTGCATGAAGTGATGGACACCATCAAAGCGTACACCGCTGACGATGCACGCATCATCTTCGGCACCGCCTTTGACGAAAATATGGGCGACAAGATCCGCGTGACCCTCGTGGCTACCGGGCTAGGCGGACATGAGTCGAAAAAGTCGCCGAATCTGCATATCGTGCAACGTACCGGCACCGACGACGCTGGCATGCCGAATTACGACGAGCTGGATGTACCTGCTGTTATGCGCCGGAATCAGCGTGGCAATAACAACGGTGGCGGCTTGGCGGTCGAATCTCACCGCAGCCCGGCATTTTCGGGTGGTGACATGGACATTCCGGCATTCCTGCGTAAACAGGCGGATTGATCCGGATGGGAGAACGTCTACTGTGCACCCCGGTTTCCAGCTCGTGAAGCTCGCCGTACATTGTGTGCGACGAAGCCTTCTAAGCATGACCCGGGGGGCGCGTGACGGTGCCTAGGCATTGAAACTGGCTGGTAATGCAGTGTGGCACGGTGTCTGTTCACGATGTACCGTGAGCAGGTTATTGGCGCTGTCTGCCTAATGCCGCCATAGTAAGGTTCAATCAACATCGAATTTGCCATACGGTAAACTTGAGGCTTTGTTGCCTCTGGCGTTATGCATTCCCTTGTTCCTTATCCTCTTATCAAAGGAGGAGACGGGATCACGCAGCGCGCCTGGCGCGGTAAGTTAATTTGAGCGCCCTGTCATGATCAATCAACGTACGCTGAAGTCACCGATTCACGCTGTAGGCGTAGGACTGCACTCCGGTGAAAAAGTGGAACTCACCCTCTCGCCGGCCCCTGTCGATACCGGCATTGTGTTTCGACGCGCCGATCTACCCGAACAGCCTGCCTTCAAGGTGGGGCCGGACCTCGTCAATGACACCCGCCTCTCCTCCACGCTGGTCAAAGACGGAGTCCGCGTAGCCACAATCGAACATCTGATGTCTGCCTTTGCAGGGCTTGGCATCGATAACGTATTCGTGGACGTGACGGCATCAGAAATGCCCATCATGGACGGCAGTGCCGCACCTTTCCTGTACCTGATCCAACAAGCGGGCGTGATAGATCAGAAAGCCAAGAAGCGCTTCGTACGTGTAAAGAAAGTTGTTGAGGCCGTTGATGGCGACAAATGGGTTCGGCTTTCCCCGCACGAAGGCTACAAGGTCAAGCTAACCATCGAATTCAAGCATCCCGCTTTTCAAAAAGCCGCCCAGTCGGTGGAATTGGATTTCGCCGACACCTCGTATATCAAGGAAATCGCCCGGGCTCGCACGTTTGGCTTTATGCATGAAGTCGAATACATGCGCACCAACAACCTTGGCCAGGGTGGCAGCATGGAAAACGCTATCGTGCTGGATGAATACAAAGTATTAAATCAGGAAGGCCTGCGCTTTGAAGATGAATTTGTCCGTCACAAAGTGCTGGATGCGATTGGTGACCTGTATATCCTTGGCCACCCGCTCATCGCCAGCTTCGAAGGCTTCAAATCCGGCCACGCCATGAACAACAAACTGCTACGCGCCTTGCTAGCCGACCGGGATGCTTGGGAGTATGTCAGCTTCAACAGCCCAGACGAAGCTCCCAGCGCTTTTCATCAATACACCCCGGCTAGAATCTAATCCGTGTTCCTGCTGCTACGTATCCTATTTGTCTTCCTTGTATTAGCTTGGGCTTTCTGCTTTTGGAAAGTACGCCGTACCGCAGATCCATATTGGCGTCGTGCCAGAAGGTGGGTAATTGGCGCTGGCATTGCTGCTTTACTCATCATGGCGATTGGGCTGTTTATAGAGCGCTTGATGCTGACGTAAACCGGTTCTTATTCATCTTTTGCATTTGAGGAAAGCTACTTTCTAACGCTGGCACGCCATTCCAAGACACCTCTTTATTTAACCTTTCAGCGCCTGTGATCACAGGCGCTGTTTGTTTTCCAGCACCGGACAAACATCACAACTCCCTCAGGTAAGCCTACGCAAGCATCCATTCACATAGCAAAACGGTACCTAGAGATCACCACTTCGCCGTTACGACTGCAAAGAACCTGTGTAAGCCCTATATATATTGGTGTGATGCTGATCGCCATCGAGTCACCTGGGAAATCATGCCGGCTCTGCTTAACCACACTGACGAGCAATTATTCCGTCGTATAGTTGAAGACGCGGAGGAAGGGATTTGGCTGGTCGACAACACCAGTCATACCCGTTACCTGAATGCCAGGATGGCGCAAATCTTGGGTGGGCAGGCCGAAGACATCATGAATCGACCAATCTGGGACTTCATCTACGACGATGAAATCCCCGTGGTCCAACGGCATCTTGAGCGCCGCCGCCAAGGCAAGCATGAAACCTACGACCTCCGCTTTCGCCGGCTTGATGGGGAAGAAATATGGACGCAGATGTGTACTGCCCCCCTTTGGGACGCGGAAGACAGCTACGAAGGAGAAATTGCCTTTGTCAGAGACATCAGCTGGCGACGTGAAGCCGAGCAGCGCTTTGCCGAAAGTGAGCGAGCCAACCAAGCTGTATTTGAGCATAGTGGCACCATCAAGTTGATTATCGACCCGAAGGATGGCCGAATTGTTGCCGCTAATGCAGCAGCCTGCGCCTTTTACGGGTATGACGCCGAGACCTTCAGCCAGCTCAACATCAACCAGATCAACACGCTGAGCCCCGAGGAAATCCAAACACAGCTGACCCGCACGACAGAGGAGGAAACCTTCTACTTCCAGTTTCGCCATCGGTTGAAAAGCGGCGAGATACGCGATGTGGAAATTCAGTCTTCCGCCATTGACCAAGCAGGGCGCACGCTGTTGCATTCCATCGTGCATGACATCACCCCGCAGAAGTCTGCCGAGCACTGGCTGCGGATAACACAATACAGCGTGGAGCAGGCACGCATTGCCGTGGTATGGATTAATGCCGCGGGGAAAATCAACTACGCCAATCGCTATGCGTGTGAACTAGTCAATTGCCCGCATACACAACTTATCAACGAACCGATCTGGCACTTCAATCTGGGCATCAGCGAATTGAATTGGCCCAATTTGTGGGAAAGTATCAAGACCACCGGTGCGCTACGTCAGCGGTCCGAAGTCCTACGTATCCCTTCCACCTTGATCGACATCGAAGTACACGCCTCTTACCTGAACTTTGAAGGCGAAGAGTTTATGGTGTCCTACACGCTCGATATCAGTGAGCAGGTACAGGCCGAAGGCATGCTCAACATGCAGCATGATGCATTGGAGGCCGTGGCTGCTGGTTATAACATCTCGCATCTGCTCAAATTGCTCGCACAAAGGATGGAGATACTGACCAAGGACGCCTTCTGCTCGATTTTGCTGCTGGAAGGCGATCAATTATTCACCGGCGCAGCTCCCAGCCTGCCCGAAAGCTACAACCAAGCCATCAACGGCTTGCGCATCGGCCCAACGATTGGTTCTTGCGGCACTGCCGCCTATTTTGACCGCAGCATCGAAGTCTGCGATATCGCCACCGACCCCCTGTGGGAAAATTTCAAAGACTTGGCTCTACAGCATGGGCTTGCCGCTTGCTGGTCCACGCCGATACATGCCAGCGACGGCCGGGTGCTGGGCACCTTTGCCCTCTATTTTCGTGAAAAGCGTGGTCCCAGTGACTATCACCGCCGCGTAGTAAGTGCCTGTACTCATCTGGCCGGTATTGCAATTGAACACCGCGCAGCCGAAGCGCGTGTACATACCCTCGCCTTCTACGACAGCCTTACTGGCCTGCCCAATCGCACCCTGTTTGCCGACCGGGTGGAATTGGCTTTGGCGCGAGCCCAGCGTGACGCTACCCAACTGGCGCTGCTGTTTATCGATCTGGACCGCTTTAAGACCATCAACGACTCGCTGGGCCACGCCATCGGCGACAGACTGCTGCGGACCATTGCCAAACGCCTGGCAGTACTGGTGCGCGACTCCGATACGGTCTGCCGCCTTGGCGGCGACGAGTTCGTACTGTTGCTACCCGAATGCGATATGAGCGGCGCAGCCACCATTGCCGAAAAGCTGATTATTTCCGCCGCCGAACGTGTGGAATTCGACGGCTTCGTTCTAAATCCATCGGCCAGCATCGGCATCAGCCTTTACCCCAGCGATGGCGAGGATTACGACACCCTGCTCAAGAATGCCGATACCGCCATGTACAGGGCCAAGGAAGGCGGCCGTAACGCGTACTGCTTCTATCACTATGAAATGAATCAGAACGCATCGGCCCGGCTCAAGATGGAGGCCGGGTTACGCGTGGCATTGGCCCGCAATGAACTCCTGCTTCACTACCAACCGCAAGTCTATATCGATGGCGGCCGGCTGCATGGGTTGGAAGCGCTAGTCCGTTGGCATCACCCGCAATGGGGCATGGTGTCACCCGCCGAGTTCATTCCAGTCGCCGAGGAATGCGGCATGATTGATGAAATCGGCACCTGGGTGCTGGATGAAGCCTGCCACCAGATGGCTGAATGGCAAAAACAAGGAATCGCGATACCACGCATCGCCGTAAACCTGTCGGTGCGCCAGTTCCGCCATGACAATGTGTATCAACGGGTCGTCGAAACCTTGGATCGCCACAGCCTGAAACCCAATCATTTGACCCTGGAAATTACCGAAAGCCTGATGATGCAGCGCGATGATGACACCCTCAACGTGTTACGCGCGCTTGATAGCATGGGCATCACCCTGGCAGTGGATGACTTTGGCACCGGTTATTCCAGCTTGGGCTACCTCAAGCGATTCCCCGTCAGTGAATTGAAACTCGATCAAAGCTTTGTGCGCGACCTGAGCGAAGACCAGGACGACCGGGCCCTAGCCAGCGCCGTGATTCGCATCGGCCAAAGCCTGCGGCTGAAAGTCGTGGCGGAAGGGGTGGAAACCGCCGAACAATTGGCCTTCCTGCAAGGCGAAGGCTGCGATATCGCCCAGGGTTACCACTTCGCCAAACCCATGTCAGCCGCGGCCTTGGTGATTTGGGTGCAGGAATGGGAAAAACGGCTGCCCTAGCTTAGAACCTGTCTAAAGACTCGCGAGCTAGGGCGAGACAAAGCGAAAACAGCCGAGGAAGTGGAGTTTACGAGTGGTAAATGAGCATTCCGAGGGTGTTTTCAATGCCATATTGCCGACGCGCAACAGACTTTAGACAGGTTCTTACGACAATCGCTCGGCTAGTCCGCTGCCCCGCTTGGTTTCCCGCCCCAGCCCGGCCGCCAGCGTCGTGCCGGAACCCCATAACATGACGGCCCCGCGTGCCCGGGTCAGTGCCGTGTAGACCAAGCTGCGATTCAACACCGCGGCCTCCTCATCGGGCAGCAGCAACCAAACCTGCGCAAACTCAGAGCCCTGGGATTGATGCACCGTCAACGCAAAAGCCGTGTCGTGCGCCGGCAAGCGGGCGGGCGCCAACGCACGCCACCCCTCGCCACTGGGAAACACCACCCGTAATCCATCAGGCCCAGCCAGGGTGATGCCGACGTCACCATTGGCCAAACCCAGTGTGGTTTCGTTGGCGCGCACAATCACCGGCCGGCCGGCATACCACGGTTTGCGCCGTATATCCTGTTGCAGCAAGCGGGTTTCAATCAGCCGGTTGACAGCCGCCACGCCTGCGGGCCCTTCGCGTACGGCGCACAGCAGCCGTAACCGATTAAATGCAGCAAATGCGCGGCCAACATCCCCTTCGCCAACAGCATGGCGGTAGTCAGCAAGGCTGGGTTCCAGCTTGGCCAGCATAACGGGCAACCACTCGGCTACACGGCCCGCTTGCCAAGCCACATCGGTATAGCCAGCGCGTAGGACTGCCAAGGCAGTTTGTACGTCACCCGCGTTGGCGCAGCGCGCCAACGCGCCAATGCCGCTGTCCGCCCCGAAACGGTGGCTATGGGTCAGCAAAGCGATGCCATCGCTCAGCGGCGTCGATACCAAGCCCGCCGTTCGCTTTGCACCACTGGCTGCCGCCAAACGTGCCGCTCCTTCCGGCGTATGGCCCGCCAGCCGCACCAGTTCGGCAAACGCGCTGCCAGCCTCTACTGATGCCAGCTGGTCGCGGTCGCCCAGCATGATCAACCGCGCATGCGCAGGCAGCGCCTGCAGCAAGCGACGGAACAGCGCCAAGTCGATCATCGAGGCTTCATCCACCACCAGGGCATCAAGCGCCAGGGGGTTGTCCAGCCCATGCCGGGGTGTAGCCGAATCGGGCCGATAACCCAGCAGACGATGCAAAGTCTGCGCGTGGTTTGGCAGCGCTGCCTGGGTAACCAAATCCAGGCCCAGTTGCTGCTTCGCGCCTTCCAGCGCTTCAACCATCCGCGCCGCTGCCCGCCCGGTTGGGGCCGCCAGCACGATGCGGCTATCTGGCTCCAATTGCACCAAGGCGGCAAGCACCTTGGCTACCGTGGTGGTCTTGCCTGTGCCAGGGCCACCTGAAATCAAGGAAATCCGGTTCAACAATGCCGTGGCTGCCGCCAAACGCTGGCCATCATCAGCCGTTGCGCCGGCAAATAAAGGCGTCAACACCTTGCGGATTACTTCAGGGCTCAACGCAGTCGGGCCGGCACGCTGGCGCAGCATGTCGGCCAACCCTTGCTCATCGGCCCACAGCCTCGCCAGATACAACTTACCGCCATCGAGTATCAACGGGGCAAAACTGCCGGGGCCGGCGACAAAACCACTGCTTTGCAATGCAGTACGCCACGTCGGCCAATCGGGCAATATTTCGCCATTCCAATATCGACCCGCTTCAGCCTGCAAATCTACGCAAACATGGCCCTCAGCAGCGCGACTGGTAACCAAACCGGCACCCAGCAAAGCAGCCTCGCCCGCCATCGGGAAATGCTCGGCCAGCCATGCAACTAACTCGGCAGCAAAAGGGGGCAAGGTGGCGGTATTCATTGCGTCGTACCGCATAATAAGGTTTCCAAGGCGTGGATCAGCGCCACGGTAGGCCGATAACGCCACACGCCCCCCTGCGGCATACCCCGTAGAAACAAATAGAGCGCGCCACCAAAGTCACGTTCGTAGTCATACCCCGGCTTGCGCCAGCGCAAATAACGGTGCAGCGCCACGCAGTAAATCAACGCCTGCAAATAGTAGTGCTCCTCGGCCATCGCCGCTTCGAGCTTGGCTGGGCCATAGCCGCCGAGGCGATTCGATTTCCAGTCCAGCACATAATGGCGACCATCCAACTCGCAAACGAGGTCGATAAAGCCTTTCAAATAGCCCGCGCCCACCTCTGCGCTAAGGCTGGCTGCAGCCTGGGCAAATACGGGTGGCATGCCATGCGCCGGCTCGGCCAATATCGCAGCCAGTCGAGCCCAGGCAAATGGCTGCAGTCGGTAGGTGAATTCCAGTTCGATCAAACATTGCTGGCGTGGTAAACCGAACAAGCTGCGGCCTTGTTCCGTCACCGGCGCAGACAGGGTGGCCTCCACCAGATCAGCCGCCATGCTCGCCCAACCCGCTTCAAAACCATGCGCCAGCAAATGCTTGCGGGCGAGGGCTTCAAGCTTGCTGCGGTCGCGGCTGCAAAAATCCCAGGTTTCGAACAAGGTATGCAGACAAATACCCGCGCGCGGCCCGGCTGGGAAAGTATCGAATGGCCCGGCCTGATCCAAGTCCAGCAACCAGGGCTCACGGGGGTGGGCATCGTAATCAGGCTGCTCGGCATGCACACCAGCGGTAAGGGCGGAAAAACTGCTCATACGCCACTGCCAGCTCAACCGGCGCGTCAACCGTGCCAATTGCGTGTCGATGGGCATCGGCGCTTGCGATACAGGCAGTGCATCGGCCTCAGGCAGCGCAGTTGTCCAACCCATCACCGTGGTGTCTCCGACCTGCGCAATCAGCGCATCCACCTCTGCCTGCAACTCAGCCGCATTGCGGTCTCGCTCTACCCCGCCGGCCAATAACCAGCCAAGCGCCGAGCTGGATAGATCGCTCACCTCGCCCCACGCGATAAAACAGGCACTCTTTGGCCGGGTTAACGCCACATACAAAAGCCGCAGCTTTTCGGCCAGCTTTTCCTGCCTGGCCGCAGCGCGTCGCTCGGCAAAACGGCTCGAGCCGAAGTCGAGCACATTGCCATCACCTTCATGGCACAACGCCAAAGTTTCGCCCTGCTTGAACAGCGCACCTTCCCACAAAAAGGGGCAGAACACGACGGGGTACTCCAGGCCCTTAGATGCGTGAATGGTCACCAACCTTACCCGGCTGGCGTCACTTTCCAAACGCATCAACCGACCATCGTTTTCACCACTCGAATCTGCCAATGCGTTGCGGTACCACGTCAACAACGGCGCAAGGCCCGGTCGTTCGCGCCGGGTCAGTTCAATCAGCTCGAACAGGTGCAGCAGGTTAGTCAACCGGCGCTCGCCATCACGCCATGCGGCAATGCGTTCGGCACAGCCGCTTTCAATCAACCACGCATTCAGGGCGGCCATCGCACCACGGCTATGCAGCAACTGCTGCCAGCGGCGAAACTCGGCCAGCGTCGCTTCCCAGGCGGTTTCATCGTGCAGACGGGCATACAGGTCGGCTGCGTCCAGACCCATGCTGACTGTCGCCATCGCAGCGCGTACAGCACGCTCGGAAGGCTCAATCAGGGCCGAAAGCAGTTGAAGCAAATCCCGCGCTTCATCCGTGTCGAAAACGCTCTGCTGGCTGAGGCGCACACTGGGCACGCCACGCTCGCTCAAGGCTAGTTGCATGGCTTCCAATTCAGCGTGTGCGCCAGCCAATACGGCAATGTCCCCTCCCTTCAACTGCTGCTCGCCCAAACTGGCTACGCCCGGGGCCAGCAACGCCGCAATACGGTCAGCGCATTTGGCAGCCGCCTGAATGCGCGCCGCACCCTTGCCCAGCGCTGTATCGCCCAACCATTCCCACGCCATGGCAGGCTGTATTTGGCCGCCCACCATCAGCACGGGTTTATCGTCTTCGGCTGCGACAGGGGGGTAATCCAAATCTTTAAGCAAAAAAGGCGTTGCTGACTGGGCAAACAAGCTGCCCACCGCCGCCACCAACGCCGGTGTGCTACGCCGGTTGGTCGCCAAGCTATAACGACGATTCGGGCTGACTTTGGCGCGGGCGGCCAGATAGGAATGCAGCTCGGCCCCACGGAAGGCATAGATGGCCTGCTTGGGGTCGCCCACCAAGAAGACGCTGGCCTGCGCCGGGCTTGGTACGGAATTGAACAAGCGATCAAAAATCCGGAACTGCAGCGGGTCGGTATCCTGGAATTCATCGATCAACGCGGCGCGGTAACGGTCTTGCAGCGCTATCGTCAGTTGGGCGCTGTTTGGGCCAGCCAGTGCCTGTTCCAATTCCACCAGCAGGTCGTGAAAGCTCATCACCCCCAGCGCCAGCTTGCGCTCGGCTAAACGCTCGGCAAGCTCGCCGATCAACCGGGCATGGGTGGCCGCCAGCCGTGCGACGTACGCTTGCTGCAACGGTAGCGCCGCCTCGATATAGGGTTCGAACAAACGAAATACGGCCGGAACCTCGGCGGGTACCTTCAACGCCTCGGTGAGCTCACGAAAATAAAGGCGGCGGACTTTGCTCTCGGCCTGCCCCGGTGATTTCTCGTCTTCAACCACATCGGGCAAACCATTGCCCGACAGCCACTGACGCCACAAGGCAATCGAGCCCGCAAGCCAGTCCTTGCGATGCGACCCTTTGAATTGTCCCGCTTCCGAACGTGCAGCCAACCATTGCAAGGCGGCCTCGCCATCCCTGGCCCAGGTGGTATGCAATGCGGTGGCGGCTTGTTGAAACCGTACTTCGCTTGCATCGACATCAACACCCACTGGCAGGGCAATACGCAGGTCGCTGTGGCTTAGATAGCCACGCAATAGCTTCAACCAACCTTCCGGCGACTGTTTGTTGGCAATCAACCAGCTCAGCCATGCCGGGCTGGCGGTGGCGATTTCCGCTTTCCAGGCGGCATCGGCGGCTGCCTGTAGCAACTCGGCTTCGTCCGCCAGGAATTCACGCTCCAGCTCCAAGCCCGCCAACAGTGCATGTTCACCCAACGCACGTTGGCAAAAACTGTGGATGGTGAACACTGCGGCAGTATCAAACCCCGACACCGCGGCACGTAGGCGACGCGACGCTTCAAGGCGACCCGCCTCGTCAGTCGCGGCAAGCAGCGCCGCGCAAAAGTCATCGACCGGCTGGTTACGCTCGAAACTATCGGCCAACTGAGCCAAACGGGCGCGAATCCGGCCCCGCAGCTCGGCCGTGGCGGCTTTGGTGTAGGTCACCACCAGAATCTGCTCTGGGCTAAGCGATTGCTCCAGCACCAGCCGTGCATACAACGCGGCTATCGTCCACGTCTTGCCCGTACCGGCGCTGGCCTCGATGAGGTTGAGACCATCCAGCGGCGCGCTCAGGGCATGGAAAACCGCGCTCATGCCAGCTTCCCCCGGGTTTCGTGTGCCAATAACGGTGATAACAATTGCTCGGCGATGGCGGCAAAATCGTCATCAAACGGGGCTTGCCCGCGCCATAGCGCCCGCACACTGTCGAAGTCGCCTTCGCCGGTTTGCTGAGGTGAACCCTCCCAAGCCTTACGTGCATTACTCATGGCACGCTCTGGGCCACCATCACGCTTTGCATTCAAACCCTCGGCATAGGCAAAACCACTGCGAGGCAATAGCGGCAAGGGGCGTTGGTACGTCATGCGATAAGCTGCCAACCAGTCGGCCAGCAAGCCCTGTGCATCAATAGGCGTGGCGTAATCAGCACGTTCAACAAGACCAATCAGCCGGCTCTGCAGCGCGATGCCGGCAGGCTGGCAAATGCACAAAACAAGATGCTGCAACCATGCGCCAATCCGGTCGGCTTCGCGCAATTTGCCGGCGTGGCGCAGACCAAGGCCGGTGCTGTCTAGGCCACGCAAGAGCCCATGCAAGCGCAGGCCCTCAATCTTTAGCTCGACCGGGTATTCCTGCTCGCCAAACTGCCGCCATAACGCCAACGCCGGGCCAAACTGCTGGGCAGCACGCTCAGCCCAGATCTCGCCAGCCAGTCCTTCAGGCAGCAGCGCTGCACCATGGCCGAGCAAAGCGAGGTTCACAACCACATCGGCGTCATCGCCCGCCAGCTGCAACAGGGCGCGCTGGGCTGGGCCATCCAACGCAAATGGTTCTCGGCTTGCCAACGCGGCCTCGCCCCGCGCAAAGCGCACCCCAATCCGGCGCAGGAACCAGCCACTGGCATCACAGGCAAAGGCCAGCAAATCGGCCAAGGCGACATCTTCAATTCGCTCGGCGGGCAAACTGGCGCTCGCCAAGTTGGGTGGCTGGCCACTACCCTGCCCAGCCAAGCGCGCGACACTAGCCCAACGTGGGTCAAACGCCGGCAGTACGGCATCCACCGCAAACTGCTGGGGGGAAAAAGGTTGCAGGGTATGGGTATAGACAACCCGCCGCGCCGCAGGCTGGCCTGTAGCGTCACACCAACCGCTATCAATCGCATCGAGCAAGTCTGCAATCACCGTAGAAGGCGGCAGGGCGACATCACTACGTACATCACGGCCGGTATAGAACAGCAACAGACTCTCGCCGGCGGCCAGCACGGTCTCCAGAAACAGCCAGCGTTCATCCAGCGCACGGGCCCGGTCTCCCCGGCGTGGGTGTCGGGCAATCAGGTCGAAACCATCGGGCTGGCTGTCGCGCGGGAAGCGGCCATCATCCAGCCCCAGCACGGCCACGACGCGGAAAGGTAGATTGCGCATCGGCATCAGCTGGGCAAAAGTCACCCCACCAGTCAGGAAGCCACCTGCGCTGGAACCCGCTTGCAGCGCAGTATTCAACCATTCAAGTACCGCAACCCTACCGACCGGGACATCTACCCCGCTACGCTGAGCCAACTCGCCCAATTCCACCAAGGCGGCACGCAGCGTATCGAGCGCAGGCAGGTCCGCTTCGCTTTCCACAAACCAACGCCCGAGCCAACCAGCTAGTAATTGCGACCATTCCACCAAGGAGCGTGGCCGGCTCAAAGCATCTTGCCAGCGCGACAGGGTGCGAACAAAGCGACTCAGCCCCGCCACCTGGGTTGCAAACCGCAAATCCAGGTCCGCCACCGGCACCAAACCGGCAAACAGGGGTAACTGCGGTACAGCACCATCAGGTGCCACATCGCTAGGCATGGCCACCCCCAGCAGCAGTCGGCCAATACCCGCCTGCCAGCTAAAGGCATCACCCTGGCGGCCACGCCGAATGCCTGCTGCGGCTATCCAGTCGTGCAACAGCGGTAAATCTTCTGCCTCCAGGCCAAAACTGGCCGCCAACGCCGGCATTTCCAACAAGGCAGCCAATCGGTCGGCCTCCCAATCGGTATCGGGCAGGCGCAATAGCTCCAGCCAGCCTTCCAGCAAGGGTGAGGCAGCCAAGCCACCTTTATCGGCTACCGCATAGGGTAGTGATGGCTCGCCCTGGCCAAATACTGCGTCGATGTAAGGCGAATAGCTGTCGATATCGGGACACAGCACCACAATATCGGCCGGCTGCAAGCTGTGGTCAGCCTGCAAGCGCGCCAACAGCGCATCCTTGAGTGTCTCGACCTGGCGCAGCGGGCTGTGGCAGGCGTGGACAGCAAGGCTCTGATCGTCGCTGCCCAACAGCAACGCGGGACGTGCCTGCAGGGTAAGTACATCGTATTGCAACTGTTTTAGCAGGCTGGCGGGGGGTGGCGTCTCGTCAAACAGGTTGGTCAGTGCATCAACCGCCGCGAGTTCGTCGAAAAACACCCGCCCCTGTGCACCCCAAGCGGCCAGCAACCGTTCGCCCACACCTTGGGCATCGGCACGACTGGTGATATCGCCCCAAGGCGCATTGCTGGGGTTGAGGGCAAACAAGGCTACATCAATGCGTTCGGCTAGTGCCTGCAAGATCTGTAGCAACAATGGCGGCAGGCTGCTGCTGCCAAACAACACAATTCGCTCGGGCAAATCCAAGGGGGCTGGGTCGTGCAAGCGGTCGATCAACGATTGCATCAAATCAGCACGGTGGGCGCTGCTCCGGTCGAGCGCCAGCTTACGCCAAAGTGCCATCTGCCATGCTTCGTCCTGCCCCAGGCCCAGAGCATGGCCGGCCTCCCAGCTTTGCAGCCAATCGGGGCGATAAACCAGATATTGGTCGAATACATCGGCAATACGGGTAGCCAACCGCCAACGCCGCCGCTCGGAAAGGTATTCGTGCTGCGGACCTTCAGCGCCCCCACCCACTAAAGATTTGGGACTATGCACCGACAGATAGCCCGCCAGCCCAGTGGGGGGCTCAGCCAGCATCACGTGCAAACGCCAAGAAAGCGCGTCGCTGCCAAACGGGCCGCTGCGCGGTTGCGGACCAAGAACGGTTTCAATCAACTGCCACAAAAACCCGGCCGGCAATGGAAAGTCCACATTGGCGCAGACACCAAACTGCTCGGCAATCTTCAAACTCAGCCAACGCCCCATGCCACGGGCCTGGACGATAATCGTCTCGCGCGCATAGACATTGGCAGGAGGCACCGACAACACGCCTTGCAACAGGCTGGCCAAGGTGTCTAGGCGATTGGATTGATAGAGGTGCAGCACGGCTCGGGCAGGCTTGGAAGAATGCCGGCGATGATACCTGCCGCCAAGGTGGGCCTAGATAAGTTTTGTGATAATGCCCACGGTAACAAGCCACATACACAGAACTTGCGGGGCGATAGCCTGCTCAACAAACCCAGTAAGCATTGCAATACATGAGGATTTAAAGCAACACATCTGCCCCGCCACGTTGGCTTGTACAGATCATCGGCTAGCGCAGATGCCCCGATCCAAACTACCCGATTACCCTCGCGGGCAGCAGCAGTGCAAACCTAGTGATAAGTTCAAGTAGAATCGACGTTTTACATCGTCCCGTCACCGTCTCCTGCTGAGCGAATCTGCTTGCCGGATCGGCGACTACTTAGCGAGCGCTTGTCACGATGCTGACCTTCCAGCAAATCATTCTTACTCTGCAGAAATACTGGGGCGACTACGGTTGCGTGCTCTTGCAACCTTACGACTGCGAAGTCGGTGCGGGTACCTTCCATACCGCCACCTTCCTGCGTGCCCTGGGGCCCGAACCCTGGAACGCCGCCTATGTGCAGCCTTCGCGCCGCCCCAAGGATGGCCGTTATGGCGAGAACCCCAACCGCTTGTTCCAGCACCACCAGTTTCAGGTGGCGCTCAAACCCAGCCCAGACAATATCCAGGATCTTTACCTCGGTTCGCTGAAAGCACTGGGGCTGGACCCCACCTTACACGACATCCGCTTTGTGGAAGACGACTGGGAAAGCCCAACATTAGGCGCGTGGGGCCTGGGCTGGGAAGTCTGGCTCAATGGCATGGAAGTCACCCAGTTCACCTACTTCCAGCAGGTAGGCGGGTTGGACTGCAAGCCTGTGCTCGGTGAGATCACCTACGGGTTGGAACGGCTGGCGATGTACCTGCAGAATACAGAGAACGTCTACGACCTGATCTGGACGCATTTGCCCGACGACACGCCTGTCACTTATGGCAATGTGTTCTACCAGAACGAGGTCGAACAATCGAAGTATGCTTTCGAACACTCGAATGTCGAGTTGCTGTTCAAGCAATTCAACGACTATGAAAGCGAAGCCATGCGTCTTCTGGCAGCACAAGTGCCGCTGGCAGGCTATGAAATGATTATGAAGGCCAGCCATACCTTCAATCTGCTCGATGCACGCGGCGCCATCTCGGTAACCGAGCGGGCAGCCTATATTGGCCGTATCCGTACCCTGTCGCGCGGCGTGGCTCAGGCTTATTACGATGCCCGTGCCGCACTGGGTTTCCCCATGTTGAAGAAGGACTAGGTTGCCATGAAAACTGCCGCTGCACTGCTCCTGACCCTCGGTCTTGCCGCATGTGGCGGCAGTTACATGAATACCAAAAACGCTGAACCGCCGACACCAGCACCCGAAGACAAAGAAGCCGACTGGCGCTTGTATGGCCAGCTACCTGACGTTGAAACCAAGGTCGATTTCAACAGTATCGAAACCGACGATGCCGATGGCTACAACGAACCGCTGGTATATGTGTGGGTGTTGCGTACTTTCAAGGAAGACCAGCAATCTGATTTCAAAGACGAGGACGACTACCGCAAGGAATACGACCGCTTTGCAATCCAGTGCGCCAAGGGCGAAATGGCAGGCATCGCTGTTGAACGGCGTGACAAGGAAGATTACGAAACCAGTCGTCGCGACGTACCGGGGTTTCAGTGGGTATTCGAACCAACCGGTACCGACAACTACAAGGCTGATTTCCTGCGCCAGGTCTGCGGGCTCGCCAAACAGAAGGACGCTGCTGATTCCAAGGGATAAGCGCAGCCCAAGCCACGCAACGTATAACGGCTCAGCCCGAATCTAGATCAACCCAATAAGGCGCCCGCCGGCAGCCTTGCAGTGAAAAAAGAAGTTTTATGAGCCAAACGTTATTGATTGAACTGTTCACCGAAGAACTGCCACCCAAGGCCTTGCCACGCTTGGCAGCCTCATTTGCCGAAACCATCAGCAGCGAATTGAAGAAACTGGGTTTCGCCGCAGCCGATGCTGCCGTGGTCAACTACGCCAGCCCCCGCCGGCTGGCCGTCACCGTGGCCAATGTCACCGCCATACAGCCCGACCGCCTGGTGGAAAAGAAAGGCCCCACTGTCGCTGCGGGTTACAAGGAAGGCCATCCCAGCCCCGCATTGCTGGGCTTTGCCCGCTCGGTTGGCCTGGGCGCCGATCAGCTCAATAAACTGGAAAAAGCCAGCGACGGCAAGCAGGATGTCTTCATCTATCGCGCCGAAAAGAAAGGCGAGCCACTGGCGGCGCACCTGGCTGGCATCGTCACCGAAGCACTGAAGAAACTGCCTGCTCCCAAGCTGATGCGCTGGAGCAACCGCGATAGCCAATTCATCCGCCCAGTGCACGGCTTGGTGATGCTGCACGGCAGCGATGTGGTCGCCGGCGAAGTGTTGGGGTTCCAATCCGGTCGAGTCACTGGTGGGCATCGCTTCCTGTCGCAAGGCCCAGTCGAAATCGCCAACGCCGATGCCTACGCCGACACCCTGCGCGACAAAGGCAAGGTAATGGCGAGCTTTGATGTGCGCCGCGCCACCATCAAGCAAAAGCTCGATGAAATGGCGGCGAAGCGCGCTTGCAGCTATGCCGGTGGCGACGCGCTGATCGACGAAGTGACGGCATTGGTCGAATGGCCTATCGCCTTGGAAGGCAGCTTCGATGAAGCCTTCCTCAAGATACCGCAGGAATGCTTGATCCTGACCATGCAGCAAAACCAGAAGTACTTTCCGCTGCTGGATGCGCAAGGCAAGCTGACCCATCACTACCTGATTGTTTCGAACCTCGAAACCGCCGACCCCAGCCACATCATCAACGGCAATGGCCGCGTGCTGCGTGCACGACTTTCGGACGCCAAGTTCTTCTACGAGCAAGACCAGAAGCACCGCCTGTACAGCCGTGTCACCCGCCTTGCCAATGTTGTCTATCACAACAAGATCGGCAGCCAGCTCGAGCGCGTACAACGTCTGGAAACCATTGCTGCCACCATCGCAGGCTTGCTGGGCGCCGATACTGAACTAGCCAAACGCGCCGCCCACCTGGCCAAAGCCGATCTATTAACCGATATGGTCGGCGAGTTCCCTGAATTACAGGGCATCATGGGTACTTACTACGCCCGGTTGGATGACGAAGATGCGGCCGTTGCCGCTGCCATCGAAGGCCATTACCACCCCCGATTCGCCGGCGACACCCTGCCGGAAAGCGCCATAGCTCAAGCCGTTTCCCTGGCCGACAAGCTGGAAACACTAGTAGGCATCTGGGGCATTGGCCTTATCCCGACCGGCGACAAAGACCCGTTTGCCCTGCGCCGTGCTGCCCTCGGTGTATTGCGAATGTTGGTGGAAGCCCGCCTGCCGCTGGATTTAAAGGACCTGCTGGCAAAAACGGCAGCGACATTCCCGGCAGGCGTTGTGGCGGCAAATACGGTGGATGGCGTGTTCGGCTTCATGCTCGAACGCTTGAAGCACCTGCTGGCGGCTGACTTTCCAGCCGCAGATATTGAAGCCGTATTGTTTGATACCCCCAGCCGCTTTGATGAACTGAACCTTCGCTTGTCGGCCGTCGCCGAGTTCAAGGCACTGCCGGAAGCCGCAGCATTAGCCGCTGCCAATAAGCGCATTCGCAACATCCTGAAGAAGAACGTCGTCGAAGGTACACCGCTACCTGCTATCAGCGTTACGCTGCTGGTGGAAGCTGCCGAACGTGATTTGAATGGTGCGCTTACCACGCTGCAAGCGCCGGTAAAGGCTGCGCTGGCCGCGCATGACTACACCAGTGCCCTCAAGCAGCTGGCAGGCTTGCGCGCCCCGGTAGATGCTTTCTTCGACAGCGTAATGGTGATGGCCGAAGATGCTGCCGTACGTGGCAACCGCTTGGCCTTGCTGGCAACACTGAGTGAGTTGATGAACCAAGTGGCGGACATTTCGCTGCTAGCCGACTGACCCCCGGTGCAGCATGCGGGCTAGGGCATTCCGCCCAACGCCGCATGCTTCATCATAACGACCGACACTGCCATGAAAATCGTCATCCTCGACCGCGACGGCGTTATCAACCAAGACCGCGACGATTTTGTGAAGTCACCCGCCGAGTGGGTGCCCATCAATGGCAGTCTGGAAGCCATTGCCCTGCTCAACCATGTGGGCTGGCGGGTGGTGATTGCCACCAACCAGTCCGGCATCGGGCGTGGCTTTTTTGGTATGGCCGAGCTCAACGCCATGCACGAAAAACTGCACCGCTTGTTGGCCGGTGTAGGGGGAAGGGTCGATGCGATCTTCTTCTGCCCGCATACGGCAGATATGGAATGCGCCTGCCGTAAGCCCAAGCCGGGCATGTACCGCGACATTGCCCAGCGTTTCGATGTACGGCTGGAAAAAGCCGTTGTGGTGGGCGATAGCCTGCGTGACTTGGAAGCAGCCGAAGCTGTGGGCGCACAATCCATATTGGTGCGCACCGGCAAAGGTGAGAAGACCCTGGCCCAAGGTGGTCTGCCACCCGATACCAAAGTGTTCTACGACCTGATGGAAGCTGTGCTCGACCTCATCGGCCAAGAGGAATCGTAAATGCTGTGGCTACGCTCTGCGCTGTATATGACCGGATGGGCGTTGAATACTGTGCTTTGCGCCATTGCCTGCATGCTGGCCCTGCCCCTGCCTTATAAAGTGCGTTACCGTGTGATCAGCTACTGGTGCTGGTTTGGCGTGTGGTGGCTGGGCTTCACCTGTGGGCTGAAGGGGCGGGTAATCGGCCAGGAAAACCTACCGCCCAAAGCCGCAGTGGTGATGAGCAAACACCAGTCTGCCTTCGAAACCATGGCGCTGCAAACCATGCTACCGCTTACCGTATGGGTGGTGAAACGCGAACTGCTTTGGATTCCGTTTTTTGGCTGGGGCATGTGGAGCCTGCGGCCGATTGCGCTGGACCGTTCGCAACCACACGAAGCCAGCCGCCAACTTATCCGGCAGGGTAAAGAAAGGCTGGCGCAAGGCGCGTGGATCGTCATATTCCCCGAGGGCACCCGCGTACCAGCCGGTAAGCGTGGACATTACAAGTATGGCGGTGCGCGCGTCGCGTGCAAGGCCGGTGTGCCGGTGATTCCGGTAGCGGTCAACTCTGGGGAGTTCTGGCCCCGCAACAGCTTTTTGAAATACCCTGGTGAAATCACCGTTTCGATTGGCCCGCCCATTTCCACAGCCAACAAGAGTACCGATCAGGTAGGTCGGGAAGTGGAAACCTGGATTGAAGCCGAAATGGAGCGCATCAGCGGGGTAGGCCCCTGCTGGCCAGCTGCCCGTAAATTAACAGACTCCCATAGCAATGCGCTCGCAGGCTGAAGATCGCCGACTGTTCACCGTAGAGGGCCGCGCTGTCAGCGTGCAGCTGAAACGTTCGGCCCGCCGCAGCGTAGGCCTGAAGATAAACCAGAACGGCTTGGTTGTTACGGTTCCTACCCGCTTTCCACTCACCGAACTGGACGGCATCCTGCACCGCAAAGCAAGTTGGATTATCAGCCGGCTCGATGCCATTGCTGAATGCCAACCCACTTCTCCTTTGGCAGGCGACAGCCAAATTGAATGGCTGGGCGAGGCGCGAAGTCTGGCATTGGGCTTCAAGCGCGCCAGCGTGGAAGCTGATGCATTGCATCTGACTGCCACCGTCGACGAGGCAATTCCTCAAGCGCTGGAAAAACTCATGCGCCGCGAAGCACGCAGCTTTTTGGCGGAACGCTTGGCACTGTGGGCTGACCGGCTGGACTTGCAATACAGCGCATTCAAACTATCCAGCGCCGGAACCCGTTGGGGCAGTTGTACCGCGCATGGGGTAATCCGGCTGAACTGGCGATTGATGCAAGCACCGCTCGGCGTGCTCGACTACGTAGTCATCCACGAGCTGTGCCATCTGGTTGAGTTGAACCACTCACCACGGTTTTGGGACTTGGTCTCGAATGCCTGCCCAGACTGGAAGCAAAAACGCGAATGGCTGAAACATAACGGCAGCCGCTATTTCGCATGGTGAGCAGTATTCCTACTTATCCACAGTAGTGGGCAACAAGCGCCCTTTGTCGTGATCGCACAACGTAAATCCAACATCACACACAAAATATGGAAATAGGGGTAGATACAGTGTCCAGGCTTTGGAATACTACAAATCGATGTTGCGCCGGGCTAGACACCCAAAACCGTGCCGGCTACGCCAGTTAACTGTTAGGCCCTGTAATCAATAGGCTGACAATCAGTGCTGACGTACTGCACTGGGTTACCACTCCCAGCACCATTGCATTCCGTACCAGCCCTCCATAAGGCGGCTGGTCCGGATACGGCCTCTCACGAGGTGGCCGTAGCCCCCACCCGCGGTACTACATGCCGCACTGTCTCCCGCACCCTCGAATTTACTTGCTTCCCTAACTGTCGCCACTTGCCTGTTTACAGCGATCTGCCGCGTAACGCTTCATGACAAACAGCCTCCGTAGGAGGCTGTCCAGTTGCTGCCAACGGTTTAAGAACCTGTTCTAAGCCAGCCGCCAAGCCACGGTCTCGCCAGCACGTAACGGCACCAGTGTGTCGCCCGCCACATAAGGCAGTTCGGTCGGCACGGGTGTTGCCTCCTTCACCAGGGTGATCGTGTCAGGATTGGCTGGCAAACCATAGAACAGTGGGCCGAAACGGCTTGCGAAGCCTTCCAGCTTATCCAAGGCCCCCACTGCATCGAATGCCTCTGCGTACAGTTCAATGCCGTTGTTGGCGGTATACATGCCGGCGCAGCCACATGCCGCTTCCTTGGTCGATTTGCCATGCGGGGCACTGTCGGTGCCCAGGAAGAATTTCGGACTGCCGCTAACCACCATGTCCATTAGCGCCTCACGGTGAGTTTCGCGCTTGAGCACCGGCAAACAGTAATGGTGGGGGCGGATACCACCCTGAAACAGCGCATTGCGATTCATCAACAAATGGTGTGCCGTAATGGTCGCCGCCACATTCTCACCCGCGCTCCAAACAAAATTAGCGGCCTGCTTGGTGGTGATATGTTCGAAAACCACCTTCAGGTTGGGCAGCTTTTCCAGCAGGGGTTTCATCACACGGTCAATGAACGCAGTTTCACGATCGAACACATCCACTGTGGGGTCAGTGACCTCACCATGTACCAGCAAAGGCACACCCAACTCAGCCATAGCCGCCAAGGTGGGCATGGCTTTGTTGATGTCGGTAAGGCCCGCATCGGAATTGGTGGTGGCCCCTGCCGGATAAAGCTTGATCGCCTTCACAAAACCGCTGGCCTTGACCTTGGCTATCTCCTCTGGCGGCGTCACATCGGTAAGATAAAGCGTCATCAACGGTTCAAAGGTCATGCCGACTGGGACTGCCGCCAGAATGCGTGTGCGGTAAGCGGCGGCCTCTTCCACCGTACGTACTGGCGGCTTGAGGTTGGGCATGACAATCGCACGGCCAAATCGACGGGCTGTGTCGGGCAATACCGCCTTCAGCGCATCACCATCTCGCAGGTGCAGGTGCCAATCGTCGGGGCGAATCAAGGTGAGTTGCGTCATCGGATAGTCCAGGGAAAGCAGGGAAACAGTTAGCGGCGAGTCAGCCAGAACAGGAACTTGCCCTCGCGTTGCTCTTGGTGGCTCAGCGCATGCCCTGTCTGGCGACAAAATGCCTCGAAGTCGCTGGGGGTGCCGGGGTCGGTGCAAATCAACTGCAACACGGTGCCGCTGGGTAGGTCAGCCAGCGCTTTCTTGGCGCGCAAGATAGGCAAAGGACAGTTCAGGCCGGACAGGTCGACGGTGAGATTGGCTTCAGGGGCGCTCATGGCAGGCTCGCAAAAGAAAACTGGCGTTATTTTACCCGTAGGTGAACTGTAAGCGTGGTTCCCGTCTCAAAACTTACCCCATCCACACAGTTGGTTGAGCCCGCAAGCCAGCCGTATCATATCGGCTCAGCCTATGAGGACACCGTCCATGACCGAACGCAGCGAACTCTATCCCGCCATTGAACCGAATCGCAGCGGCATGCTGCACATCGATGACGTCCACACCCTGTACTGGGAGGAGTCGGGCAATCCCAAAGGGGTGCCTGTACTTTTCCTGCACGGCGGCCCGGGTGCCGGTGCAAGCCCCAAGCACAGACAATTCTTCGATCCTGCTTTTTACCGCATCGTTATTTTTGACCAGCGTGGCGCAGGCCGTTCCGCGCCTGTGGGGGAGCTACGCGACAACACTACGCAGCACTTGATTGCCGATATCGAATACCTACGCGAAATGCTTAGCGTGGAAAAGTGGCTGATTTTCGGTGGTTCATGGGGATCAACCCTAGCGCTTGCCTACGGTGAGGCTCATCCGGATCGCTGCCTTGGCTTCGTACTGCGCGGTATCTTCCTATGCCGCCAGTGGGAAATCGATTGGTTCATGCGCGGCATGCGTCAGTTCTTCCCCGAGGCGTGGCAACGTTTCGCGGGTTACCTACCGGAGAATGAACGCGACAATCTCCTCGGCAACTTCCATACCTACCTGAATAACCCAGACCCCGCCGTGCATATGCCAGCGGCCAAGATCTGGAGCGTATATGAAGGTGAATGCGTCACGCTCCTCCCCGATCCCGCTGTCCAGGCCAACTATGGTGCTGACGTCGTTGCATTGGGTGTCGGGCGTATTGAAGCACATTACTTCGTCAACCATATCTTCCTGCCTGAGAACGATCTGCTGGCGCAAATCGGCAAGATCAACCACCTGCCCATGATCACCGTCCAAGGCCGCTATGATGTAGCGTGCCCACCGGTTTCTGCATGGGAACTCCATCAGGCATGGCCGGGCTCGACGTTGGAAATCGTGCAGGATGCCGGCCATTCTGCGTGGGAGCCGGGCATTACCCAGGGGCTGGTGAAGGCTTGCGAGAGAATGAAGAAAATACTCGCATAAAGGTCTGATAATGTTCCATGAAAAAACCGGTTACAACCGGGCTTTCTCATGGAACAGCCTCACCCTAAACCACCTCTTCCACCCAAAGCATGGCTTCCAGCTGGGCGAGGTTCACCTCTGCCTTGGTAACTTTGGCGGCGGCGAAGAGGACGGGGTCCTCCGCCAAGTTTCCGTCTTCACACATCAGGGCCAGATTCAAAAGCGGGCCAAAGCGGCCAGTGCGTTCAAGCAGCGCTTGGTTGACATCAGCAGGTAGGCTGAGCTTTTCAAGAATCTGCGCCATTGGGTGACGCAGCAACGGCTCTAGCATTGAAAACATGCCGGTGGTGAAGAGCAGATCAAGGTCTGGGCGCTTGAAGTACTTCGCGCCCAGGGTTTCCATCATGCGCGCTCGAATCAGCGCGGTTTCCAGCAAGATGTCCTGGTCGCCTTCCTGCCGCTCATGCCCAAACAGCAGCAGGGACAACCAGCGGTACAGCTGTTTGTTGCCCAACACAATCATAGCGCGGTCTAGCGTATCGACCTTGGTGACCAAACCCGCGCCGGGCGAATTTACATAGCGCAGTACCTTGAAGCTGAGCATGGGGTCGTACTTCATGGCATTGGCGATGACCGTCGACTCAGCATCGGCGCGCACCAGATTCAACACTTCTATCAAGCGCAGGTAACTGGCATCAACAGCATCAGCATCAGACAATTCCTTGCAGCGCAGATAACTGCCTTGCAGATACTGCACCTGCATCTGCCGGCACACCTGGAGTTCTTCAAAGAAATGAATGTCACCCACCAACACTGCCGACTCTGGCGCAACCTGACTAACCGCGGTAATTGCCTGTGATAGCCCGGTAAGATCATGCTCCGCAACCGAGAGCTTATGGAAATCAGCCAGCGGCATCAGGTTCAATAGCTCCGGCAGCAGTGGAAAACTATCGAAACCGATCTGGAAACCCTGCTCTTTCAAACGCTGTATCAAGGCGAAATGGTCGATTGCCTCGTGGAAGAATTCTTCGTTGTAATGCAGCATCAACACAAAACGACCATGCGGCAGTTTGGCCAGCAATGGGCTATCAAGCGCCCAAACAGAGACTTCCAGTACGATACGCTTCGTGCCAAAGGCTTTGGTGGCTTCTTCTTCCAGGAAATTGCGCAGCAATACCTCGTCGTATAACCGCAAAACCGAGTTGGCCATCTTGGATTTACGCTTGAGCACACTATCGCGCAGGCGGAAGTTGTAGCCCATGATCTGCAGGTCGTGATCAACAATGATCTCCCGCTGCAACATGGTTTCGGTATGAGCGCCCGCCACAAAGCCTGCTTGCCCGGGTGCCGCACCCAACGCAACACCGATAATCGGCTTGGGACCCGCCTTGGCAACAGGGGTAGATGCACTGCTATCGCCAAAGAGCTTTTTGATCAGCCCTGAAAACATAAAGGCCTACCGTTTCCTGTCTATATGGCTGCGATTTGGATAGCGGCATTATAGGCAGAAACAGCAGGCCTCTCGGCTGCCCAAAATCAGTTAAAAGCGTAGATGCTAGCCAGTTAGTTTTTCCAACGCTTCGCGGTACTTTGCTGCGGTTCGCTGCGCCACTTCCAGCGGAAGTGCGGGTGCAGGCGGTGTCTTGTTCCAACCGGTGCTCTCCAGCCAATCACGCACAAACTGCTTGTCGTAGCTGGGGGGATTACTGCCCGGCCGGTACTGGTCGGCAGGCCAGAAGCGACTTGAATCGGGTGTCAGCGCTTCATCCATCAGGCACAGCGTGCCATCCTCATCCAAACCGAATTCGAACTTGGTGTCCGCAATGATGATACCGCGGGTTGCCGCGTATTCGCTGGCAGTCTTGTACAGCTTGATAGCGGTATCACGCACCTTCGCAGCCAACTCAGGACCAATCAGCTCGGCGGTCTGGTCAAACGAAATCGGCTCGTCATGGTCGCCAACGGCTGCCTTGGTCGACGGTGTAAAAATCGGTTCTGGCAGTTTGTCCGCTTCGCGCAAACCCGCAGGCAACGCAACGCCGCTGACAATACCGCCGGCCTTGTAATCCTTCCATCCGCCACCAGCCAGATAGCCACGCACCACCGCTTCAACCGGCACAGGCTTAAGGCGCTTGCACACCACGGCGCGGCCCTCTACCTGCGGCCGGTCTTCGGCGCTCACGACATCTTCCGGCTGTTCGCCAGTGAAATGGCTGGGCACCACGTCCTTGAGCTTGTCGAACCAGAAGTTGGAAATTGCCGTCAGAATCTTGCCCTTGGCGGGGATAGGCTCGTTCAGGATGACATCAAAGGCCGATAACCGGTCGGTCGCAATCATCAACATGCGCTTGTCGTCAATCTCATAAAGATCACGCACCTTGCCGGAGTAGATCTTCTTCAGACTAGTCAGATTGGTAGTGGTCAAGCCATCCATGCCGTGTTTTCCTCAAAGTCGGGCATAACGCCCGACAAATTACAAAGGTCGGGCCTAGCACCCGACCTATCATCAGATCAGAACGTATCCTTGATCGCTTCGGCTTGCGCCAACGCTGCTTCGGCAGAATCGGCCAGCACGCAGTAATGGCCCATCTTGCGGCCTGGGCGTGCTTCTCTTTTGCCATAGAGATGCAGATGCGCATTCGGCGCTTGCATCAAGACACTCCAGTTCGGCTCACCACCATCGTCTTTCCACACATCACCGAGTAAATTCACCATAACTACGGGGGACAGCAGATCGACCTTCCCTGGGTAGAGGCCACACATGGCGCGCACCTGCTGCTCGTATTGACTCGTGAGGCAGGCATCGATGGTGTAATGACCGGAATTATGGGGACGCGGGGCAATTTCATTCAGCACCAGTTCGTCGCCATCCAGCACAAAAAATTCCACCGTCAGCACACCCACGTAGTCGAGTGCTTCGGCAAGCTGCACTGCCATCTGCTGCGCCTTGGCGGCTAACGCAGGGGTAACCTGGGCGGGGACGATACTGATATCCAGAATACCTTTGGCGTGACGGTTTTCAGCCAAAGGGAAAACCGCCACTTCGTGTGTATTGGTACGAGCAACAATGGCCGACACTTCGCATACCAATGGCAGCATCTTTTCCAACACGCACGCTTGGCCGCCGAGGTCGGCATAGGCTGCACGGGCTTCCGCTGCCGTGCTTACCCTTACCTGCCCTTTACCGTCATAACCAAGCCGCGCGGTTTTCAGGATGCCGGGCAGATACGGCGTCAGGTCGTGGTTCAGGTCTTCAACCGTTTCAAGCGCCAAATAAGGCGCAGTCGCCAAGCCGGCCTTGCGAATCCAGCTTTTTTCCAGGATGCGGTCTTGCGCAACGGCCACACAATCGCCTGATGGACTGACCGGTACATGCTGTGCAAGCCAACGCATCGAGTCGGCATTGACGTTTTCGAACTCGGTCGTAACGGCAGCACAACTTTCCGCCAGTGTCTTCAGCGCCGCCTGGTCGTTATACGCTGCACACAAATGCACATCGGCAAAGTCAGCAGCGGGCGCATTGGCGTCCGGGTCAAGCACTGTGACACGATAACCCATGGTCTTGGCAGCCACGGTAAACATGCGGCCAAGCTGACCCCCACCAAGTATGCCAAGCATCGCAGGTGGTAAGATAGGTTGGTTAGCCATGCTTATACGATCTCTGGCAGGCTCATAGCCAGCACAGTACTCTTTTGTTGTTCACGGAACCGATTCAGCTTGGCGCGCAGTTCAGGCATCTCGTTCGCCAACATCGCCACGGCAAACAAAGCAGCGTTGGCGGCTCCGGCCTCACCAATGGCAAACGTCGCAACAGGAATACCCTTGGGCATCTGCACAATCGACAAGAGTGAATCTTCACCACGTAGGTATTTGCTTGGCACTGGCACGCCGAGTACTGGCACGGTAGTCTTGGCGGCCAGCATACCCGGCAAGTGCGCAGCACCACCCGCGCCAGCGATAATGGCCTTGAGGCCACGCGCTTCGGCGGTTTCGGCGTATTCGTAGAGCAAGTCGGGCGTGCGGTGGGCCGAGACGACACGCGCCTCGAATTGAATGCCAAAGGCTTTGAGCTGACGGGCTGCATGTTGCATGACTTCCCAGTCAGAATTGCTGCCCATGACGAGGCCGATTTGGATCATCGGAAAATCCCCTGTTTCAAAAAGTGGATTCTACAGAAATTCGCATTTCTGCCAAAACCCCACCGGCCTGACGGCAGGCAAGTTATTCCAATAGCAGGGATTTCCCGGACGAACCAGTTTCAGCACTTGATATTAGATCGCCGGCACCGCCAAGCCCCGCTGTACGCCCGGTTTTACAGCCATACGTGCTTGCCATGCCTGTACATGAGGGTAGTCAGCCAAGCTCACGCCTTGCTTGTCGGTCGATAAAGTCCAGGGATAGAGCGCGATGTCGGCAATCGAATATTCACCCGCCACATAGTCACGCTCAGCCAATTGTTTATTCAACACGCCATACAGGCGATTGGCTTCTTTGCTGTAACGGTTCATCGCGTAAGCAATTCGCTCAGGAGCGAAATAGTTGAAGTGGTGCGCCTGCCCCAGCATCGGCCCAACACCCCCCATCTGGAACATCAACCATTGCAACACTTCAAGGCGTTGACGCGGTGCCTTTGGCAGCAGCTTACCGGTCTTTTCTGCCAGATAGATCAGGATGGCGCCCGACTCAAACACGCTGATGGGCTGCCCATCCGGGCCATCGCTATCCACCAAAGCGGGGATCTTGTTATTCGGCAAAATCTTGAGGAAGTCGGGCGCGAACTGCTCGTCCTTGCCGATATTGATGGTTTTAACCTCGTACGTTAGGCCACACTCCTCCAGCATTACCGAGATTTTCTTACCGTTTGGGGTAGCCCAGGTGAAAAGCGTAATCATCGCTTCGTATCCATGCAGCGGTTGAAGGAAAAGCATTATGCGCGTCGCATTGACAATAAAAACGGCCTGCCGTGAGACAGACCGTTTCTTGGACAAAACAATAGGAGTGCCGTAGCTACAAGCCAAGCTTGTCCCGTTTACAAGTTATAAGCTTTCTCGCCATGCGAAGTCAGATCAAGCCCTTCGCGCTCTTCATCTTCGGGTACACGCAGGCCGATAACCAGATCAACTAGCTTGTAGGCGATCACGGACACGACTGCAGACCACACCAGCGTTGTCAGCACACCCTGGGTTTGAATCCAGACTTGGCTGCCCATGGAATAACCCTCGGCGACTTTGTTCGCCACGTTATCCCAGACACCCGTACCACCGAGAGCCGGGTCGGCAAACACCCCGGTCAAGATAGCACCAAGGATACCGCCCACGCCGTGGACACCAAACACATCCAAAGCATCATCCGCACCCAGCATCCGCTTGAGGCCATGCACACCCCATAGGCAGACCACACCTGCCAACAAGCCGATAGCCATCGCACCACCCACACCGACAAACCCACAGGCAGGCGTAATGGCAACCAAACCCGCCACTGCGCCAGATGCCGCCCCTAGCATCGAAGGCTTGCCCTTCCAGAGCCACTCGACGCAAAGCCATGCGAAGGCTGCTACCGCGGTCGCCACCCAGGTATTGACGAAGGCCAGGGCTGCAACGCCATTGGCTTCAAGCGCCGAGCCCGCATTGAAACCAAACCAACCTACCCACAGCAGCGATGCACCGATCATGGTCATCGTCATATTGTGCGGGGACATCGCTTCCTTGCCATAACCAACCCGCTTGCCCACAAAGTAGGCGCCTAAAAGACCCGCTACGGCAGCGTTGATATGCACCACCGTACCACCGGCAAAGTCCAACGCACCCTTTTGGAACAACCAGCCAGCGGTAGCATTTGCAGCATCGGCCGCAGCTTGATTGATGTATGCATCAGGGCCTGTCCAATACCAGACCATGTGCGCCATCGGCAGGTAGCTGAAACTGAACCAGATCACCACAAACGCCAGCACCGCTGCAAACTTGGCGCGTTCGGCAAAGGCTCCGACGATCAATCCGCAGGTGATAGCCGCAAACGCGCCCTGGAACACCACATAGATCAATTCCGAAATCGCAACGCCTTTACTGAAGGTCGCCGCCAGGGAATCCGGTGTAATGCCGCTGAGGAAGACTTTGCTGAACGACCCGAAGAAGGCATTACCCTCGGTGAAAGCGACGCTATAGCCGTAGACAACCCACAGCACAGAGACCAGCGAAAATACGACAAACACCTGCATCAAGACACTGAGCATATTCTTGGAACGGACCAAGCCACCGTAGAACAGCGCCAAACCTGGGATAGACATCAAGATAACCAGCGCGGATGCCACAAATAGCCAGGCGTTGTCCCCTTTGTTCACCGTCGGCGCAGGGGTCGTAGTCGGTGTACCAGCGGCTGCGGGCTCTGCCACCGCAAGCGCAGGCGCTGCGGCTGCTTCATCCACCACCGTTGCCGCCGGCTCTGCCGGTGCAACCACACTGGCAGCCGCAGTAGCCGGAGCTTCTGCCCAAGCGCTGCTGAAACTCATCGCACCCGCCAAGGCCAATGCCGTAAGTAGCTTTTTCATGACTCAGTCCTCCCTTAGGGCTTACAGCGCTTCCGCGCCGGTTTCGCCAGTGCGGATGCGAATGACTTGCTCAAGTTCGAAGACAAAAATCTTGCCGTCGCCAATCTTGCCGGTATTGGCCGCTTTCTCGATCCCCTCAATAACCTGTTCGAGCAGGTCTTCCCTAACGGCAATCTCCAGTTTCACTTTGGGCAGAAAATCCACGACATATTCCGCACCACGGTATAGCTCGGTGTGACCTTTTTGACGACCAAATCCCTTGACCTCTGTGACAGTAACGCCCTGCACGCCTATGGCGGACAAAGCTTCACGCACTTCGTCAAGCTTGAATGGCTTGATAATGGCGGTAACGAACTTCATCTTCGCTCCTTTAAGTGGACAGGCCTGTAACATTGATAAACCATCATTAGCACAGGACATGCCAAGAAATATTTTTATGGAATATCAATAGTTTAATAGTCTACCCACAAGAAAATGCATATCGATCGCACAGTTTCGGTGCGCACCAAGGCACCCTCGCCTAGTACTGGTGCACCAGACTAGCGTCAATCCAGTTTGTTAGACTGCGTTTGAAACCACCTTTCCAGGAGAACTCAATGCTGGCACAACGCCTATTCGACGAAGTAAACGGCAAAATCGCTGAGGTGATGGCTACCGGCCCAGCCCGCGATATCGAAAAGAATCTGCGCGCCATCCTCAGCGCCAGCTTCGCCAAGCTCGATCTGGTCACGCGTGAAGAGTTTGAAGTGCAGCAAGCCGTACTCGCCAAGACCCGCGAGACCTTAACCGCCCTCGAAACCCGTGTTGCAGCATTGGAAGCACGTAATGCAACAACGATTACCACGGAACAAAATCCCCAAGATGACTTCTGAAAGCAGCACTCAGAAAAATAGCCACCCTAATTAGGCGGCTATTTTTTTAGACCTTGAAGTAGCTTCGAATAGATTCAATCGAGCCGAGCAAACGCACGTGCAGCCGCTGCCACCGTAGCGGTAATATCGGCATCGGTATGCGCTGCGGAAACAAATCCCGCCTCATACAGGGCCGGTGCAATATAAATACCTTCATCTAGTAAGCCATGAAAGAAGGCATTGAAGCGTGGCTTGTCACTCCCCATCACTTCCGCATAGCACTTAGGGGGTGCCGGTGTGAAATAAGCGCCAAACATGCCCCCCACGGCATCTGCTGAAAAAGTCTGTCCCGCAGCGCGACCAGCAGCCTGCAAACCCTCTGTCAGAGTACGTGTCTTGATCGTCAACGCCTCAAAGAAGCCTGGCTGGCGTATCAACTCCAGCGTGGTGATGCCGGCTGCAACGGCCACTGGGTTGCCGCTGAGTGTCCCAGCCTGGTAAACCGGACCCAGCGGTGCAATCTTCGCCATCACATCGCTACGGCCACCAAAAGCTGCCAGCGGCATGCCACCACCGACGACCTTACCCAATGTGGTCAGATCGGGGGTGACGCCATGCAGCCCCTGGGCGCAGCCAAGGCCCACACGAAAACCCGTCATCACTTCGTCGTAGATCAGAAGCGCGCCGTGTTGCTCAGTCAGGCGGCGCATTGCCGCTACAAACTCAACAGAAGGGCGTACCAGATTCATGTTGCCGCAGAAGGGCTCGACAATAATGGCAGCTATCTGCTCTCCCTGCGCAGCAAAGACTGCTTCCAATTGGGCCACGTCGTTATAAGTCAGCACTACCGTATGTTCGGCCACCGAGGCGGGTACACCAGCGCTGGATGGGTTGCCAAACGTCAGCAAACCCGACCCCGCCTTGACCAGCAGACTATCAGAATGGCCGTGGTAGCAACCTTCAAACTTGATCAGCTTGTCACGCCCGGTAAAACCACGCGCTAGGCGTATGGCGCTCATTGTGGCTTCGGTACCGCTGGATACCAGCCGTACCTGCTGCATGGACGGCAGCATTTCACACAGCAAATCTGCCAGATCGATTTCACGCTCTGTCGGGGCGCCAAAGCTCATGCCCTGTGCAGCAGCCTGCTGAACAGCCTCGACCACGGCCGGGTGGGCATGACCCAGAATCAGCGGCCCCCAGGAACCGACATAGTCGATATAGCGTTTATCGTCGGCATCCCACACATACGCGCCACTACCACGCTGAAAGAAACGGGGGGTACCGCCAACAGCTCCAAATGCACGCACGGGCGAATTCACACCGCCTGGGATATGGCGCTGGGCGCGTTGGAAAAGCTGTTCGTTTTTACTCATAAGTGTTCAATCCAATCGATTCGCACAGCGTATTACCTGACTACACAGGTAAGCGCAGCACAAAAGGGAACGTAAAGGGTGACTACGCCAGCTGGTTTTCCGGCCAAGTTGGCCATGCATGCTTGCTCAGGTGGGCATTGGTGTATCGCGGGTCTTCTGTTACCTCGTCGCCCAACCAGTCTGGCCGTGCATAGGCTTCTGCCTCATCGCCCAGTTCCACCTCTGCCAACATCAAGCCGGCATTCTGGCCGAAAAACTCATCAACCTCCCAAAGATGGCTGCCGTGCTGGATGCGATAACGCTTTTTCTCCACCAACATCGGGCACATGGCCGCCAGGATAGTTTCGGCATCGGCTAGCGGGATCGGATACTCGAATTCATGCCGGGAAACATTGCTGATGTTGGACTTCAGCGTCAACCAAGCTTCGCTGCCCTTCACACGCACACGCACCGTACGTTCACGCTCAACCGACAGATAGCCCTGCTTGAGCCATTCACCTTCCACCAAACCGCGCCAGCTATCGTTCTTCAACTTGAAGCGGCGCTCAATTTCTTTTGCCATGCTAGCTACCTCAAAAAGGCTTTACTACCACCAAAATGACAATCGCCATCATCAACAGACTGGGGATTTCATTGAACCAGCGGTACCAGACGTGGCTGCGGGTATTACGTCCTGCGGCGAAGTCGTACACCAGCTTGGCGCAATAACCATGAAAAGCGATCAGCACCAGCACCAGCGTTAGCTTGGCATGCAGCCAACCGCCACCAAAGCCCCATTGCAGCCAAAGCCACACGCCAAAGATGATGGCTATTTTGCCCAGGATGGTGGTGAATCGCAGCAGCTTGCGTTGCATCAATTGCAATTGGGCCTGGGTAGCGGGCTCTGTCGCCATGGCATGGTTAACGAACAAACGTGGCAGGTAGAGCAGACCGGCCATCCAGCTCATGACAAAGATGATGTGAAAGGCTTTAACCCAAAGCATGTGTTTTTCCCAGATGAAGCAGCCGGCGAAAACCGGCTGTGTAGTACTTTGTTACTGATGTTACGCAGTAGCTGCGAGAAGCAGCTGTAACTGATCATAAGCCGCGCGGGAGGCGTTGATCAGTAACTTGCGGCAAAGTGCGAATGGGTTCTTCTGCGTCTTGATGCTCAGGCATTCAAG
>NZ_PDZH01000150.1 GCF_002735695.1 Chitinimonas sp. BJB300
CGAAGGCTTCATAGACTGCCTTCATATACTGAATAGGCTTAGGCTGCGCAGCCTCCGTCGTACAGACGGGTGGAATCGCGTAATAGAGATGACTATGCCCGGAAGACCGATTACGGACAATCAGATTCGGTGCAGGTAACCCCGCATCCTCCCAAATCATCGCCTTTTTATGGTCGAGGTCGAAGATCAACCAGCTTACAAACCCTGGCCGATTGATTTGCATGTAGGGATAACGAATGGCGTATTCGCGCGGACGAACGCGGGTCGCTGTCTTATCGTCTGAGCAGCGTGGCAAATAAGGGGCTTCCATCATTACACGATGGAGTGCGGACCCTTTTTCATAAAATCGTTCTACATGTGTTGTCTGTGTTTGTAGTTTTGTAGCCATAACCCTCGTCGCTCATCCCTAAAAGACGAACGAATACTTGCGCGCTGAGGTCAAGGCACCTACAATGACATTGCATAACAGGTTGTCATCGTCACATCACGTCACTCTGCAAAGTGAAATGTGTGTGTGCCCGGGCCTAAAGCTCGGTTAATGTAGTCTAAAGCCCGCTCGAAAAAGCGGGCTTTTCCATTTGTAATTGTCGAACTAGTTAGTACTTAGGTTTAACTTACTCCACATACTGAAACATGCTCTTTTAGTCTTTAGTAGGTAAGCTATGATCATGATCATAGCTATCTCTGCTCAATGGCACTACTAACCTGCCAAAACAAGCTCATCGTCGTAGAAAGCTCACCTTGAAACTATGATCATGATCATAGCTATTCCAACTCTACGGCAATCCTAACCTGCTGAAACAAGCTCTTCGTCGTTTAAAGCTTACCTTGAAGCTATGATCATGATCATAGCTACTCCAGTTCTACGGTAATCCTAACTTACTGCAACAAGCTCTTTGTCGTAGAAAGCTCACCTTGAAGCTATGATCATGATCATAGCTATTCCAGCTCTAAGGTAATCCTAACTTACTGCAACAAGCTCTTTGTCGTAGAAAGCTCACCTTGAAGCTATGATCATGATCATAGCTATCTGCTTTGAAGCCATTCTTCGATTTTAATAAGCAACTCATTCTTCTTATTTTCACTTAGACCGTCTAACCTCAGAGAAGCTTTTCCCACAGAAACAGAAACTGGGCCGAACTGGCGAATTGCCGACTTACTAACTTCCTTCTTAATATTTAAAGCAACATCAATTGCTTCTTTAAATTGCGACCTTGTCCAATTATTCTCCAAAAGAGAGATAATCAATGCAGTTAAATTCTTTCCAAGTACTTCAAAATGCGGAGCAAGAAGTTTTATATGGTTATATGTAACCGCATTTGGATTTTCTGAAATCAAAATGGCTTTCAGCGCGTCATCTGGCAATCTAAAAAAACTTTGACTCAAACTAATCTTTGATTGACTTACATTGATTCGTCTCGAAAGCGAACTTTGCGACTCCTGAGTTTTGCTCATTAACTCATGGAAAAAATAGGCTTCATCTAAATCACACCCATTATCACGATCATGATTTGCGGCAAAGCCTTCAACGGCAGCAGTTAACTCATCTACATCTTTAATAATTGCATCTATAGTTGGAGAAATATTATGGCTACGAAAAGCAAGAACTCTTGTTTTCCCATCAATCAAAAAATACCTGCCATTTATACCTGGCCTTACTTTGATAGGATCAAGTTGTCCATCACGTAAGATCTCGTCTGCCCTTGAATCTACAAGACTTTTTGGATAAGCATGACGAGCAGGTATTGGATTATCGTCGATTAAATCGACGCGAATTTTATGTACTACTCTACTAACTTCTTCACTACCTATTGGTAACTTGTGAGGATTTTCTTGGGATTTGTTGGCAGGAAGCTTAGTAACAATAATTGGGGGTGGTTGTCGAAAAGTCTTACTCATTTCAACACCCCAGGTAGTGCCATTTGCCTACTGGCACGCTTAATAGCTTTCGCAATCACTTCTGCAGCAACCATTCGATAGTCTTCTGCGACTTTACTTTTTGGTTTCAACAGACTGACAGGTACACGCGCATCTAAAGCAGCGGATAAATCTTCTGACTTGCGAACGGTATTTTCTGTAGTTGTTTCGCGAAAGTGATTTCTTAAATGTCCCATGTTATCCATTACACGGTTCAGTTTTGCTTCAAAAAAAACAGGGATTGTTATTACATCAGGGTTGTAATGAAATGTTTCATTTAAACGCTGCAAACGACCACCGAAGCGTGAAATCCCTTTAAGAGAGAACATATTCAGAGAAACAGGTGAAACAACAATATCACTAGCTAATAGTGCATTTGTCGTTAATGTACTTCCACCAGGCGGGCAATCATAGATAACGATGTCGTAGTTACTTGTATCCATATGAGGTAAGCGTCCATCTCTTGCATCACTCATGAGACGGGACAACCGATTCTCTTTTCCAACTTGAATCGATAGATACTCTTCGAAATCAATTAATGAGACATCAGCGGGTATAAGATGTGGCCCACACTCACCGTAGGGCTTTTTAATAACCTTATCTAAGGGTGTCTTCTTACAGACTGGCGGCAAATCGAAGAGATCTGAAATCGTGTGGTTTACAACTAAGCCAAGGGGAACACCGATTTGTTCAGCATATTCATCCGTTAACTCAGGGTCATAGCCTAACGCTTGTGACATATCACCCTGTGGGTCAAGGTCGACCATTAATACACTGTACCCTTGAATTGCGAATTGAACACCGAGTTCAATGGCGGTTGTCGTCTTACCAACACCACCTTTTGGCAAATAAACGGCAATGCATATCTGTTTGTCTAACCGTTCAACATCACCGCGATTTCGTCTAAATCTGGCAATGCGAAAAAGGTCATCAGGGCTGAAGAAACGACTGGGTGAATTTGGTTGTTTCTTTGCAGTGATGCCTGAGAGTTCTTCCAGCTTTGTCATATAAGCAGGACTAAACCCCATCATCAGAGCAAGAATCGAAGGGCGTAGATTTACGCTGTCGCCCCAAGGTAAAGAAGTATCCATCAAACCCCACCAATCAAGACATTTCTTTCAGTATAAAGAAATTCTAAAAAAACGCGAATTTTTTTAACTGAAAGCTTTTTTAACGCTAAATTTTTTCAAGGTAAATAAAAGAAAAAATTAACCATATCAATCACTTATGGTATGAAAGCCTTGCTACTGCTTGGTTTAGGGTACTTTGGGTCACCTAAAAATTTAAAAAAAAATACAAAATTGCAGATAGTTCTGATGTTGGACGTTCACAACAGGTGCACGAACGCTAATCACCAAAGCATGATTTCGCATCGGTCCCAGACTAGTCACACATTTCCTTCACCCCATGATTAGTCAATGTAAGAATTCTTAACTTTGATAGCTAGCAGTGCTATCACTTCGGACTAAGTTATCAATTCATAGTCAGCTGCATCTTCCAATTGCAAACTAGCCATGGCATTACACTATCGCGCTGGATTCGTTGTGACATAACCCATTGTTGATGTGATATTCCCATGCCGCATCAGCGCCTGGATCTCCTTAATCGAAGCACCTCCTTGATCTAGGGAGATAGCAAATGAACGCCGACTACTATGACTGGTTGCTTTGATACCTGCAGGAGCAAATAACATCTTGAGCAGCTGCCGCATGGAGATGGGTTTGTTTAGATAACTCAAAAACAGGCGATCATGCCGTGCCGCTTTATCATCGACCAGGCGCTTACGAATAAAAGCAACGATGTTGGCACGCGCCTCAAGATGACAGACATAGATCTCCCCAAACTCGGCCCCCTTCGTCATGGAAGGGTCGAGGGGCACAATCTCCTTCACGCGTCCCCGCCGATCCAGAAGCACATCCAAATTGATGTTGGCTACCTCCTTGGCGCGCAAGCCACTATAGAAAGATAAAGCAACGATAGCTCGGTCGCGTTCAAAGTAAGGCTAATACTTATCAATGACACGGTAGACCGCCACCAATTCTTTGGCACAGAGCACCGGCGCCTTGTGCTTACGTTTGGCAACCATACGAATCACCTATTGGAAGGAAGAAGCGGGGATATCCGGAAATAAGAGATACTGGGTCGCACCAAAATCGCCAGAACGGTCCTGAACTGGATCAGAGGTCATCTAGGGAAATTGAGGAAATTTACGCAAACCGACCCTAGAAATAGGGGGAGAAACTGGACCCACTTCACGGCGCAGCGGGACCATCGCCTACAGGGGCGATATATTAGGAACTATTGATATATAAGTGTGGTCAATTTGACTATAGGCCGTTAATACCATCTGGCTCGTAATCTCACCTCATCACTTTATCCGCATAGGATAAGCAGTCTTGGCTATTGCTGTATGGCTCCCAGCACTTAAATAACGTGAGGCGATCATGCTAAATGTACCTAAACGAATAGGACAACGCTTTTTTATAGGTTTATTACTCGTTTTACAGATCGCATGCGGTGATGAAGATGGAAATGGGGCAACTAACTCGCCGTTGCGATTCTCTGCCGATTTTGAATCGGGCAGTCTGCCCCATATAAGAAGGCTGGATAGCACAGGATTAGCGTGGGAATTAGGCTTACGGGATGACAACAATAATGCGAGTCTGCCGAATAGCTTTCGTACTTGGTGGTATGTGCGCATGGACAACGTACCTACCGAACAAAGCTTGCGCCTTGAAGTCACCCGCCTTGGATTTAATTATTACTTTCTCCCCCTTTATTCATATGATGGACAGAAATGGCAGTATTTTAATGAGCAGGAGGTGACGCTCCAACCCAACTGCAATGTCGCAATACCGGAATCCTGCCGCCTTATTCTGAATAAGAAGTTCAAGTTCAATACCGTCTGGATAGCACGGACCTATCCCTATACCACCCAAGACCTGGCGTCCTTTCTGGCCACCACGACTGCCAGTCCCTATATACAAACCGATGTATTGGGCTCTACGCCTGCCAAGCAAAAGCCCATCCAACTGATTACCATCGCCGATCATACCAAGCTAACTAACAAACAAACGGTCTGGATACATGCAAGAACGCATCCCGCAGAGACGGGTCCTTCCTATCTATTAGAGGGATTGATCAAAGCCGCATTGGAAGAAACCCCCCTGGGCCAAGCGCTGCGGCAGAAATACATATTTAAAATAGTGCCTATGCATAACCTCGATGGCATTGTGCTAGGCAATTATCGAACTAATGCCACAAGTATTAATCTTGAGAGTCAATGGCGCTTTGATCCGGGCCATTATTATTTGAAAGATACTGCCCCCACCGAGAACCGACAGATTAATCTAGGGGGTATGGTACCGACTTTATTGAATAATACCGAATCCGTTGCCTTAGCATTAAACTTGCATTCGTCTAATTCAAATCCCGACACCGCGGCATTTTTCTTCCCACATTTCGGTAGCGATACCGCTAAATTCACGCCACAACAGCAGAGCCTTTGGCGAAAGCAACTACGGTTTATCAAATTAGTGGCGCAAAATTATGATGGGAAAATAGAACGCCCCCCCGTTGAAGGCGGTGCGGGTTTTCTTAACACTTATTTTCCGGAAACATGGTGGTGGACGTTTAAATCAGACGCAGTCAATGCGATGACTTTAGAGACGACCTATGGGCGTGCTGGCTTTGATCATTGGATCACCCAGAACGACTTACGAAACTTAGGTGTGGCTGTCGCAAAATCCATCAATGAGATGAGTACGCTAGGGGCCTTACCGAAAGAAATACTGAGGGAAAAAGATATGTCGATGTTCCCATTACCATTCAAACCAGAGATATATGAGTATCAAGAATAAATAGGTGGATTGCGTTTCATAAATCTTTAATGCTTAGATAGGCAAATTCTGCTAACCCGGGATTTGCCTCAACTTTTGCTCACCTTTAATCATTAGATTGAAAGGGAATCCGCATTACTTTCTCCATAAATAAAATATCTGGTCCACCCCCAGCATTTAAAACGAAGAAAAAATATTTGCTCTTAAATCTTAAATAATCATAGCTAATTAATTTTGCAACTTGAACATTGAAAATTGTTTCCTTTCATAATCATAATTTTTATTTAAGTTCAGTAACTTGGCTGGGCACAACCAATATTAATATTTATCCTTTTTATTTTCAGCCAATAAAATCAGCATTGTTACATGGTACTTCCGTGGTAAATATATTTAAATTCCGTTGCTTATCATCAAAATTCGATATCACTAAATTAGTACCATTTGTCACCATTAATGCTGATTTGGTGATTTTTTAGCGAACATTTGTTGGGCTGCTCGAAGGGGGTGCCAACAGGTATTTGCAAGGCTTGGTATTCCAAATATTGCAACGACGACAATACCAAAAATAGTACCGCCTAGCAGGATACGATTGGCCAACCAACCAATAATGAGCGTCAGCACGAGGTTGGCTATTGCACCAATAACAAAAGGCCTTTATGGTTTTATATGTAGACAATACACCGTAACCAGGGAAGCGACTAACCCGACAAACGACAAAATATAACCAAACACTGCAAAATAACCTCGAAAATACTCCGCTACTCCCAGTAATAGCCAGAATACTATAAACCCGGCAATTTAATACCCCAAATCCGCCGCATAAGCGATCTTGGGGTGACGGAAATAGGAACGAATACGCTCAGGCCGCAACTGCAGGCGTTTGAGCACCGAGCGAACGCGGGATTCCAGTTCTTCACGACTGCGGGCAGCACGACCATATTTTTTGCAACAGCGCCCTGTTAAGTAAGTTTTATCTAATTCCCAAAGTACAGGTATGTGTACCGCTAATATAGAAATGTAACTTCATTGATGTAAGAAATGGAAATGACACTACTCACCATTGCTTGTTATCACTGCCATTCGGTTGACAAGCTTTCGCAGCCGAGCAGGATTAGCCGTGATGTACATCATGGTGGTAGTGAAATTCCTATGTCGCATCAACGCTTGCACCTCACGAAGCGACGCACCCAACTGATCCAGTGAGGTTGCAAAAGTCCGCCGACCACTATGGCTGGTCGCCTTGATACCAGCCCGCTGAAAAAGCGTCTTGATCATCTGTCGCATGCAGTCGGGCGAAATGGGCTTTTGCCAACGGCTCAGAAAAAGGCGTTCATGCAAGGCGGCTTTTTCTTCCTCGAGTCGTTTCCGCACATACGCCACCAAGTCGGCACGGGCTTCAGGGTGCGTAATATAGATCTCCCCGAACTCCGACCCCTTGGTCATGGCGGGCGATAATTGCACCACCTCCCGAACCCGGCCTCGACCATCGACCAGGACATCCAGGGTGATGTTGGCCAACTCCTTCGCACGCAGCCCACTGTAAAACGACAGTGCAATGATGGCGCGATCGCGTTCAAAAAAGGGCGAGTATTGATCGATAGCGCGGTGGACGGCGTCCAATTCTTCAGCGCAGAGCGTAGGGGCTTTACGTTTGCGTTTTTCAGCCATGGTCACAACAACAGGGTAGGGGGTGGCCGGATATTAGGTCATAGCGGCGCCAAAAGACAATGAAAATCCGCTAGTTCCGTTAAGGGATCCTTTTCGGAAGTAGGGCCGCACCAAAATCGCTAGAACGGTCCTGATGTGGATCAGAGGCCATCTAGGCATTTTGATGGATTTTGAGCTTAATCGCGGATGAGGCTGCAAGAAATGAAGGGGCAGGGCG
>NZ_PDZH01000151.1 GCF_002735695.1 Chitinimonas sp. BJB300
AGTTCCAGCTCAGTTGCTTCAACCAATCCATCGGCGGACGCCAGCCGGATGGAAGCAACCGCCTTGCCATCCTCTCGCTTACGTACCGCCACCAAGTCCGATTTACCATCGCCGCTGATATCACCCAGCAGATACTGGGTGTCGGCATGCCACTCACCTAACTGAATGGTTGCGCCTTCGGTAAAACCTGTGGCGCTCCCCAGCCACTGCTTACCCACCGCCTTGCCGTCCGCCTCGTGGCGGATTTCCAGCAGGTCCATGCGGCCATCGCCGTTGAAATCACCTTCAATGAAACGGGTGTCGCGCATCAATGCGGGCTGGCCGCCAGTTTGCGCTATAACTTTCTCTGTCTTGAACTTGGCGGCACTTGCCAAGCCGGGTACCGCATCGAGGATGCGCGTAGCAATGACGTTACCCATGGCGTTGTACTGGTATTCGGTGACCACCCCCATCGGGTTGATGACGTAAACCTGCCGATCGGCAGCATCGTAGACATAGCGCAGTGTTGCGCCGGTGGGGTCGGTTTTTTGCGTGACATTGCCAACCGCGTCATATTGGTACTGGGTGGCGAGCTTGAGCCCGGCAGGATCAACGATTTCGCTAAGCAGACGACCATGCTGGTCGTAACGGTATTCTGTGGTCTTGGCGACTTGGTCTTTCGCGCCTTCAGTGAGCTTGGTTCGCTTGCCCGCACCGTCGTATTCATAGCGCAAGGTTTGCGCGACGCCAGCCGGGTCTTTGACCAGTCGGCACACTTGGCCTTTCTGGTCGTACTCCGTCAACGTACGGCGGCCATCTGCATCGATGGTCACCACTTTCGCGCCAAAGGCATCGTATTCGTAGCGGGTGGTCAGCTTCAGCCCTTCCGGGTCCACCACCTGGCGTACAACACGGCCTGCTACGTCATATTCGTACCGAATCTTGCGCCCGCTGGCATCCGTTTCCAGCACGAGCTGGCCCACCGCGTCGTAGGTTTTCTGTTGCTTTTGCTTGAGCGCATTGACGATGCTGGTGAGCTTGCCCTTGCGGTCGTAATGGTGCTCAGTACGGTTGCCGCTTGCATCAACCAAAGCGATGGTCTGGCCAAACCGGTTCTTCTGGGTGGTTGTCTGGATATTGCCGGGCAAGGTCTGGATGATCTGCCGGTTTTTATCGTCGTAACGATAGGTGGTGACATGGCCAAGCGGGTCGGTGACGCTCAAACTACGGCCATGTGCGTCATAGCTGTAACGGGTTACGCCATCCAGCGCGTCGGTACGGGTGATGACCTGACCAAGGCGATCATAACGATAGCGGGTGGTGTGGCCATTGGCATCGGTATGCTGCAATACCCGGCCAAAGGCATCAAATTCATCCTGGGTGACGAACTGGTCGCCATCCGGGTCTTGAATGGTTTCGACCTTATTGCCCGCCTTGTCGTAGTGATAGTGTGTTAACTGTGCGGACTGCTGGATGCCCCGCGCTTGGCGAATCGACAGCACCGCGCCAAAGGCATCATAAGTTTGCGTTGTGCTAAAGCCCAAAGCATCGGTTGTGGCTAGCCTTTGGCCAGCGGCGTCGTAGCTGTACTGTACACGTCGATCCTGTGCGGGGTTCAAGGCTGCTTGCAAACGCGTTGTCAGCGCGCCATCAACACGCCCACCCTTTAGGCCAGTGGTATCAATCCGTGTGCCGTATTGCACACTTGCCGCCAACTGGCCCAAGCTGTTGTATTGGCTGACCGTGACTTCACCCAAGGCGTTGATGACATGCGTAAGCCGCGCAGCGCCATCGTAGTAATACAGGGTGGTGTGCCCTTGGGCGTTGATCGCCGCAGTGCGATTACCTGCCAAGTCATGGCGGTATTGGGTAGCATGGTCTTGCCATACCTTATCAACTTCTGCTGGCGTTTTGGCCGCTTGCAACCGTTGCGCGCCCTCCCCATCCAGCTCGGCGATCACGCGGCCGGCGCCATCATGGCGCTGGGTACTGCTCCGCACCTCGTCGGTTCCCACCGCTTGCCGGGTTTCAGTCAGGTTGCCGGTTGCATCGTAGCGGTATTGGGTAAGGGTGCCATCCAGCCCGGTTTTTTCAATCAACCGGTTGTTGGCGTCGTATTGGTATTTGGTTTGTGTGTCTGCCGGTGCAGATTGGGGACGAGTGGCCGCCAAGGTCGCTGCCGGTGTTTGAATTGGGGTGGCGTAACGAATCTCGACTAACTTGTTGCCCGCCGCATCGTAGCGGGTCTCGTTGAGGTAGCCGCCGGCATCCACCGTCGCCACCCGCCGGCCTGCTGCATCGTAATAGTGGTAGACATGCTGGTCATCGTCACTGTTGACCAGGCTCTGCAACCCCTGTTCTTCCACCCAGTGGCGGTCTGCCAGTACGATGGCTTGGCTCAGTGGCGTCGCATGGCGAATCACTTCGACGAGGTTCGCCCCGGCATCATAGCGATAGCGGGTAACCACCCCGGCAGCGCTAACCTCGGCCGTCAGCGAACTCGACTTGTCATAGACATAGCGGCTGATGCGATCATGGGTGGAAGCGCCCACCGCGATTTGTGCCAGACGTACTTCGTCCTTGTCGGCAGTAATCGGACGCAACGTGGCCACGTTCAACGCACCCGCATAATGAATGGCCGCGACTTTGCGGCCTGCGCCATCGTAGCGGTAGTCGATGACATGACCGCCATTGTCGATATGCCGCGACAGCAAACCGGCGTTGTCATACAACCACCATTCATGCTGGTCACTATCACTCGCTGTCGCGCCCACTTCGGTAAATTGCGCCAGGCGTGCGAGATCGGGGCTGCCATCGGGCAATACCCATGTGCTGCTGTCCACACTCGTGGCATAACGCACGCTGTGGTTTAGCTTGCCATCACGGCCATAGTAAAAAGCAGTAACCGTGCCCTGGCCATCAACTTCACCGACCTTACGGCCCGCGGCATCATGAAAGTACCAGTGCCGGCCGCCCAGGGCGTCTTCTACTATGCGTAAACGGTTGGCTGCGTCGTAATAACGGCGTTCGCCTGACAAAACCTTGCCGCCGCTATCGCTGACTTGGCTGGAAATTACTTCGCCATTGCCATTGTAGAGGCGGGTCGTGGTTGCCCCATTGGCCAATACCGTACTGACTTTATGGGCAACATCATCATAACGGGTGGTGGTGACCGCACCCGCCGCATCGGTGCTGAGCGTCAACCGGCCCAAACCATCGTAGGCGAAGCTGCTTTGGTGCGTCAGTGGGTCAACCTTGCTCAGCAACCGCCCCATGGCGTCATAGACATAACGCGTCGTCAGCGGCTCGGTTTTACCATCGGGCGAAACAACAAACCGTGTTTCTGTTTCCAACTGACCGCGGAAGTCGTAGGTGTAGTCAGTGCGTTTAGCCGCCGCTTCCGGTTGCGTGGCTTGCCATGCCTGCATTTGCGCAAGGCTGGGGTCGGCCCCCGCCGCCAGGGTGGTCACATCAAAGGTGTCTTTTAGGTACACCAACTCTGCTGTGCGTTGTCCAGCCGCATCGTAGCGGTATTCAGTGACGCGCCCGCTGGCATCTATGGCAAAGCGTTGATGCTGCTTTTCGTAAATCCAGCGTGTCGAGGTGGAAGCCGCGACCGTATCAAACGCCAACCCATCCACCGAGCGGTATTGATAGCGTGTCTCGGCAAGCAACTGGTTGTCGGCGGAATAACGGCGGGTAATCCGCACACCATTCGGGTTACGCTGTTCAATCAGGTTGCCTGCTGCATCGTGGGTATACGTGGTGTGATTGCCTTGGGCATCCACCATGCGAGTCAAATTACCGGCTTGGTCGTACTCGTAACGCACCTGCTCTACACGGGTCCACTGCCCATTCGCGGCAGAAACGGATTTGCCCATCGCCGTGACACGGCCCGCGCTATCGTATTGATAGGTCGTCTTGTTTCCTAGCGGGTCGGTGACGGTGGTTTGCCCACCCTGACCAACGATTTCCGCATATACCAAGCTCGGTGGCATGTTGATAATGTTGCCTGGCACCAAATCCTGCGGCTTCAAAGCCTGTCTTAACGCATCAGCCGCTTTTGCATTGCCATAAAGCTTTTCTGCAAGCGATGCCCAGGTGTCAGTAGAGACAACGGTATAGTTACCGCCAGTCAACAGCGCGGTCTTAACCTGCGCCGTACTGAATTGGTCGCGCGCGCCGGGTGCATTGTGCTGCAGCGTGGTGACCTTGCCCTCGCCATCGGTAAGCTGGCTAAGTTGCCATTGACCTGGAGCCGATTCGACATAGTCGAATTGCATGCTGGTGCCATCGCCCTGGGTCAGGCGGCTGATGCGGTGGCTGCTGCCAGCGTATTCATAGCGCGTGACATAGGTCTTGCCGTCGGCCACGCTGTTGTCGTCGGGGGTTAGGTCGACAATCAGTTGGCTCAAACGGCCCTGGTCGTCGTATTGGTAGCGGGTACGGGTTTGCGCCGTGCCATCAGGCGCAACATGGCGGATATCCGCCAGCAAATTATTTTGGTAATCGAAGACAAGCGCTTCGCCACCCGCGCTGTCGATGCGGCTGATCAAACCATTGGCGGCGTATTGATACGTCAGGGTATTACCGTCGCGGTCACGCGTTTTGAGCAACCGACCGCCCTCTGCGGTGCTGTATTGCTCGGTCAGCCCGCCATCTTGGCTCGTCCAGCTCCATTGGTTGTCGACATGGCAAATTGTGCCGTCCTCAACCCCTTGGTCCAGGCTGCGATAGGACTGGGTGGCGGCATCGTATTGGTAGCGCACTTCGCTGCCATCTTCTCGCAACCGCAACAGCGTGCTGCCGACTGCGCCAACCGCCCCACTCTCCAGCCGAACCTGCTTATAGGCCCCAATGCGCCAATTGTCATTGTTGTCGCCATCGAGGCCCGCTTGGCTGTTGTAGGTCCTCAGCAAACCCAGCTTAAAACCCTTGGCACCAAGAAACTCATCGCGATCCTGAATCGCCAAGTTGCCGGTAGCGGCATTCACGTAAATGCCAGTCTGCTGTTGCCCCAAAGAAGCGGAGCCGGAAGCAACACCCATTGCGCCTGCCGACAAACCCAACTGATTACCTAATACGATCGCGACCATCTTTTTATTCCTGAAGAAAGCTAGCCGCTATGGTGGTACGCGGCCGAATTAAGCAATGCTTCCGGATAGGCGTCGTCAGTGTTTAGTGCGGAGACAACAAAAAGTACAAAATTACTTGGCCAAATAGCCGCAGGCTTGCCCAGCGAAGAAACACGCCAACGCGTCATTTGGCATAGGGGTAGGTGCAAGCGACTGATTTGTAATTAACTTGATGAGTCGGTGGAGGGTGCAGCCAATAGAAAGGGTAATTCGTCGCGTGCATCAAAATAATTTGCACCGCCCCAGAAATATTTTGAATTAATCGCGGCGATGGTGAAATTAGCAGTCCAAGTTTTCTGCCGCACCCCCCTGGTAACGATTGGACGCTGTTTGACAACAACAAAACGCAAACCGCCCAACGAACTGCTTTAGGGCAACTCGCCCGTCCCGGCCGAATTGCGAGCAGTCGCTATGGCGCGGCGACCATCGCCTGACGGGTCCGTTGGCCCCGCCCTGTGTCAATGCCGGGCTGGGAAACCTTTCTTTGCGCTCTATCACGCCTTTCGTTCATCCCCCGTTTTTCCTGCTCTCCGGGCCGCCTCTTTTCGACGTGTAGCTCACGCCACCCAGGCAGCAAGGATTCGCTTTGCCACGCCCTCACCCGTTCGGTGCTCGCCTTCGGCTGCGCGCCGCATGCGGCTTCCTTTCGTGCCCTTGCTGCCTTGGCAGCGATCGCTTTGCACACGTCGAGGCGGCTCCAAAGAGCAGAAACAACTTAACGAAAAGGAAGGCACCCACTATGAACGCAAAGAACACCCAGCCCAGCATTGACACCAACAACGCGGGCGTTCCCCCCGCACCCCCCGAGGCTCACCATCGAGCAGGGTGGGTGGAAATCCCCAAATCTGAACTGAAAAAGCACTATCTATCAGGACGGGTTTATATCTCCTTCGCGGCATTGAAAGCTTTGTCGCTCGCAGGCTTCAGCCTGTCTGACCTGCTAGACCGTCTGAGTGGCTGGTCTGACCCCGTGTTGGTTGGGCAGACCATCATATTGATGGAGGGCATCCAGGCCTACTTCGGCTGTGACGCACACCGCTTGGACGACGGCGAATTTTATATGGATATCGACGTTATATCCGACGTATCGCTGCCCTTCTGTCCCCGCATATCCCTGTTCCCGCTTGGTCAAGTGTTGGCTACACCTGCTGCGCTCGATCTGTTGGCCGAACACGGTCTTAACGCTACGGATTTCATCGAGCGCCACCGCTTGGGCGACTGGTCAGAATTACCCGCTGAAGACGCCCAGATGAACGTCGACAGCATAAAACTTGGTGGCCGAATTTTCAGTGCCTACTACCTGACCGATGACCACCGCCAAAGTGCACCCCGAGTGTGGGTGATCACCGAAGCGGACCGCAGCGTAACCACGTTGTTCTTACCTGAAGAGTACTAACCCAGGCCATTCACGCCCGGCCAGACCCTTGGCCGGGCACCGATGAACAACCGAATGGGCAAACAACATGGGTAAGCGCAACGGAGTAACCGGCAGTGAGCACAAACAAGCTTTTGCCAAACTGGTCGAGCAGAACGCACAGAAGCACAGCAAGCAGGAAGTGTTCAGTGATTTTTGCGAAATGTCCGCTATCAGCATCAGCAATGCCGTAGATCGGACGCGGCGCGATGAGCGAGAAGCCCGCTATCTCGACATTGCAAAGCGCTACAACACCGACGAATTGAACCGTTTTGCAGAGATGTTGGCGCATGTCGTCTTGGAACTGGAAACCGGTTTCAGTGATGTATTGGGTTCCTTGTTCATGCAACTGGCGTTGGGTGACAGTTGGAAAGGCCAGTTTTTTACGCCCTATGAAGTGTCGTATCTCATGGCTGCGTTGACTTATGAGGACGTAACTGAACAGATCAAACATCAAGGATTCGTTCAGATAAATGAGCCGTGCGTAGGTGCTGGGGGAATGGCCATCGCCAGTGCCGACGTACTACAGAAACAAGGCATCAACTACCAACAGCATTTACACGTTGCCGCAACGGACCTGGATAAGCGGGCTTGTCACATGGCCTACATTCAGCTCGCGTTGCTCCATGTGCCGGCCATCGTCACTCACGGCAATGCCCTTTGTCCTGAAGCGCAAACCTACAGCCATTGGTTTACCCCTGCCCATGTACTGGGTCAATGGGACGAAAAGCTAAAAATCCGCTGGTTTGTCGACGCGTTTACCGAACGCTGTTCGCAATCGGCAGCCATCGCTCCGCGTACGTCCGTGACCCCGACTGAATACCAATCGGCAATCGATGTCATCAAGACCGATTCACAAGCTGCGCAATTGAGCCTGTTCGATGACCCACTTGATTGCACCCAATGATTTTGCAGTCTCCCGCTGCCCGGCGAGCACGCCAGACAGCGGGCAATTGATGGATATTACCTACTGATGTTACGCAGTGCATACGCTAACCTGTCGCCATGAAGAACAAAGAACTCGATTTGTACACCGACTATTTGCTGAGCACGTTTGGCGCGGCGACAGCAACGGGCTTGTCGGCGATGGTAGGT
>NZ_PDZH01000152.1 GCF_002735695.1 Chitinimonas sp. BJB300
GAATGCCTGAGCATCAAGACGCAGAAGAACCCATTCGCACTTTGCCGCAAGTTACTGATCAACGCCTCCCGCGCGGCTTATGATCAGTTACAGCTGCTTCTCGCAGCTACTGCGTAACATCAGTTATCAACAGCAATAGATGATCATCCGATGATCGTATTTCGTGTAGCAAACGTAAAAGAGTCGGCCGCGCACTTCCTAGCAAAGGGACTAATTGTGGCATCCCCCTATGTTGATCAAGAGTGGGGCGAGGAGGCCGACTTCTTCGATATTGATGGCAATCCTTTACGCATTGCCCGTTTCAAAGCATAGCAAGACTACCTTTGGCTACAAGGGTGGAAGGCTGAGAGTACGTAGGGTTGGGCTAATCGAACTGTTTAGTCCCGTCATTTGCCGCCATCTTGTCACGCCAGATACTGCGGTAGCCCATGCTGCTATTAGTGGCATCTCCTTGCGGCACGATGAATTCGATCCAGACACGTGGGCCGTCGATGCGGATATACGAGCGTTGGCCGTTAAGGGTGGATGTGAACGAATTGACGGGGGTGCTGAAGTCGGCTGTGCCATCCAGACCTGGTGCGTAGGCTACGTAGGTGGAAGCAAGCGCCGAATCGCTTTCGTAGTCGGCCAATAGATAATTGGCCTGGTCTTTAGGCAGAGTGTTCACCCATGCCTCAATCGCTGCTTTGACATAAGCCTGTTGGTTTGCCGATAGTGCGGTGTACTGAATACCGCGGTCTGCGGTTGGGTAAGTGGGGCGCTTGTCGTTACTGGAGATGCCCATGGTGATGTCGGTGAAGCTGCCGCTCAGTTTGGCTATGGCTGCGGTGGTTGAGTTGGCTTGAATAGCAGTGGCAAGGCGATGTACCGCAGCGCGTTGGGATTCGAGCAATGCCAGTTGTGAGTTGTTGTCCAATGCTGCGCTACTGATTACCTGATTTAGTGGATATCCTCCGACGGCCATTGGCGCAGCTTGGACAGGTGAAACAGTAGAGACGGTGAGCTTTACTTTGTCACTGTCTGCGCCACCCGGACCAGTGGCGGCGGTGATGGAGACGTAGTAAATACCTTCGTCAGAGGCCTTGGCGGAGTTGATCGTATAAGTAGCGCTGTTGGCGCGAGAGATAGGGGCTCCCTCGAAGTACCACTGGTAAATAAGGTTGCTGCCAGTAGCAACAACGGTGAAACTGGCGCTACCCCCTACCGTAGTGCTGGTTGCGACGGGTTGGGTGGTGATTTGAATCATCGAAGTGGAGGTGATGGTGACGACAGCGGGTGCGCTGGTGACGCTACCACTGCTATTACTGACTTGGACAGTATAGGAACCGCTATCTGTCGCGGCGGCCGAAGCAATGGTGTACGTAGCTGATGTTGCGCCACTGATTGCGACGTTGTCCTTGAACCATTGGTAAGTGAGGTTTGTTCCCGTTGCCGCGACGGTCAGCGATACAGCAGTACCTAACGATGCTGTTATTGAAGCGGGCTGGGAGGTAAGTGTGGGGGCGTTTGCCGGCGTAGTGGTCGTGGTGGTCGTGTTCAGGGGGGCTTCCTCGCATGCCACCAAGCAGGTGAGAAGGCAAAATACCGTTGCGCAACGGATAAACAAACTGGTCATAAGAAGGTCCCCACTGGGTGATTAGCTTTAAATTTAGCCCCTAATTTAACTTAGGTTTACACCATCACCTATAGCCTCTGCTTAGTTGAAAGCTGCAATGGGCATTCCAGATATCAAATTTCTGCAAACCGGTCTGTACCAACCTGATGGCGGTACCGAATAGTATTGTTGTTAGGAATAGGCAATTCAGAAGGTAATGCCTCTATGTAAAACTTGCCTGCCGGCATGTAGAAGTTACGGGAAGTGGAAGAGACAAAATGGCAGGCATCGCGCTAAACAAGGGCTGTGTGCCTGTTATATCCTCCAGTCCAATTTCTTATCGGACCGGAAGCCGATAGCGCTGTCTAGCGGGCGAATATCGCCCAGCCCCCCCGAGCATCAGCAAGATAAGGGATAACGCGGCAGCAGCACCCGCAAATATCGCCGCCCAGGACACGGTGCTTGTCACCGGTAGTGGGTTGTCAGACATATCAGTGACGGCGCCGTAGGGCACGCTCAATTCGCTTGGTCTGTTCATGGTGCTTTCCAAATGAAGCTTGTTATCCGCGAGTCGCGGTTGGTGGGAAGATAAGACGTGGGAACCGCCACGAAACAGGCGTGTATCCCAGTGCTACCGAGTCACCAGCAATTTTGGTGCCGTACCCCAAAAACGGGTAAAGCCACCTAGGGTGGCCGACTGAATGGGGATTTCGGCGAGGGTGCCAGCAACGTTGTCTAACCCCAGAATTTTGCTTGCCGGGGCTTTGCCCTGTTGCCGTATGCGAGTACCGGTTTGCGAAAGAAATTGGGGCTTTCTGAAAGATAAAGCCAACCCGCTAGCATAGCCTTTGGTCTCGAGAGGCAGCGCATTGTTGTCTGGGTAGGAAAGGCTAGGCGTTGTTACCTAGCCAGGAAAGAAAGCCAGATACATGAACGCAGATTACATGAATACCCTCCTGCAAGAACTGGGCACCCGAATGGGTATTACTTCGCTCGTTTTTGATGATGAGCGCCTGTGCCATCTGGTCATTGACAACACCTTCCCGCTCACCCTGCACTACGATTTCGCCTGTGCCCGGATCACGCTGGTCGGCAAACTGGCGGATTCGTTGCCCGGGCCGGCATCCAAGCGCTGGATGGAGCAGGTATTGGCTGCGGCCCTCAACCCCATAAGTGGCGAAGCGCCCGGGGTGGGTTGGCGTCAAGACATGGGGTTGATCGCTTATCAGCAACTGGCAGTGCCAAACCTGACTGCTAGCCTGTTGGAAGCCACCATGGCCGATTTTGTTGCGTGGCTGACAACCTTTTCCATACAGCTGGCAGAAACCGCGTCTTCAGTCCCCGCCGTTTCAGTTAACCCTATGAGGTATGAATATGATCGAGTCTAGTTCTGTCTCTGCATTCTCATTTGCTTAGTCATGAGAGAGGGAGCAGATCATGAGTGAAGGAAAGCTAACGGTATCGGGACGCGAATATCACGTTCAGGCAGATGTTCAAAAGTTTGTGCGTACCTATCCTAACGGTAGCAAGATTGGCCGGTTTTTTGAGGCAGCCCAAAAGTTGTTCCAGACAGGGTCGATCGGCTCTGTCGCCAAGGGTGTCTCGCAAGCATTTTTCCCAAGCGCCACACGGTTGATGCAAACGCCCGAGCAGGTTTTGGAACGCTTGCACCATATCTCGGAGAAGGAACTGAAAAACTACCCCGAGGCCGAGATCAAACAGCGATTTGAGCAAGCGATGACGGAAGCGTTGGTCAATACCCCCTCTGGGCAGGCTTTGCAGGAGATGGTTGGCAAAGAGCAGGTCCGGGCGCTGGCCGAGAAGCAGCTGCAATTTACCAGCCTCGCGTCGCTGCGCCGGGAGCCATCCATTATGGCTGCACTACAAAAGGTTGAACCCATTCTGGATGTGGAAGTGAGAAACCTGGGTGCTGCTCAGGCCTATCTGGAAGCGTTGCTTGGTAAGGATCTGAGCCAAGCGCCCTATGCTGCCACGCTGGATGAGGCTGAATATAACCCTACCGGTCTGACGGACAATACCGACCGGGCAGCTGCCTGGATTCTCAAAGCCTCGAATTCCAGTAATGAGCGGGATAATTTCATTGCGCTGCTACGTGAATACACGAGCAATGGTAAGGATTTGACCAATATTTCGGTATTGAAGGAGCTACACCAGCGCTTGGTGCCCGACCTGGGCGGCAGAGAATACCGGGGTCCGAGCATTGCTGGTGGTGCTTTACCTTCGAGTATTACAGGTGTCGCGATGCTGGAGCAGCACTTGGAGAAGTTGAATCAGGACGATCCACAGTTAGGTAAGCAGCTGTTGGGGGCGGTTATAGGCTATCACGGATTTATTGATGGTAATGGCTGGATGGGGCGGGTACTTTACGCGCTGACTGAGCTACGTGCGGGGCAATTCGCACCGCTTGCTGTTCCCACTGAAAAAGCCCTGCACGGCCTGCCTTAATCCCATAGGTAAGTTTCTAGCTGCCGCAAGCCTGGCACTAACTACGAAGAGATAGAGAGTTAGGTCGTTAACTAAGAACCTATTCAAAGTCTCGCGAGCTAGAGCTAGAGAAGGCGGAAACAGCCGAGGAGGCGGAGTTTACGGGTGGTAAATGAGCATTCCGAGGGTGTTTTCAACGCCGTATTGCTGACGCACAGCAGACCTTAGACAGGTTCTAAGGGCCCAGCCTTGGAAGAAAGCGACGATGTCTTCCAAGGCTGGGCTTAGTTTATTTACTGCATAAACCAGCCATGGCTGACGACCAGCGATTGCCCGGTCAGCGCATTGGTGGGAAACGCAGCGAACATCAAGGCGACCTGGGCGACGTCTGCCGTGGTGGTGAACTCGCCATCCACTGTTTCCTTCAGCATCACGCGTTTGACGACGTCTTCTTCGCTGATGCCCAGGGTCTTCGCCTGTTCTGGTATCTGTTTTTCCACCAGTGGCGTGCGTACAAAACCCGGGCAGATGACATTGGCGCGGATGTTGTGCTCTGCGCCTTCTTTGGCCACGGTCTTAGCCAAGCCGATCAAGCCGTGCTTGGCAGTGACATAAGGGGCTTTGAGCAGGGACGCCTCTTTGGAATGTACCGATCCCATATAGATGATGCTGCCGCCTTTTTTGCTGGCGATCATCTGCTTTACACAGGCGCGGGTGGTCAGGAATGCGCCATCGAGGTGGATGGCGAGCATCTTCTTCCAATCGGCAAAACTGAAGTCCTGAATGGGGTGGACGATCTGGATGCCTGCATTGCTGATGAGGATGTCGATATTGCCCAGGGCTGCGACGGCGGTCTGTACCGCGGCATCGACCTGGGCTTCATTGGTGACATCCACCGCTACCCCGATGGCTTTGACACCGATTCTTTCAATCTCGGCGGCGGTTGCGTCGGCTGCTTCCTTGTTCAGGTCGGCAATGACGATTTTTGCACCTTCCCGGGCGAATTCCAGCGCGATTTCCTTGCCGATGCCGCTTCCTGCGCCTGTAATGAATGCCACTTTGTCTTTTAGCCGTGCCATGGTTTATTCCTCCTGTTGTGAGAACCTGTTCTGTCTTACTGCGTATTCCCTATCGGTGCTTGAAAGCGTTTATCTACTTCCCGTTTTGGTAATGCCTACAGGTCATGCCGGGGTTCAATCAGATAGTCGTAAACCACTTCGCCTAGATCGAGCGTCAGGTCCGCCACGAAGTGCAGGGCCGATTCGATTTTGAGTGCCGGTAGTTCGGACAGCGGGGCCAGTGAATGGGGGGGGGGAGCTCCAATGAACCGGGGCCAGACCATGCGCCTTTCAGCGTGACGTCGGTTGTGTAGTAGCGTACCAATTCGCAAATACGTGCCTCCATCCACGTGCGGGATGATCTTCAGCAGGAAGTTGGGTGGGGCCAGCGACGCCAGCACAGCGGCCTGATCTGCGCCACTATGTTTGTAGCCCATCGTCGCCTTGGCGACGCAGACCTTTCCATAGTCGAGAGTGCCTACCAGTGTGTCGATCTCGATATCCAGCGCGGGAGACGCGAGTTTTTTCGGGAACCCACATAGCTCTCGCCCCCCGGCAATCGGTGGATGGTCGTTTAGGTACATTGAGTGGACGTAACTGCCCTTCACCCCTTTGAAACGAACCGGGATGACCTGGCCGGACTCGGTGTAATCGCCAAAACCCGTCGAAACAGGCATGCGGATGAATTCATACTTCACCACGGGTTCGATGATTTCCAGCGGCTCTGGCACCACCGCTCGCCATGCATCGAGGTCGGTGCGGTAAGTGATGATGAGGTATTCCCGGTTGATGAACCGGTAGGGGCCGCGAGGAAATGCCGGGCTAGTCAGTGGCATGGCAAAGGCATTGGCTTTTACTTCGGCAATCTTCATCTTCGGCCTCGTTGGGTGGGGAGGGTCAGTTGGATTGCCGCGTCAGGTCGTATTGGGTCACGCCTTCGTCTAGTCCCGATGACTTGAGCCATTCCGGATGCGTGAGCGTGTCGCACATGTCGCGTTTCCCGGCCTGCCAGTGCTCCAACACCGATACACGTGAAAATTCATAATCTTTCGATTCCAGCTCCCAGGCTGTTTGCCGATAAATGAGGTGCACGATGTCGGTAGGAATAGGGCGGATGGCCTCGGCCAGCAGGCGCACAGAAGCATCGTCCTTCAGGTTTTTGGGCAGCTTCATCAATAGGTCGCAAAGCGCCTTGCGCGTATGGCGACTTCGGCTGCCATATTGCTGTTGAAGCGGGTGCGGCTGGAATAGAGGATGTCCTTCTGACGTTGCTGTACTTCCGCCAGGTTGATGGGCAGCGCGCCGCGGGCATTGAAGAGGTCGACCTGGAACACCAACAGGCTGGTCTTACGGTGCGTATCCAGCACGTATTGCAACGGCGTGTTGGAGACAATGCCGCCGTCCCAATACACATTGCCATCTATTTCTACCGGTGCAAAGGCCGGAGGCAGCGCGCCGCTGGCCATGATGTGCTCCGGCCCGATGGTCCGTGCGAAGTTGTCGAAATATTCAGAGTTGCCGGTGACGACATTGACTGCCCCTACCGATAGCCGCACCTTCTTGCTGTTGATCAGATCAAAATCGATCAGGTCTTCCAGCGTGGTGCGTAGCGGAGCGGTGTCGTAGATACTGAGTACGCTGGGTGCGCCATTGAATTGGAGCCAGGCAGGTGGGAAACGTGGTTTGTAAAAGCCGGGAATTCCCAGCAGGGCAGACCAAGAGGCGCTGAACTGATTGAAGGCGCTTCGCGACCGATGTTGTTTTGAGAGCAATTTCAGCCAGGGATACGTTTCCGACGGGTTGTTGGGCAGCCCCATGCCATTGGACACCAGATGCCAGAATTCGGACAATCGTTCGATCCGGCGTTCAGGTGGGTTGCCGGCAATCAGCGCTGCATTGATCGCGCCAATCGATACACCCGCTACCCAGTCCGGCCGATAGCATGTACAGGCAAGCGCCTCATAAACACCAGCCTGATAAGCCCCCAATGCACCCCCACCTTGCAATACATGCACCGTCTGGTCGTGCTTGCTTTTCGTCACCGGCGTTGCCGGCTGGGCCTTGGAGGCCTTCGCCATGGTGCATCCTTTCTGCTTGTATACGCGGTGTACTGTCTTGGTCGGTGTGGCAGACATTGTTTCTGATCCTGCCGCTGTGTGCTTGTACTATGGGCATCCTCTCTTTTTGTGTCTGATGACTACCACAAGGCTACGGTATGACTGGAGGCTGAAGAGGGTGATCCCCCGGCGTGCCTAACTCACAATACTGTAGTAGTCAGCATGGCACATAATAAGGGCGCATTTTATGCGCCCTTATTATGTTTTTGTGCGCCCAGCATGGGCGCACTCCTGCGGGTGGAAGTCCCGCCGTAAGTTGATCACAACGAACGAAGTGAAGCGCAACTGCGTGAGGGCGACCGAGCGTGGGAAGGAAGCGTGGATCGTAAACCGC
>NZ_PDZH01000153.1 GCF_002735695.1 Chitinimonas sp. BJB300
ATGTAAGTACCGTACATAGTTCACAGGGCTTGACGAAACACGGCATTCTGGTCGATATCAACACCCGAAGTCTTACCACCAGCCGTGAAAACTTCTATGTGGCCATCTCAAGGGCAACGGACCAAGTGAGTATCTATACGGACAGTATCAAGGATCTGCCGAAAGCGATCGCCTGTATCACCAATAAGGAAGCTGCATTGGACCTGAAGTACAAGGACACCCATTACAAGTTGCAGTGAGATCCAACCTCTGGCAACTCAGGCGGGTGGCCCATACCACCATGTTACGTATTCGTTGATTTCTCTTTTATAGCGATGAATGCTGGGTGATTTTGCCAGCGGCAGATTTGCGCAGGAAAACATCCGCCTCTCCCGACAACACTGGACCCAAATGAAGAACCGTACCATCACCGTGCATGGCGCCGACGTGACCATCACGAGTCGTAACGAGCAGGACTATATTTCACTCACCGACATGGTGAAGCGATTCGGCGATGAAAGCATCCTGTATGGCTGGTTGCGCAACCGCAATACCATCGAATTCCTGGGCATTTGGGAACAACTCTACAACCCAGCATTTAAACCTCTCGAATTCGAGAGGTTTAAGAACCAGGCTGGACTAAACAGCTTTTCCCTGTCACCGAAGAAGTGGATAGAGGCAACAGACGCCATCGGCATTTATGCAAAGGCCGGCCGTGGCGGCGGCACGTTTGCCCACAAGGACATTGCGTTCGAGTTTGGCTCCTGGCTCAGTCCTGAGTTCAAACTGTACCTGATCAGGGAATTCCAGCGGCTCAAGAACGAAGAAGCGCTCACAACATCCCAGGAATGGAACTTTCAGCGTACGCTTGCCAAGGTCAACTATCGCATTCATACCGATGCGATCAAGGAGCGTCTGATTCCTTCTGTATTGAACAAGAAGCAGTCAGTCGTCGTCTACGCCAGCGAAGCAGACCTGCTCAATGTCGCGTTGTTTGGCATGACAGCAGCGCAGTGGCGACAAGCCAACCCAGATCAGCCCGGTAACATACGAGATACCGCTACGCTGGAACAACTTGTCGTGCTTTCAAACTTGGAGAGCATCAACGCCGTATTGATCCACCAGGGTCTGCCTGCACCAGAGCGTCTGTTACAACTGAATGGAACCGCCATCACGCAAATGCGCTCATTAGTGGAAATGAGTACCGTCAAGCGACTGGGTAACCCATAGTCAAATGATGCTTTAACCATCAAGAATTCAAGCGAATTAAAAGAGTAAGTTGGGAACAACTTTTAAGTTTGGTGCGTTCGCATAGTGGAGCGGCAGGTATGGGTCGGTTTTGACATGTGTGAAGGGCACACAATTATGAGTTTTGGGGCTTGTTTGGGAGTAGCCCTGTTGCCCACTCAATGCGTCCTGATGGTGCGGCTTTGCCCTGCCTTTCGCGGAGGACTTCCATTCCACTGAACGAGACGAGCACACGTTGAAACTCACCTGACCATTGGCGCCCGCTACCATTCAAAGTCTGGCCATTCCTGACGGCTTCCCTGAAAAGCATTGGGCGGGATGATGCCGGGCCGCAGGATCGCGCCGACCTCGGCAAGCGACTGGTAAACCGGATCGAACGTCTCCATCAGTTTTGCAAGCAGGTGCTGCCGTTCCTTGGCAGGTAGCTTTATGAAGTAGTAACAACGGCTGTCCAGCAGGGTTTCAATGTGGGTATAGGACGCGGTGCCAGCCCGGAACGACGCATGTAACACGTCGTCGGCCGTGGCCGGTGTCGCGGCGCGTAAGGCGGATTCCACCACATGCTCAAGTTCGTACATGACCGCTTGATCGTGCCGGTTGGTTGGTATGCTCCCCATGGCACGACGCAGCAAAGACATCTGGATCAGCAGCACTGGCCACAGTATTTTGACGCCGTAGATGCGGCATTGGTCCTCGGTGCCCTCAAAACGCCAACGGTTCTCGCGGTGCCCTTCAAAAGCTTTGCGGAGGTCATAGCAGAGGCCAAGGACGAAGCCTTCCTTGTCCTCGATGGTATGGCTCTCATCCACCACATGGCCAACGAAGCCATATAGGCGCTCCAGCGCTGCACGGTCACCCCACAGGGTCAAGCCAGTGTGATGTAGCGTGAGTTCATACTCCAGCATGCTTGCGCTCCGTTTCCAGTCCAGGACGCAAGCTTAACGTACTTTGTGTTGTGCGCAGTGCAAAGCCACGGACTTTCAGCGGGTGCGAACCCCGCCCGGCAACTTTCGCTCCAGCCGGTAGCAATCGGAGCAGCCGTAGATGTGGTGACCAGCATTTCAAACTGGTCAGGCCAGCATTAACTATACTTTTTAGCCAGGATTAATTGCGTCCAGCCAAGTCGGCAGGCCGAGATTAGCTGCAACTAAGCCAGCATTACATCCCGTCAGCAGAAGCTGAGGCAAACTATTACCCGCAACTCGCTAAAACACTTTAACGAAATACCCTCCTCAAAACCTGGAGCGGTTCAGTCGTGCAATACATAGGGGAAGACAGCCCGGCAACAGCCAAGGAATTTGGCGACGAGCTAAAAGCGAAAACCCAGGGGCTGGCTATGTTCCCCTTGCTAGGCAAGCCGGGGCGAATTCATGGCTTGCGTGAATTGGTGACACACGCAAACTACATCATCATCTACCGCATCCTCAAAATGACTGACACGGTCGAAATATTGCGTGTGAAACATGCGAAGCAACACCGCCCAACCTAAGCAAGCATGGGTAGATTCCCGAATTCCGAGGTACTACCTACTTGTAGTGGCCCGATAACATCGGTCTTTCCGAGACCACATTCGCTGAGAATATCCAGTCACTCCGGCCCACATTCAGTGAGAAGGAGCCCACAATATTTGATAACAGCCCGATAACATCCGGCACGGCCCACATTAATCGAAAATGACTTTGAGCTATGTATCCGCATCACCAAGGGGTTTGGATCAAGGTTTTATAATTATGCCGAAGTGTCTGGAATACTCACCATTGAGGAGTCAACCGAACGTTGTTTCGCTGCACTGCTATTTTGCACGGAGACTTGCTGCTTTTGGCAAAAATTGAGCTGTACCATTGCTGTTCGAAAAATCGATCGTTTTAGCGCACTAAACCCTGTACATCTGTTGGGCCTGGGCAGGATTGATACGAAGGACGAATACGGTCCAGGAAAGCCGTCCCATCGAAAATTGCATGAGTGGTAGAGGGACAATAAACGAGCAAAATCGTCAATGCTGGTCCACCGATGCAGCGTCTACGCAATTCTCAGTTAATGTGGGTCGAGCTGGATGTTATCGGGCTGTTATCAAATAATGTGGGCTCCTTCTCACTGAATGTGGGCCGGAGTGACTGGATATTCTCAGCGAATGTGGTCTCAGAAAGACCGATGTAATCGGGTCGAGCCACCGATGTTATCGAGCCGCTACACCTACTGGCATAGGCTTTCGCAGGGCAAACCATCACCGTCTCGATCTAGTCGAGCTAAACTGCACTGCTTGAGATAAAACATTGCTTCATCACACGATGCCATTTCTTTGCAGTAACGTTTAGCGCCACAGCTGCCGCTGGATGCGGATGCAACGATGTTTGCCGATTGCTTGGTTTCGGATGATTTTCCGCCATGTCTGAACTCCCACGGAGGCACAGGATTTGGCTCAGACCATAAGCCGACCCCCTGATTGCGAGCTTTAGCCTCGGCATCACGGTAAACTGTGTCTTTTCCATATTTGGCGTAAAACCATGCCATCCCACGCCTAACCTGTTCCAGGTTCACGTCGTTGTTACCGACAAGAATCTTGCCAACGGTACGCCCATACTTGTCGATGGTTTCAACTTCAACCAAAACGTCTTTCTGATAGATCAAGTCGGACAACGATTGTTTTGAGGCTTGGCCGAAGGCTTGGTTTTTCTCTGGAGCATCAATTTGAGCCAGACGGATTTTCACTTGCTTCTTTTCTGGCGTGAGCAGCGTAGCGGTATCGCCATCAGCAATGCCGACAATTCGACCAGACAGCGAGGCAGCCTCTGCAAGAGGGAGAAGCAGGGTGATAATTACAGCAAGTTTCAGCATTGATCTGTTTTTAAAAATGAACATCTTTTCAAGCTTTCCAATCATCGCCCGGCATGATGCGTTTCATGAAAGCATCGAATAAGGGTACGGTAAATGCGGTTTCACCATGGGCCTGACTCCAAATCATCCCCTTTGTGATCAAGCTCTGGCGAACGGGTGCGAGCGCACTGACTTTGCGGCCAAGCGTTTGCGCTATGTCGCCGGAACGGTGAGGACCAGGCCCAAGCTCCGCCATGGCTCGCAAGTATTCTTTTTCTTTCGGGGTGAGTCGGTCAAAGCGCACTCGGAAAAAACTCTCATCGAGCGCGGCCAGCGTTTCGGCAGTCGCCTGCACCACATCGTCGCCAGTGATCGGACTGACTGTAGCGACATCCCAAGCGTGCTTTCCCCACTCCTGTAGAAAGTAGGGATAGCCCTCCGTTGCCTTAAGAATCGTCTTAACCGCTTCGTGCTGATAGTCCACACCTTCGCTTTGCGCAGGTTTGACGATCGCATCACTCGCCGCTTCGTCGTCGAGCGGACCAATAAACGGAAAATCGAAAAGTCGTTCAGCATAGGACTTGGCATCGCCAGCGATCCCCAGCAATTGCGGCAGGCCTGCGCCTACCAACGTTAACGGCAACTGCAACTGCGCGCACCGGTGCAGCGCAGATATCAAAGCCGCGAATTGCTCTTCGGCGATGTACTGTAGTTCGTCCACAAAGAGGACGACCACGGTCTCAGCGGCTTTTGCGGCAAGGCCGACCTGTTCGAATAGCGTTGCCAGGTCACCCTCCAGGTCACCATTGTCAGCCAAGCCAGCTTCACCTTCGACATCAAGACCGACTTCAATATCCTGGTACTTCATTTTCAACGATGTGGCGAATCCGGTCAGTGCGCGTAGTCCTTGCATAGCCAGATCTTTGGCAGCTTCGAATCGATTTAGCTTATGCAGTACAACGCGAAGCTGGGGTGCCAGCAATGCCGGCAGCGAGCGACCTTCAGGTACTTCTAGTCGGATGGTTAGTGCGCCGGTTTTTTCGGCTTCCTTACGCATTTGGTCCAATAGAACTGTCTTGCCGACGCCGCGTAAGCCAACCATCAGTACGCTTTTTGCTGGCCGCCCGATCTTGACGCGAGCGATCGACGTGGCCACCTGTGCGCGCAAGGCGTCTCGACCTGCCAGTTCGGGGGGAGGCGTACCAGCGCCGGGTGCATAGGGATTGAGAATGGGGTCCATATGGAGACTTATATTCATGTTAGGAATATTATGCGGTTAATATAACTTACCTAATTTCGCTATACAAAACAAGTCGTACTCGTGGTGGCCGCCTAGGCGTTAGGGACTGCGTTTGAACGCTGGCCAAGACTGCATTCAGCTAAGGTACCGTAAGAATTACTGCGTGAATGAATAACGCCCCTGTTTTTCAAAGTGGCGCATGTCTGAAAGGGGGTATGCAGAAGACCCCCTATTGGAACGAGGGACTCTTTGGATGTTTCCCTGCTATTCGCGGTTGTTTGCCGGCCGATGCATCAGACGCTGTCAACATTACTGGCAACCTGGCCCTTACTACTTAAAGTTCTTTTCCCCGCTTTGTCACATGATCAAAGCTGTAGACATGTTCCCTGGGTGATGCCTCACAGGCCCCAATCAATCGACCCCAAAATCGAATCCCCCCTTTTCGCACGCGAACGCGTCCATCACAAACAAGGCACTGGGCTTTATAGCGAACAGCCTGAATATGTTTGATCTTGTGATTCGGAGGCGTTCGCCACTCAAGGACTACATCATTTTCCGACTGAAAAATCCAAAATGGCGCTAGAACTACACGCAGTTCCAGTAGATCAATAACGCTTTTCGCTGCGTAGCATGACCAGGCAATCAGAATGCAAGTAAGAAAAATAGATCGCCAGTCAACCCAGAATTGAGTAACTGAAAGTTGAGCAAGCAGAAAAATCAAGTAAAAGAAAAACACAAAAAAAGGTACACAGATTACGCCCCTGAATATCGAGCGTTTCCAACCGATCATTTCGAAACCGGCGCTCAGTAATGTAATCAGCCATCCTTCATCCAGTAAATCCTCTGTGAAGTAATGGATCTCACCTTCAGCCAGCGCGATTGGTTCAATAGCTGGAAATTCGGATTCTTGCGCCGTGATCTCTAGTCGGATCGCATACGTGCTTAGACGCCCGGCACCTCCAATGCTTTCCTTCTTATCGAGTAGGATAGTCCCCGCGATACCTTTATCGATCAGCTGTTCCAAAACCCCTGTTTTCTTCTGCTTCCAAATAGCCTCCAGTTTTTTCCAGTTGTCCCTGACCTTTCGAGACACTTCATTGATATAGGTCTTGTCCTGTATCCAGACGTAGCCACGGACTTCGTCCATCGCTTCGGCAATGTCCATGGCGGTGAAGCTATCGGTCGTGGAATCTTGATGGTGCAACTTCAGCAAGGCCCGGAATACTTGTACGGGTAATTGGTCGGCCTTATCCCAACTCGCTGCAATCCTATCAAGTAAATCAATCACTTCCAGTGTCATCAACCCTGTATCAACCGGGTTGCGCCCCTGTTTGTTGTCCGGCTGTGTCGCCGAATCTGTCGTTTGTTTTCGCATGGATCTGTGACTTTCAAAGGACGATAAAAAATGATGCCAACGACATCGCTTCAACACTTTGCCGTTACCAAGGAAGGACTTTTGGTTTCGGTGGGTGAAGTAGACCGAGGACTTGCCTGTGAGTGCTATTGCGTTGCCTGCCAATGCCCCTTGATGGCCCGTCAGGGGCAGGTCAGAACATGGCATTTTGCCCACGCGCAGGAAACCGATTGTGAGAATGCGGCGGAATCCGCGCTGCATAAGGCTGCTAAGGAATGCATCAGACGCGCCATGAAGCTTTGGGTGCCTGCAATCAGCGTTACAGAGACTGCACGGCTGGAAGACGGTCGGACTGCGTCTGCCACGATCACGCTTGAGGCCAACGAAAACGTTTTCGATGAGGTGGTGTTAGAAGCGGCAGTGGGCGATATACGACCGGACGTGACTGCACACCAAAAGCCTGGCCAATTATTCATTGAAATTGCGGTGAATCATTTTGTCGATGAAGAAAAGCGCGCCAAATTACTGGCAATCGGCGTACCGACAATTGAAATTGCTTTGGACTTAATCCGTCATGAAGCATGGGATTGGGACAAGTTGGGCGAATTGGTTATTCAATCGCTGGAAAATAAACAGTGGTTGGTGTTCCCTGATTTGGCAGAAATTCGCGCAGAAGCAAAGTGTCAAACAGCGCCCAATAGTTACCAGGTAACAGCGTCCAATTCTTTCCATTTACTCAGTACGTCTTCGACCCTTTCTTGCGGTGTTTGAATCGGTAGGAATCATTACCCGTTTCCAGAAT
>NZ_PDZH01000154.1 GCF_002735695.1 Chitinimonas sp. BJB300
GAATGCCTGAGCATCAAGACGCAGAAGAACCCATTCGCACTTTGCCGCAAGTTACTGATCAACGCCTCCCGCGCGGCTTATGATCAGTTACAGCTGCTTCTCGCAGCTACTGCGTAACATCAGTTATATTCTACAGAAAATCCACACTTTGCCTGTCAGGCAACATGCCTGCCTCAACACGCCAGTAGCGGCTTCTACGGCCTGGCCATATTTGTTTACATTTATTTTTGGCAAATCATTTGGTCTGTGAACGATCGCCACCTACGCTGAAAAATCAGTGATTACGCGTGGCGTTGAAACTTTGGCTGGGCAAAGCCATGAAGCTGTCAGAACCCGTTCACGATCTGTCGCGAGCAGTTGTCAGCAGTGTGAAGCGCAGCACAGAAACCGGAATGTACTTGAGTACATCAGGATTTCGAGCAGCACATGAGCCCTGATCACGGCCGCGCAGGAAGATCGTAGACAGGTTCTCAGAACCTATTCACGTTCTGTCACGGTGTTGTTCGACAGAATCAATAAAGGCTTTCCGCGTGCCCGAATTTACCCATGCTATCGCCAGCACTACCTTGGCTTCTCGCTTATGGCGTGGGTTTTATCTGGTGTTGGCCGTAGTCAGCTTGTGCTTGGCAGTACTTGGCCTGCTGTTGCCGGGGCTGCCCTGTACTGAATTTGTACTGCTTGCTGCCTGGGCGGCTGCAAAAAGCTCACCACGCTTGCATACCTGGTTGGTTAACCATCCGCGCTTTGGGCCAATGCTGCACAACTGGCGCAATGGCTGCATGCTGAGTCGGCGCAACAAATGGGTAGCAACCGCCTCGATGAGCTGGGGGGCAAGCCTCATTGCCTGGCAGCTACAGCCTTTGCTTGCTTTAGGTTTGATCAGTTGCATGGCATTGGTACTGATCTGGCTCTGGCACCGTATTGAACCACCCCCGGCCTGATCCCCAGCCATACTCTGTTTCGCCGATTTCCTATACGAAGAAAAATCATGCCGACACAAATATTCGTCAACCTGCCCGTCAAGAGCCTCAGCAGATCTGTTGAGTTCTTCACTGCCCTTGGCTTCAGCTTCGACCCCCATTTCACCGATGAAAACGCCACCTGCATGATCATCAGCGAGAACAGCTTTGTCATGCTGTTGGTGGAGCCTTTCTTTCAGACCTTCACACCCAAAGCGATTTGTGACGCTGACAAAAGCACCGAGGTATTGCTCTGCCTATCGCGCAATAGTCGCGCCGATGTGGATGACATGGTGGCCAAGGTGCTGGAGATCGGCGGCACAACCCCCTCGCCGTCCAAAGACTATGGCTTCATGTACCAACATGGTTTTCAGGATCTGGATGGCCACTTGTGGGAACTGATCTACATGACGCCCACAGAAGACAAGCAAAAAACCGGCTAACCGGCCTTGCGAAAGGTAAGGTTAATGCGTTGTGCACCAAGCAAAGGGTGATTACCGGGCTTGAGCGCCAATACCCCGTGGTAACGCAGCCGCGCCGGGCCACCCCACACCACCACATCACCATGTTGCAAGGAAATACGTTGGCTACGGTCGCTACGCTGTAGGCCGCCAAACAAGAAGGTGGCAGGCAAGCCGAGTGAAACCGAGACAATCGGCGCGTCGAAATCACGCTCGTTACGATCTTGATGCAAGCTGAGGCGGGCACCGGGTTGGTAGCAGTTGATTAGGCACGCATCGGGTTCAAACCCGGCAAAACCCGCAACAGCTGCAGCACGCCGGGCAAGCTGCAAAAAGATGGGAGGCATTGCCGGCCATGGTTGGTTGGTCTGCGGGTCCAACGCAGCGTAACGGTAGCCTTTCAGGTCGCTAACCCAACCAAGCTGGCCACAGTTGCTCATCGCCACCGACATCACATAACCACCCGGTGTGACCAATTGCCGAAACGGCGCCGCCGCCAGCAAGGGGGTGATGTCAGCCAACAGCGCATTTTCTTCCGGCAATGCAAAGCCATGCAGCACCACTGCGCCCGGCGCGATCGGCCATCGCCCGGCCTTGGACTCATCGGCAAACAGGTCGGCTTGCAATACACGCTCCCGGTTTACGACTGTGACTCTATTTCCAGCAAGGCGCGTTTGCGTTCCACACCCCACCGGTAACCCGACAGATTGCCGTCGCTTCGCACCACCCGGTGACATGGAATCACCACGGCCAATGCGTTGGCTGCACAGGCTCCCGCCACGGCTCTGACCGCTTTTGGCGCACCAATACGTTCGGCAATCTGGGTGTAACTGGCGGTACTGCCTGCCGGTATCTCACGCAGCGCCTGCCAAACACGCTGCTGAAACGCCGTACCCTGTACATCAAGTGGTAAATCAAGGCCCCTGGCTGGCGCTTCGACAAAACCCACCACCCTCGCCACCAGCTGTTCGAAATCATCATCGCCGCCAATTAGCTGCGCCTGGGGGAAACGATCTTGCAGGTCACGCACCAGGATGTCGGGGTCATCCCCCAGTGAGATAGCGCAGACACCTCGCTGGCTTTGCGCCACCAGAATCGCGCCAAGCGAGCACTCACCCACGGCGAAATGAATCAGCACATTGCTACCAACCGCGCGGTAATTCGTCGGTGTCATACCCAACAGACCATTGGCTTCAGCATAAAACCGGCCATTCGAGCTATAACCTGCTTCGAAAATTGCCTGCGTAACCGAATCACTCCTCCCCAACGCTGCACGCACCCGCTTGGACCGGTGTGCTGCGGCGTACGCTTTGGGAGTAAGTCCGGTAATCGACTTGAATATTCGATGAAAATGATAAACGCTGAGGCCCACTTGTTGTGCCAGCTCCGCCAGCTTCGGCGCACCCTCAGCCTCCTCGATCAATCGGCAAGCCTCGGTGACCTTGGCAGCGTACTGCACCGACAATGCAGGCTGGCCGGGCTTGCATCGCTTGCAGGGCCGGAAACCTGCTGCTTCGGCATCGGCACAACTTGCATGGAAGGCGACATTCTCGGGCTGGGCCAAGCGGGAAGAACACGATGGCCGACAGTACACACCCGTCGTACGCACCGAGTAATAGAAACATCCGTCGGCAGTGGAGTCTCGCGCCACAACAGCAGCCCACCGCGGGTCGTGCTCGATGGCACACGCAATTGTCTTGTCTTTGGTGTTCATGATGTTTCCCTTCTTGCACACACGGCAACAAGGGGAAATATATCGAAGCGCAAGCAGCGCCACACTCCGATGCTTGCTTTTGAATTCCGGCTCATCTTCCCACAACACTAAACACCGGATGGCTTAATCGGCTAACTCGGGCGGCCAATCCTGACTCAACAGGCCGTAGATATGGGTATCCTTTATCTCACCCTTGGTTAACCAGCGCTGCCGCAGTAACCCCTCACACTGGAAACCCAACCGCAGGAGCAATGTGTGGGAGGTTTTATTTAAAGGATCAACCTCAGCTTCAATACGACGCATGCCAAGCTTGCCGAAGGCATAGTCGAACAAACCGGCCAACGCCTCTTGCATATAGCCCAGGTGCCAATAGGGTTGTCCTAATACATACCCGACCTCGGCGCGACTGCTGACCAAGTCAAAACGAAACAGCAGGCACGAACCCACTACGCGTGAAGTCGCACGCTCCAGGATCACAAACTGCGCCGCACTGCCTTCCTCGTGGCGTGCTGTCACACGATCAAACCAGACCTGTGCGTCATCAATGTCTTGCCAGGTTATATAGGGCAGATAGCGGTTGACCTCTTCCACAGAGTGGATCGCCAACAGCTCGGGTAGGTCATCCTGCCGCACCAAACGTAGCTGCAAACGGGCCGTCAGGATCTCTGGAGAGTGATACACCTGCATGGACTGGCTCACTCACAAACATGGGACAAAAATGACTGCGGATGCCGGTTACACAGACGGTCTGCTGGGGCAGCCTCGCGATAGCAAATACACATAGGGCTCGATACCCAAGCACTTGCTCCCCACATCTGCGGCGCTTCTCGCGGCTGGCGGTTGCTCGTGACAAATCGTAAACAGGCTCTAAGAACCTGACTAAAGTCTACTGCGCGTCGGCAATATGGTGTTGAAAACACCCTCGGAATGCTCATTTACCACTTGTAAACTCCGCTTCCTCAGCTGTTTCCGCCTTATCTTGCCCTAGCTCGCAAGACTTTAGACAGGCTCTAAGCTTCACCCGCCTTGCGCACGCCAAACCCCTCGTGCTGGAAGCCCTCCAGCGCAGTCTGGGGAATACCCATCGGCACCTCCAAAACGATGTGCTGGGGGCTGAGATCAAAATGTGCCAGCAGGCGTGAGAAGGTATTGCCATGACCACTGCGCACATAGTCGAACAGGCGCGGATGAATGGGCAATACCAGCGGCATGGCTGCGTTGGCGACGACGAAATGATTGAGGCTATGAATCAGCCGGCATAGGCGATCAAGCTTCAACAAACCGTCCTCTCCACTGGCCAATTGAAATAACCGTTCGGTGGGAAAAGGCTCTCCATCCGGGCCTGTGGCTACCAAGGTGGCACGAGACATTATGCATTCGCCGACTTTGATGGGCTCAAAAATACTACGTAACTCGCACTTGAAGAAACGGCCAACCACCCCGTACTCATCAAGCGTAATGGGAAAGCCCGCAACCCATTGGGAAGGCAGGCTGGCAAGCCGCTCGGCAAGCTGCTGCAGTTGCTCAGGGTGCATGGCGCTATCCAGGGAAAAACCTGCATATAACGGGTGGGGCGACCTCAAAATCTCGTCTCATTCCTGGCGCTGTTGCTTAGGTGGCTCGCCAACGCTGTAGCCACCTCATTAAAAACCTATTGCAATTTTACTTCACCTTATTCTTCTTCGCTAAACACTCGTCCATAGTCTTGTTGTTCGAACTCTCCTATAAAGTTTGAAAGACAACGCAGAAACTGGCATGCCCCTGGGTACATGTCGGTTTTTGCGCTGCGCGCCACTGCTCGTGGTCAAGCGCTTAGAACCTGTCTAAGGTCTGCTGCGCATCGGCAACATGGCGTTGAAAACACCCTCGGAATGCTCATTTACCACTTGTAAACTCCGCTTCCTCGGCTGTTTCCGCCTTATCTTGCCCTAGCTCGCGAGACTTTAGACAGGTTCTTAAAGTCTGTTCACGATTCGTCACGAGCAGGTGTCATCGGGGTGAAGCACAGCACATGAACCCCGATAAACTTCATACAGCGGCAGTGAGCAGGTTCTAGCGGTTAGGCTGTGGCGTTAGCCGCAGATAAGGCCGCAAGGCACGATAGCCTCGTGGGAAACGTCGCTTGAGCTCTTCTTCCTCCTGTAAGCTGGGCACGATCACGACATCGTCGCCATTCCGCCAATTGGCAGGGGTCGCCACCTTGTATTCGTCGGTCAGCTGCAATGAATCGATCACGCGCAGAATTTCCTGGAAATTACGGCCGGTGCTGGCTGGGTAGGTCAGCGTGAGGCGTATCTTGCGGCTTGGATCGATCACAAATACGGTACGCACTGTCAGGTTAGCCAGCGAATTCGGGTGAATCATGTCATACAGCGTGGCTACCTTGCGGTCGGCGTCAGCCAGGATGGGGAAGTTCAACGTCACATCCTGCGTATCTTCAATGTCTGAGATCCAGCCCCGATGAGATTCCAACGAATCAACACTGACCGCCAGGGCTTTCACATTCCGCTTGGCAAACTCGTCTTTGAGCTTGGCTGTGAAACCTAGTTCAGTCGTGCAAACCGGGGTAAAGTCGGCAGGGTGCGAAAACAACAACACCCAACTGCTGCCCGCCCATGAATGTAGCGAAATGGGGCCTTCGGTGGACTCTTGGGTAAAGTCGGGGGCAATGTCGCCAAGTCGTAGGGTCATACAGATCTCTCCATTTGATCGGAATTCACTTCCGACCTATCTCGTTATCGATACAAGGTTGGAAACCCAACCCGCCATTGCTTGCCGCCAGCGCATATCGCACCGCTTGGAACCTGTTCTATGCAGTCCTGTGACGGCACACCACAGAATAAGCCAATCGCAGCGGCAAACGCCATAAGGCTTGGATAGGAAACCTCTCCATCCAACCGCCGGGCAACACCAGAATAGCGATTCACTTTTTATTTAGCATAGATTTGATCAAACAAGCCGCCATCCCCAAAGTGGGATTTCTGTACCTTGCCCCAGCCACCAAACAGCTGGTCGATGGTAAATAGGTTTACCTTACCGAACTGCTTGCTGTATTTCGCCGCCACTGTTGGGTCCTGTGGGCGATAGTAGTTTTGCGCGGCAATCTCCTGCCCAGCGGCGGAGTAAAGATAGGCCAGATAGGCCTGCGCCACCTTCGCAGTACCATGCTTCGCTGCTATTTTGTCGACTACCGCCACGGTTGGTTCCGCCAAAATCGATACGGATGGCGTGACAATATCGAACTTGTCTGGCCCCAACTCCTTTACCGACAAATAGGCTTCGTTTTCCCACGCAATCAGCACATCACCAATCCCCCGTTCCACAAAGGTGATGGTGGAACCGCGCGCCCCGGTATCAAGTACTTTCACGTTCTTATACAGACTGCCAACATACGCTTTGGCTTTCTGTGCATCACCGCCCGGTTGTTTCAGCGCCCAGCCCCAAGCCGCCAGGTAATTCCAACGCGCGCCACCCGACGTTTTAGGGTTCGGCGTAATCACCTCTACACCGGGCCGGATCAAATCTGACCAATCACGAATCTGCTTCGGGTTGCCTTTGCGCACCAGGAAGACAATGGTGGAACTGTAGGGCGCGCTGTTGTATTTGAGGCGCGTTTGCCAGTCTGCCGGCAGCAGCTTGGCTTTGTCAGCGATTTCGTCCACGTCCCCCGCCAGCGCCAAGGTCACGACATCGGCCTCCAGGCCATCAATCACTGCACGGGCTTGCTTGCCCGAGCCACCATGCGACTGCTTGATGTTGACCTCATCACCAGTTTTCTTCTTCCAGTCGGCGGCAAACGCCTTGTTGAAATCGCGATAAAGCTCGCGCGTGGGGTCGTAGGACACATTCAAGAGATTGATTTCGGCAGCTAGAGCCGTAAGTGGTACGAAGACGGCAACGAACGCCAGGCTGAAGGGGTTTCGAAACATAAATAGCTCCGTGGCGCTGGGATTGGATGAAAGCCAGTCTAGCCACAGCAAAAAATTCCAAAAAGGAATTATAAATAAACTTGTTATTCTATTTTGGAATTAAATAATTGATGGCATTACGCCCAATGCATTCAAGCATCGGGCGCAGTTTTAACTTATTAACTGATGTTACGCAGTAGCTGCGAGAAGCAGCTGTAACTGATCATAAGCCGCGCGGGAGGCGTTGATCAGTAACTTGCGGCAAAGTGCGAATGGGTTCTTCTGCGTCTTGATGCTCAGGC
>NZ_PDZH01000155.1 GCF_002735695.1 Chitinimonas sp. BJB300
CATCGCCGACAAGCCCGTTGCTGTCGCCGCACCAAACGTGCTCAGCAAATAGTCGGTGTACAAATCGAGTTCTTTGTTCTTCATGGCGACAGGTTATCGTATGCACTGCGTAACATCAGTTATTAATCATGTGTTCATCCAGACATAGCTTAAGTTTATGTGGCAGGTGGCACGACAGCCCGCCGCGCCAGTTGAATACCATTACTTTATTGCCAACGCGGATGTGGATAAACACTGATTCGGTTGAAGGTTTATTGCAGGGCAGTAAACAATCAAATGCAGTGGTATCAAGCTAGCGTGTCACGCTACAGATAGGTACATCTCGTTAAGGCAGACTAAAAGCATTAGGGTTAACTAGGGGTTGCCTGATGAAGTTGAACTTGAAGGCGCATAAATAGTCTAGCGAAGCTTTTATGCATGTCTTAAGCATAAATTCTTCAGCTTTCGATATCTGAAACATGTAAATGAATGCCGGTAACTAACCGGCGGGGAGAGGTATTTGAAATGCGGCTTAGTTTAAATAGCATCTTATTGGCGAGTCTTATATCTTGTGCCAATGCCGCGGATTTAATGAGTTTTTGGGATGCCCCGCAGTCTGGCGCAAATAGCTTTAACCGGCTTCCACCTGATCAAAAGTATTTCAATGCATTACATAGCTATGGCGCCAGTTGGGTGCGACTGACGTATGAAAAATGGAAGCCTGCCAAACGGGATTTTTTGATTGGGAATGCGGATCGCTATACGGGACTCAACAAGCGAGACTTGGCCATTCTTAAAGCCAGCCTCGATCGAGCACATAAAGCCGGTTTGAAAGTGGTTGTTACGCCAATATCGATTCCTGGTGGGCGTTGGAGTCAGGAAAATGGAGGGAAGTTCGATGGCCGAGTATGGAAAGACAAGGCATATTGGAAGCAAAACCAGATGTTTTGGCGAGATCTGGCCAAGGAATTAAAGAATCATCCTGCGGTAGCTGCCTATAACCTCGTTAACGAGCCGGCACCGGAATTCAATACCACCCTGTCTGAGCACGCCTCTCGTGCAGAGATGGTACGTTGGTATGAAAAAGAAGCCAAAGGCACTGCACGTGACTTGCCTGATTTCTATCAACAAATTGTCGCTGCAATTCGCAAAGTGGATGCAGCGACCCCCATCATGCTTGATGCTGGTTGGTACGCTGCGGCAGATACATTTGGTTACTGGCAAAAACCCTTGGACGACCAGAAGGTTTTGTACAGCTTTCATATGTATGAACCCTACGAATTCACGAGTTCACCGAATATGAAGCGAGCCAAGCCTTATCCCTATCCTGGTGAGGTACCCTACGGCGGGAAAAAGGTGCAATGGGATGCAAAACGCGTTGCAGACTATTTGCAAGTACCAATGGATTGGGCGAAGGAACATAAGATCCCTGTCAATCGTATGGTCGCGGGCGAGTTCGGTTGCATGCGGCTATTACCCGAGTGTGGGCAATATCTGGAGGACGTACTCAAGGTATTGGACAGCCATCAATTGCACTGGGCGTTTTATAGCTTCCGCGAAGATACCTGGGATGGCATGGATTACGAGTTGGGCAAAGCGCGTGTGCCATGGGCATATTGGAAGGCAATGGAAGAGGGCAAGCCCTATCCGCTGCCTCGTAAGGTAACGCCGCAGTTTGAACCGATCCGCAAAAGACTGGCAGCACAGAAAGCGCAAGATAATTCGCTTGCCAAACCCTGAACCGCTTATGTATTGAAAAGGCTTTCAAGCTTTAACGGTTGTCTCAGAACCTGTCTAAAGTCTGCTGTGCGTCAGCAATACGGCGTTGAAAACAACCTCGAAATGCTCATTTACCCTATGTAAACTCCGCTTCCTCGACTGTTTTCGCCTTGTCTTGCTCTAGCTCGCGAGACTTTAGACAGGTTCTCAGACAGGCTTTGAAATTGGTGGTCATTTAGTCTGTGCAGCAGTGACGTTGGTCAAGTGCCTCAATCAGGCGGCAGTGCTCTGTGGTCTGGCTGGGGCAATGGCTCAATTTGCTCAATGCGTCGCGTATTGCCATCAGGTCTGCAATCTTGGCTTCTACTTCTGCCAAATGCTGTCGTGTAAGGCTGTCAGCTTCCCCGCATGGTTGCTCCGGGTGGGCTGCCAGTTGCAGCAAGGTGCGAATCTCTTCAATGCTAAAACCCAGCTCACGGCCCCGGCGAATAAAACGCAATTGCTTGGCAGCTTTTTCGTCGTAATGGCGATAGCCGCTTGGACTGCGTCCTGGCGAAGGCAATAGGCCAATCTTCTCGTAGTAACGGATGGTCTCCTGGTTCACGCCGGCAACCTGGCCCAGTTCTCCGATTCGGTAATGTGTAGACATGGCTTGACCCTGTAGTAGCTACAGGGTTCAGCATACGGCCATCACATTACTAGGAGCAAGAACATGGGTGCCAATTGCTGTCATCATGAACCGGAAACAAATCTGACCCCTACCCGGCAGGGCCGCTATCGCAAGGTATTGTGGGTGGCTTTGGTGGTGAATGCAGTCATGTTTGGTGTCGAGATATTCAATGGTGTGAAGGCCGATTCGGTTTCCCTGTTAGCTGATTCGCTCGATTTCCTGGGTGATGCAGCAAATTATGCGATAAGCCTATGGGTGTTGGGTATGGCAGTCAGCAGTCGAGCCAAAGCTTCCTTATTGAAGGCGGTATCGATGGGGGTGTTTGGTCTTTGGATTATTGGCAGTGCCTTATGGCACTGGGCCAGTGGAACAACACCTAGCGCTGTCACCATGGGGTGGGTAGGGACGCTGGCGCTGCTGGCTAACCTGGGCGTGGCTGTGCTGCTGTACGCCTATCGTGAAGGCGACAGCAATATGCGCAGTGTGTGGCTATGTACCCGTAATGATGCGCTGGGTAACTTGGCGGTATTGCTGGCCGCGTTGGGGGTGTTCGGTACTGGACAGGCATGGCCTGACCTGATGGTAGCGCTGGTGATGGCCAGTTTGGCGCTGTCTGCTGCGTGGCAAGTGATGATCCAGGCAAATAGGGAGCTAGCGACGGTGTAGGCTCAAGAACCTGTCTAAATAGTCTGCTGCGCGTCGGCTGAGGTAGCCTGAATTCCGTAGACACACCTGATTGGTAAACAGGAGGCTGCGGTGAGAGCTGACCGAGGCCCGGATGGAACGGGACATCTTAAAAAACCGCCCACACGGCGCGCCGCGTCACTTGTGATTAGAAACACCCGGAGGCGTACACTGGCTGCCGAGAGGATAGTGGCGGGTCGGGCGGATTGCGCGTCTACGTCGCGAAGACGGCATCCGCTGCATCCAGCAACGGTAGTTCAAGACCACAACCCATTCAAATCACCGCTTGCCCGTTGCAGATAACCTGCTTAACCAGACCTTTGAACCGACGGGTCCAAAGCAGGTCTGGGTGAGCGATATCAACTACCTCCAGACAGATGAGGGTTGGCACTATCTGGCGGGCATCAAGGATGAGTTTACCTGCGAGATTGTGGGTTGTGCGATGTGGGCTCGAATGACGCAAGAGTTGGTCAGTCAGGCGTTGTGGAAGGCCGTGAAGTGGAAACAGCCAAAGGCGCGGAGCTGATCTTGCATTCAGATCGAGGCAGCCAGTACTGCTCGCAGGGATATCGTGCGCTGGTGGCGCAGTTTGGCTTACGCGTTTCGATGTCGCGGCGAGGTGACTGCTATGACAATGCGCCGATGGAGAGCTTCTGGGGCAGTTTGAAGCATGAGCTGGTGCACCATCGGCGTTATAGGACCCGGACCGAAGCAGAAGCTTCGATCCGGGTATTGGCTGCGCGCTCTGCTGATCGTGGCGGCTTTCTTAACCCTGCAAGCCCTAATGGTGCTAATTGAAAGAACTTATGTCTGACACCATCGACCAGGTTTGCAGTGATTTCTGGTCGAACGTCGCGTCAATTACAAGTCCGGCTGATTATCTAATGCAAGTCAAAACAGTTAGGGATTTACTGTATTTTCAGCAGGTTAGAGAAACTTTTATGTCAAATGAAACACATAACTCTTAGTTTTTAACTAGGGGTCAAGTATATGAATTTCATCAGCAACCCGAATGTACTCAAGGGCGGTTCCATCGTGGCGATGGCAACCGCATTTTTATTGTCTGGATGCGGTGGGTCGGATAAACCAGCCGTAGTACAGCGCAATGATCAGGCGTGTACAGATTTCGACCAATTGGTCAATGGGGATTGGTACCGATCGGTTCAGCGCACACCTGGAGACGAAACACCCGATGCATTTTCGGATTTACCACAACAGAATTATCAAGCTTTACTGACGGCGTTAGAGGCGGCGGCAACGTCACCGCTCGCTAGCGAGAACAGTGACTTAGGCAAGCTTGTACGCCTATTTGCCAGCCAGGCACAGCCTGCGCCCACTACTACGGTGGCCTTGAATGAAGAATGGCAACTGGTAGATGGCATGGCACAAGCCCAGGAAATACCGGTTGTTATGGCGAAGCTACTGCGTGTCGGCACCGTATTACCCCTGTCGCTACGTACTCAAACCGATAAAGAGGAAGATGTTAAGCCAGTCGAGCTGAAGTTAGTGCAAAGAAATATAGATTTCCAGGGCAATACAGTGGAAGCAAGGCGTGACCATATTGCACGTATGCTGATAGCGGCTGGTGTTGCTGCAGATCAAGCCGCTATCGATGCGGAAGCGGTCGAGCGCATGGAACAGCGGATCAAGGAGCCAGCAGCCTCAACGCCAAGTTCGGTGACGTTTGATATGCCAGCCTTCAAGCAGCAGCTTGGAATTGCCGCCAACGTGGAAGTGGATTCGGCTACTGAAGCCAAATTGTCGCAAATGATGGCTGAGTTCACCCTGCCGCAGTGGAAGAGTTTCTTTAAGTGGCGGCTCTTGAAAAGTTTTAGTGCTTATCTTCCGGAGCAGCTTTCAGCTGAGGAAAAGCGCTGGCAAGCTGGGTGGCAGCCACAGTTTCTAGCTGACACAAATGTGTCGGGTATAAAGACGCCAATCGACAATCGGGTCCGCTTTTTAGCAGCGCTGATGCCAGATACGTTGAACCGTTTCTTCGTGGAGAAGGTGATAGGGCCAAGTAAACTGGCTGCCGTCAGCACCATGATGCAGGAACTGAAGCAGGAGATGCGTGCGCGAATCGAGACACGTACCTGGTTGAGCCCAGTTGGCCGGGATGCTGCACTTCGCCGGCTTGATACGATGGCCATGGTAGTAGTTCAACCCGAAAAGTGGATTGATTACAGCAACCTCACTGTCGACGCTAACGACGCGCTAGGTAATATCAAACGTGCGAACCAGTTGAACTTTGCAGAACAGGTTAAGAGCGCTGGGGTACTGCCACGACTTGGGGCAAAGAAAGGATATGGTTGGAGTGAACCTAACCCCAGATATGTACCCGGCCGCAATGTGATGGTGGGCGATATCAGCATGATGCTTACGTCGCCCATGGTGGATTTTGAAAACAAACCCGCATTTACCTACGGTTTTCTTGGTGCATCCATCCTTGCCCATGAGATGGGACATGGTTTTGATGCCAGCGGCCTACAGGCAGCGCCCCCTGATTATCCTGTTCCACCAGCTATGGGGCTGGCAAGCAGCGATATTACCTACTTCAAGTCCATGGAAGACCGTCAAAACCAGCACTATGCCGACTATGTGAAGAGTGTACTGGGCGTAAATATCCCGGTTTTACGTATGACGATTGAAGATATGGCTGATCTGACCGGCTTGGAAGTTGCAACACAGCTTGCCCAGAAAAAGTGGCCGGGTGCGACGGCGGCGGATCAATTCTTTAAGGGATATGCGTCTTCTCATAGAAATGCAGGTACCCCTGAAGAGTTACGGGACCACGCATCCACCGCGCCTGCTCATGCTGTAGATAAATACCGGGTAAATGGTGCCCTGTCCAACTCGCAGGCATTCGCTGCCAATTATGGCTGCAAAGCAGGTGACGCGATGGTGCGGGCGGATAAAGACCGAATTACTCTATGGTGAGTACTACCGGGCAGCCGCTTTGATACAAATCAGAAGCCGAGGCCCAGCGGTCTCGGCGTTTAGTTGTAGAAGTTCAGACTTGATCTGACAGTCCCACCTTGCCAAAGGGTGGGGTTACCCGTTTTGATACAGGTGCGAATCTTTATCGAAACAGCGCATATGCGCCAAGGAGTAACCCCATGGCTAGTCTCAATCAGAATGTCATCAAGCACAAGATCGGCTTGCTGAATCTCGCCGCTGAACTTGGCAATGTCTGCAAATGCGATTTCAGCTGATCATGCGATTGATAGTGGTAACGCTTGACCGTCGCCTCCTTAATCGTCCGATTCATACGTTCGACCTGTCCATTGGTCCAAGGATGGCAGACCTTGGTTAGCCGATGTTCGATGTGGTGGGCTTGGCAGAGGCGATCAAACGGAATCGCCCAGTAGGCTTTAGTGCCTTGCCGCTTGGCAAACTGAATGCCGTTGTCTGTCAAGATCGTATGAATGGTGTAAGGCACAGTGGCAATCAAGCCAGACAGAAAATCCATTGCCACCAGGCGTGTTGCCCTGGGATGAAGCTCAGCGTAAGCCAGTTTTGACGTCCGATCGATGGCGACAAAGAGATACAGCCGTCCTTCATCAGTTTGGACTTCGGCAATGTCGAGATGAAAGTAGCCGATGGGGTATGGCTTGAACGATTTCTTCTGCGGTTTATCTCCCTCGACTTCGGGTAATAGGGAGATGCCATGGCGCTGCAGACAGCGATGCAAGGCAGAGCGGGTTCAAATGCGGCATGCTGGGCTGGAGCGCGTACAAGCAGTCGTCCAAAGGCAGCAAGGTGTACTTCCGGAATGCCACGATGGCGGCTTCTTCCTCCTGCGCCAGCACCGTCGAACGGGCTGCCTTCGGCCCCATGGGTGCATCGTGCGTAAATGAGCGAGCCCGCCATTTTGCATTGGTCTTCTCTCCTGGCTCTAGAGGGTGTCGTCACAAGATTTCCCTGGCCTTAAAATTCAGCAATGACTTCCGGATCTATTGCCCTGCCGGCGCATCGTCGCCATGACATTTCCGATTCACACTGGCTCTTGCTGGAGCCCCATCTGCCGGGGCGGCGAGGTGACTGGGGCAGGGGGGCAAACAATAACCGATTGTTTATCAATGCCGTCTTCTGGATTTTGCGTACCGGAACCCCATGGCGAGATCTTCCACCCGATCTGGGAGGCTGGAAAAACACGCATTGACGCTTTTGTCGATGGCGTGACAAGGGAGTTTGGGGGAAGTTGCTCGAACAGTTGATAACCGACCCGGACGTTGAATGGCTGATGATTGATGCTTCCCACATCAAGGTTCATCCCGACGCGGCCGG
>NZ_PDZH01000156.1 GCF_002735695.1 Chitinimonas sp. BJB300
AATCGGCACGATGTTCCTGCACCATACGCACCGCACGTTCGCGAACTTCCGGGGAAAAGGGGGTCGTCTTCTTCATGGCACTATTCTCTATGATCAAGAAGCCTCCTCAAAACCCGGGGCGGTTCACTTTTCCCCGCAGGCCGAGCACCGAAAATGTACTGGTCGTATCATGGGCTTTACCCGACAACGCAGCTGCACCACCGGATTCGGTGAGTGCGGCTTGTTTGACCCGAACGCTTGCCAGCATCGCAACCGGTTCGATTTCGGTCGCAGGCCCGGTCGGTATACGATATGCGATCTCAGCAAAAGCCTGCCGTCCCTTCACATCGTAATTTGCTGCCAGCGTATTGTTGATGGCACCGACCTGGACGTGGCGAGTGGTGTCCATTTCCCCCTGACTCCAGCCCAAGCCGCCCCGAACGCGCAAGGTTTTCGACTGAGTACCGGCGTAGAGAAGCAACTGCTTGTTTTTCAGGCTGCCATTACTGGAACGGGCAGTAACATCCACATCGGTATCGGTTATCGCGCCGGCGGCACCGATGCGCCAGTTACCCGCTGTTACCGTATCCACGCCCATCACAACGCCCCGTTGTTTACGATCCAACTTGGCGGCGTTGCCATCTTCCTTGTGTTTCCCCCAGTTATGGACCAGCTGTACCCATGCACCCGATTCGCTTTTGGATGCGCCATATAGCCGTGATAGGGTGGCTTCACGCGAGATGCGCGCATCTTCTTGTCCGCTGAGGATGGATGCGGTGTGAATTTCCCCGGAAGTGGCATCAAAAGCCGCGCGTGCATTGGCTGCATCCATCGCGACGACAGCGTCAAAAAGGCTGTTGCCTGTTCCCAGGGACTGCAAGCCACCTGCAACACCGCGCTGATTGGGTGTCTGGGCGATGGTACTGAAGTCCACGCTGTTACGAGCCAGTTGCAAATAGACATTGGTAGTGTCGTAAGCCAGCGTCGGGTTAAGGAATGCCAGATTACTGGTAGCTTGATCAAACTTGCCATTGATCGCCCCAGTTACTGTGGCGACCGTATAGGTGGTGGAGGGCTTGTAATTACCGTTTTCTGCCAGCACCCTTACCGTACCGCCTGTGATGGTCATATTGCCGGTACCTTGCAACTGGTCGTGGCTGCCCGCTGCATTGATTTCAACTTCATAGACTGAACCCGGTGTGAAATGGATGTCGTTGCTGACCTTCAGCGTGCCGATCGAGTTACCCGGCGCTGTAATGCCACCCATGTTTACGGTGAGTGCACCGATTGTGCCGTTACCACCCAGGGTGCCGCCGGTATCCACCATGACGGCGGATGGAAATGTGCCGTTGACGGCAAGCACGCCGCCATTGACGGTGGTCGCGCCCGTGAAGGTGCTTACGCCGGTCAGGTTCAATGTACCGGTGCCGCTCTTGATCAACCGGCTGTTGCTGTTGCCCGCCAACACACCGCCAAATTCGGTGGTGGTGCTTTGGTCCAGGATCAGTGTGCCATTGTTGAAGTTGAGGGTACCCTCTGAGCCTGACAGCCCTGCAACGGTCTGACTGCGCCCACCGAGGTCAAAATTACCCGAGGTAAGGACGAGCGTGGTGACAGGGTTCAGGTCTGCCGCCAGGATAAGTCTGCCGCTTTTGACGATGGTTGCACCGGTATAGGTGTAGGTGCCGGTCAGGCGTACTAGTCCTGCCCCTTCTTGACGCAGTTCACCGTCACCGGACAAGGCACCGGTGTAGTCGTAATCATCCGACCGCGCAAAGATCAGCGTGCCATCGTTATGAATGGCGCCAGTCAGGTCGCCACTGGCACCACCATTCCCAATCTACAGCGTGCCATTACGTTGCAAAGTCACATTGCCGGCCAACCGGCCCGTCAAGAGTACGCTGCCGGCGTCAATGTTGGTGTTGCCGGCGAAGCTGCTGCTGTCGCCCGTCAGTGTCAGTTTCCCCGTCCCTGTCTTACTGATGGCGCCGGCGCCGCTGACCGAGCCGGCAAATTCGAGGTCATCCGTGCGATTGAAAGCCAGTGCTGCATTATTGATGATATTGCCTGCAAGATTGCCGCTATTGCCAATTTGTAAGGTACCGGCACAGATGATGGTGCCACCAGTGTGGGTGGTATTGCCGGCAAGCGTCAGGACGCCGGCACCCTTTTTGACGAGTACACCACTACCACTGACTGCGCCAGCAAAGCTGACGTCATCGGACCGATTGAATGTGAGTATCGCGTTGTTGGTGATGTCTCCAACCACATTGCCCGTTGCACCACCGTTGCCCAACTGCAAAGTGCCGGTGCTGATGGTGGTACCACCGGTATGTGCGGTGGTGTTGGTCAGCATCAGCACACCAGCGCCTTGCTTGATGACGGCACCGCTGCCGCTGATGGCACCGGCAACGTTGATGTCGTCATACCGATTGAATGCCAGCGTCGCGTTGTTGGTGATATCGCCGGCCAAACTACCGTTGGTAGTGCTATCACCGACCTGCAAGGTACCGGCGCTGATCGTCGTACCGCCGGTATGGCTGGCAGCGCCGGCAAGGGTCAACACTCCGCTACCTTGTTTGATGAGTACACCGTTGCCGCTGATGGTACCGATGAAGTTGCTGCCATCTGACCGGTTGAAGACCAGGGTGGCGTGGTTGGTGACATCGCCCACAAGGCTGCCTGCCGTGCCGCCATTCCCAATCTGTAGCGTCCCGGTATTGATGGTAGTGCCGCCGGTATGGCTGGCTGCATTGGCGAACGTCAGCGTGCCACTGCCTTGTTTGATGAGCGCGCCGCTGCCGCTAAGGGTGTCGGTGAAGCTGATATCGTCCGACCGATTGAATGCCAACGCTGCGTTATTGACCACACCTCCTACCAAGCTGCCGCTGGTGCTGCCGTTGCCAATCTGTAATGTACCGGCGCTGATGGTGGTGCCGCCGGTATAGGTATTCGCGCCAGATAGCGTCAGTGTCCCAGCGCCCTGTTTGATGAGCGCGCCGCTGCCACTGATGGTGTTGGTATAGCTGATGTCATCCGACCGGTTGAAGGCCAGCGCCGCATTATCGGTGACGTCACCCGCCAAACTGCCGCTGGTGCCGCCATTACCGATTTGCAAGGTGCCGGCGCTGATGGTGGTGCCACCGGTGTGGCTGGCAGCGTCAGCGAGTGTCAGTACCCCAGTCCCCTGTTTGACCAGCGCGCCGCTGCCGCTGATGGTGCCGCCAAAGCTGCTGTCATCCGACCGGTTGAAGACCAAGGTGGCGCTGTTGGCGATATTGCCGGCGAGGCTACCGCTGGTGCCGCCATTACCAATCTGCAGGGTACCGGCACTGATCGTGGTGCCTCCCGTATTGGTATTCGCGCCGGCGAGTGTCAGCACCCCTGCGCCTTGCTTGGTGAGTGTGCCAGTACCACTGATAGCACCGACGAAGCTGAGGTCGTCCGACCGGTTGAAGACCAACGCTGCATTATTCGCGACATCGCCGACGATGCTGCCGGTGGTGCCACCATTACCTACTTGCAAAGTACCGGTACTGATGGTGGTGCCGCCGGTATAGGTCTGGGTGTTGGACAGCATCAGTATCCCAGCCCCTTGTTTGATGAGCGCACCGCTGCCACTGATGGTGTTGGTATAGCTGATGTCATCCGACCGGTTGAATGCCAGTCTGCCATTGTTGGTGATATCACCTGCCAAACTGCCGCTGGTGCTGCCATTACCCACTTGCAAGGTGCCGGCGCTGATGGTCGTGCCGCCGGTGTGGCTGGCCGCGTCAGCCAACGTCAGTACGCCCGCACCCTGTTTGATGAGCGCGCCGCTGCCGCTGATAGTACCGCCGAAGCTGCTGTCATCCGATCGATTGAAAATGAGGATGCCGTTGTTGGTAGCATTTCCTGCAAGGCTTCCGCTGGTGCTGCCATTACCGACCTGCAAGGTACCGGCGCTGATCGTGGTGCCCCCGGTGTAGGTATTTGCACCGGTAAGTGTCAATGTGCCGTTTCCCTGCTGGGTAAGCGCACCACTACCGCTGACCACGCCGGTGTAGCTGATGTTGTCGGACCGGCTGAAAACGAGGGCCGCATTATTGGTGATATCGCCGACAAGACTGCCGGTGGTGCCGCCACTGCCTATCTGCAAGGTACCCGCGCTGATTGTGGTACCGCCCGTATAGGTATTGGCATCCGAGAGTGTCAGCACCCCGGCGCCTTGCTTGGTGACTGAGCCGCTGCCACTGATCACATTGGCAAAACTGATGTTGTCGGACCGGTTGAAGGTCAGCGCCGCATTATTGGTGATATTGCCTGCCACGCTGCCGGTGGTGCCGCCACTGCCGATTTGCAGCGTACCCGCGCTGATCGTCGTGCCGCCGGAATGGGTATTGGTACCCGAGAGTGTCAATACCCCGGCGCCTTGTTGGGTAAGTACCCCAGTGCCGCTGATGTTACCGGTGTAGCTGAGATTGTCCGACCGGTGGAAGGTGAGGGCGGCATTGTTGGTGACATTGCCTGCCAGGCTGCCAGTGGTACCGCTATTCCCGACCTGTAAAGTACCGGCACTGATGGTGGTACCGCCGGTATGCGTATTGGTACCGGAAAGCGTCAACACTCCGGCGCCTTGTTTGGTCAGCGCCCCTGTGCCGCTGATGTTTCCGGCATAGCTGATGTTGTCGGACCGGTTGAAAGTAAGGGCGGCGTTGTTGGTGATATTGCCTGCCAAGCTGCCGGTGCTGCCGCCGTTACCGATCTGCAAGGTACCGGCGCTGATGGTAGTGCCCCCGGTGTAGGTATTTGCACCGGTAAGCGTCAATGTGCCATTTCCCTGCTGGGTAAGCGCACCACTACCGCTGACCACGCCGGTGTAGCTGATGTTGTCGGACCGGTTGAAGGCGAGGGTGGCGTTGTTGGTAATGTTACCTGCCACGCTACCGGTGGTGCCGCCGCTGCCAATCTGCAAGGTGCCTGCACTGATGGTGGTGGCGCCGGTATAGGTATTGGCGCCCGTCAACGTCAGCGTACCGATGTCCGCCTTGGTCAAGCCGCCGGTGCCCGAGATAGTGCCCGAGAACGTCTGGTTACCGCTGGTGCCGGCTGTCAGTGTGCCGCTGCCCAGCGTTACGTCGCCCGCCCCGTTTACCGCCCCGAGGGTTTTACTGAAGTTGTTCAGGTCCAGCGTCGCACCGGCGCTGATAGCGACATCATTGCTGTCTGCAATCCCGCCTACCGCACCCAGTCTTAAGGTACCGGCCGATATAGTTGTGGTACCGGTATAACCATTGGCACCTGAAAGTACGAGTGTGCCTGCGCCGGTTTTGTTCAAGGAACCGGCAGGTGTGCCATTGCCGACATACCCCAGCACTGTGGTAGTGGTGCCAGTGGCCGTGTCCATTGTGGCGCTGCCGTTTAAGTAGATGTAGCGGGTATTTTCCAGCGAGGTTGTATTGGTAACAGCCAGGGTGGTGCCAGTGCCTATCGTGACATTGTTGTAGGCATCACCCAGGTTGGCTGCTGCCCCGATTGACAGCGTACCGCCGGTGATTGCGATAGCCCCGACGAAATTATTGGTGGCAGAGAGGGCCAGGATGCCGCCACCTGTTTTATTGAGCGCTTCGGTAACACCCGAAATCACTTGCCCGTTACCACTGATCTCGTTTCCGTAGGTTACTGTGCCGGAAGTCACCGAAACACCGAGACGCAGGCCGTTGAGGTAGATACCCGCACCGGTTGATGTGCCGGTAACGCCGTTGCTGCCAGGAAATGCGCTTGACCCGGCTCCCGTCCCACCCGCACCCGCACCCGCACCCGCAGTCCCGCCCGTCACCGAAGCGCCGCTGATGGCGGTGTCGATGATTGTCAGTGATCCACCGGCATCGACAAAAATAGCACCGCCACGTCCCGCGCCGCCATTACCGCCATTACCGCCATCAGCCCCAGGGCTATTGACGCCGTGCTCAGTGGCACCTTGTCCCCCAGTACCACCTGTACCGCCGCCGCCACTGCCTGCGCCACCAGACATGCCAGGGGCGGAATAGTCTCCATTGCCAGCTGGTTGTTTGCCACCACCACCGCCACCACCCGCACCTAAGGCAGACCCAGCTGTTCCGACTGTGGCATTGCCACTATGGCCACCCGTACCACCTGCGCCGCCACCGCCAATGGTGGTACCGCCATTCAGCGTGCCCCCAGCACCGCCGTTGCCACCGTTGACCATGTCTGCCGATGTATTTTGAGCACTCCCCCCTGCACCGCCTGTACCGCCTAGCGCACTATTGGAACTGAAACTGACACCCGTCAATGTCACGTTGGCACCGCCGCCGACGAACAAGCCACCCCCGGCACCGGTGCCACCCCCGCCACCCGCACCCGACCCATAGGCTAGTGGGACAGTGTAATAACCAGCGTAACCTGCCTGGCCAGTACCACCCTGGGCGCGCGTGTTGGAAATAGTCAGCGAGGAGATATTGACGGTGGGTGTCTGAGCGCCTTGGATGGAGATGCCTTGGTAGGTGGATGCGCCATTGATCGTCGCCCCTCCACCATTGATGTTGACGGTGACATTGGCGGCGCTGGCCTGTAGGGCCGCTAGCGAACTACTGAGCGTAAAGCCGGAGGTGATGTTGATGTCGACTGTCGCGCCTGCTCCAGCCGCGCTGACAGCCGCCATGGCGGTTGCCCAGTCTGATTCGTTGGCGACATTGATGGCAAGACTGTGGAGGGGAAAGGCCAGCAATATGGCCGCTACGCTGCGACGCAGAAGATGTCGGGCTGTTGTTGGCTTGCACCGTTGGACAGCAGTGCGGTCGCACACTGTGGAAGAGTTACGACGTGCCATGCAGGATCTCCTCGACAAAAGACAGCTAAAAGCTAACGGTTGCCTTCAGTCTTTGGGCAGATCAGTTATGACCAAATGTGACAGCGCAACGCTTATTGATCCTCTCGTCTTATAAGCTGCACGCCGGTTGTTCAAGGTTTATTGCGCGAAGAACGTTATCAGCACCGACTTGTGAGGTGTGGCTAAGACATATTTGGCACGAGCGCCCCTGGTTTATTACCATGCCTCCTTGACGGGGTGATTGCATGGTCGGTGAGCTGGGGCTTGGATGTTCAAGGTCTCGCGAACTAGAGCTAGGCGAAAACACCCGAGGAAGCGGCGTTTACAAGTGGTAAATGCGCATCCCGAGGGTGTTTTCAACGCCGTATTGCTGACGCGTAGCTGACTATTAGTCAGGTTTTGATGTTACGCAGTGCATACGATAACCTGTCGCCATGAAGAACAAAGAACTCGATTTGTACACCGACTATTTGCTGAGCACGTTTGGTGCGGCGACAGCAACGGGCTTGTCGGCGATGGTAGGTGGT
>NZ_PDZH01000157.1 GCF_002735695.1 Chitinimonas sp. BJB300
TGAAACCCTAAACGGTTTGTACAAGGCCGAGGTCATTCACCGGCTAGGCCCGTGGAAAACCGGAGAAGCGGTGGAGCTGGCTACGTTGGAATGGGTGGCATGGTTTAACCACCACCGCCTGCTAGAACCCATTGGCAATATCCCGCCAGCTGAAGCTGAGGCAAACTATTACCAGCAACTCGCTAAAACACTTTAACGAAATACCCTCCTCAAAACCCGGGGCGGTTCAGTCACAAACGTGTACGGCCCATCCTGATGACCACTATCGCAATGGCTGCCGGTATGTTGCCGATTGCGATGGGGCTCGGTGCGGACCCAAGCTTTCGGTCACCCATGGCGATCGCCGTCATCGGCAGCTTGTTGACCTCCACGCTCCTGAGCCTGTTGGTGATCCCGGTTGTTTTCACATATGTGGATGATGTGCTGATCTGGCTAAGCAGGCACTTCAAACCACAACAAACCGTTACAACATTGGCAGCAAGCGAAAACCGCTAAATCAAGGCAAAAAAAGCCGCGAGCCAATGCACGCGGCTTCCTGTCGGGACCCCTGCTGACGCAGGAAGACGACTTAACGTCGGAATAGGTATAAAAGCCAACCCATTTTAAACGCTCCTTTCACTTTCGGCATCCCGTTGCTAGCGATAAGGCCAGAACGGTAGCTGTACGCGGGCGGTTGCAACCCTTGCCATATTTGTCTGACAACCACCGGCCACAGGCACATAGCTAATGTGAAACTTCGCCTGCTCCGGCCCACGGCACCCGTATGGCACCGCGCTTTTGCTACGGAACGAATCGTAACCCATTAATTTTACAGCAATGTTGCAAAGCAAGAAAGGCCGCATAGCAACATGCTGATATAATGCGCTACCTTGGGCGCGCTCCAGTCTTCGCGCCCTTTATAATTTTCTGCTTTCCGTTCATCCGCCACAGACTAGCTGCTCTCATGAGCAGGGCCGATGCCCGCAGGAGTTTCAGCATGTCTTTCGCTTCTCTCGGCCTGTTGGACGATATCGTCCGCGCCGTGGCCGAGCTCGGCTATACCGAGCCTACCCCCATCCAACTGCAAGCTATCCCTGCCGTCCTGACTGGGCGTGACTTGTTGGCCGGTGCGCAAACTGGCACCGGTAAAACTGCAGGCTTTACCCTGCCGATTTTGCATCGCTTGGCAAACCGTGCCAGCAAAGGCCCATCCGAAGGTCGTCCTCCCGTACGCGCTCTTATTCTGACGCCAACACGCGAACTTGCCGCCCAAGTCGAAGAGTCGGTGCAGAACTATGGCAAGTATCTCAAATTGACTTCGATGACCATGTTTGGTGGCGTCAGTATCAATCCGCAAATCAAACAACTGCGCAGTAGAGTCGACATTCTGGTCGCCACCCCGGGTCGCCTGCTCGACCATGTACAACAAGGTACGCTCGATCTATCTAGAATCGAAATCCTGGTACTCGACGAAGCCGATCGCATGCTCGATATGGGCTTTATCCGCGATATCAAGAAAATCCTGGCCTTGTTACCACGCGATCGGCAGAACCTCTTGTTTTCGGCCACCTTCTCGGACGAGATCAAAGCCCTGGCCGATAGTTTGCTCAAATCACCCGAGCTGATCGAAGTCGCACGTCGTAATGCAACTGCCGACACCATCGCGCAGAAAGTGCATCCCGTCGATCGCGATAAGAAACGCCAGCTACTAGCTCACCTTATTCAAGAACATAACTGGTTCCAGGTACTGGTCTTCACCCGTACCAAACATGGTGCCAACCGCCTTGCCGAACAACTCGACAAAGACGGCATCAGTGCCATGGCGATCCACGGCAACAAGAGCCAGGGGGCACGTACCCGGGCATTGAGCGAATTCAAGGAAGGCTCGCTACAGGTGCTGGTCGCGACCGACATTGCCGCTCGGGGTATCGATATCGACCAATTACCGCATGTGGTGAACTTTGAGCTGCCCAATGTGCCGGAAGACTATGTACACCGTATTGGTCGTACTGGCCGGGCAGGGGCTGAAGGCGAAGCCGTATCTTTGGTCTGTGTAGACGAAAAGAAACTGCTGGCCGATATTGAAAAGCTGATTAAGCGCGAGCTACCCAAGGAAATAGTCCCTGGTTTCGAACCCGATCCAAGTATTAAGCCCGAGCCCATTCAGCAACGCTCGGGTGGTGGCGCTCGTCAGGGGCAAGGCCGAGGTGGGCCGCCGCGTAAGCCCGCCGGGAATGCTAGCGAGGGTCGCCAATCACAGGGTAAGCCACAAGCACGCCAGCCAGTCGCACAGGCCGGCAATCACAATAGCCGGGGCCCTAGTGTAGGACGTCGTCCCACCGGCCGTCATCAATAAGCGAGCACGCTATGAAAAAAACCGATCTGGAAAAACTACGCGGCCTGAAAATCAATGAGAAGTTGGCGAAGTCAGGCAATCCTGAACGCTTTGGCAAACACTCCGGCAGCCAACAAACTGCGCCAGAGCCAAAAGGCTTATTAGGTGCATTGTTGAAGAAATCCGCAAAATAATTCTACCTCACTAGCCTACCCATCCCGTCAAACGCTGGCGGGATTTTTTTATGCTGTATTGACTTCAACGAGTGCTACAGGCAATAAAAAACCCGGTTTACGCCGGGTTTCTTTTCAGCAACAACAAAAAGCGCGTCGATTAGACTGGCTTGATGTTCGAAGCTTGCTTGCCCTTCGGACCAGTAGTCACGTCGAAGGAAACCTTTTGGTTTTCTTGCAGCGACTTGAAGCCGTTGGATTGGATTTGCGAGAAGTGCGCGAACAGATCGTCGCCGCCTTCGTCAGGAGTAATGAAGCCGAAGCCTTTGGAGTCATTGAACCACTTAACGGTACCGGTTGCCATGATACTTTTCCTTGTTGGAAATAAATATAAAAGATGCGGACGTTCAAACAAAGGAGGGGCGAATCGGCGTACCGTTTTGGTACAGAGAACGGCCTGAAACCTACTACTTGAAATGCCTGCGGTCCGTGTTTTACGCGAATAGAAGCTACTTGGCAAACAAATTTTTTATCCCGGGCACTTTTGGTCTAAATACGCGTCTGCTGCGGCAATCCTAGCGCTGCCCATCCGGCATGTCCCAGTTGCCGCAATGTTTGAATATTTTTTTCAAATATATCAGCAGCATCCGGGAAGGCAGCCACTGCACGATCCAAACTTTCCTCCCTTAATAAATGCAGGATAGGGTACGGCGCGCGGTTGGTGTAGTTGCTGATGTCTTCCGGCTCGGTATCGGCAAACTGATAGTCCGGATGGAAACTGGCTACTTGCAACACACCCTCCAGTTCATGCTCTGCCACCACGCCATCGGCTACATCCAGAAAATCATTGAAATCGAGAAAGTCATTCAACACCTTGGGGTGAATCAACAGCGTGGTGTCGATTTCATTCGGGTCTGCCGCTGAGAGCAGCAGCAATTCCCGATCAAGGTCATCCAGCAATCGGTCCAGATTGTTGGCTTCGCTTACGACAAAGCGTATCTGATCCTTGATATAGACCGCCTTGGCAAAAGGGCATAGGTTCAAACCGATGACGGCTTTTTCCAGCCAGGCACGGGTATTGGCGATTACAGTATCAGTGTTGTGCAACATAGTGCAGTCCAGTCAAAAAAGCTGGGAGGCGAACAGAGCATCCCGGCTGCTATTCTAACGCCAGACTGTTCACGCTCAGATGCGCAACCACCTATGACGACACCTGCTCAATCGAATTTCATCAGCCCTGATCAACTATGCATCGGCTTGTACATCCGACTTGAACTCGATTGGACAGCACACCCTCAGTCAATTCAAGATCAAAAGTCAGGATCAAATCTACACGCTGCGTTCTTTAGGACTGGAACGCATGCGCTACGACCCCAAACGCAGTGATGTGGTGCCACTGCCCCCCCCCCACCGGATGCCCAAGCAGTCATCCCAAACGGCCCCAGTGTCGAACAGCTTGCTGCCATTGCTGCAAAAAAATCCGGATCGAAAAACTCACACAACACCGTAATGCCCTAAATGAATGTGAACGAAAATTCGTGGGGGCAAGTCGTGCCGTAAAGTCGATTACGCGCAATCTTTTTGCTCGGCCAGAAGAATCAATGAAAGATGCAATGGCGCTTGTGGGCGACTTGGTCAGCTCAATGTTGACTGACCGGGATATCGCTACTCACCTGATGAACGATAAGGTCGCCAATGAGGAGGTCTACTTCCATCAACTCAATGTTGCGGTCTTTGCAATGATGCTGGGCAAGCAATTGGGGCTAGAGCGGGAGACGCTGACTGAACTCGGCCTGGGCGCGCTGCTCCATGATATTGGCAAGTCCGAATACAGCTGAAAACTGAACCCCTGACACCCAGCGAACAAGACCTGATGATGCGCCATAGCCAATACGGCCTGGATATCGGGAAAAAAGGTCAATCTCTCGCCCGAAGCGCTTGCCATCGAATTCCAGCACCATGAGCACATTGATGGCAGCGGCTACCCGCACAGTCTACGCGGTGAAGAAATTCTGCCGCTGAGCAAGATCGTCTGTATCGCCAACACCTACGACAACCTATGCAACCGGCCTAATCCGAAAGACTCACTGACGCCTTACGAAGCACTAGCCATGATGTTCTCGCAACTACGTGCGCGCTTCGAACCTCCCCCCCTGGGCCTCTTCATTCGTTGCATGGGGGTATATCCCCCGGCACACTGGTACAGCTCTCCAACAATGCCCTGGGTCTGGTCATGGCGGTGAACTTAAGCAAACCGCTCAAGCCCACCGTGCTGATCTACGACCCAAGTGTGCCCAAGCATGAAGCGGTGATTTTGGATTTGGAAGAAGAAAAAGAGTTGAACATCGTCAAGCGCATCCGCCTGGCCCAACTCCCCCAACAAGTATTTGCTTACCTGAACCCACGCAAGCGCATGACTTATTACTGCGATGCCACACCAGGTAAAGTGGCTGGGGAGTAAGAACCTGTTTATGTCTGCTGCGCGCGGGCGATACGGCATTGAAAACACCGTCGGAATGCTCATTTACCACTTTGTAGACGCCGCTTCCCCTGCCGCTTTCGCCTTGCGTCGGCCTAGCGCGCTAGACTTTGCACAGATCCTACGCGCATTCAGTATCGCCAGTGGCAGAGGAACAAATAACAAACGGTGATTTGAATCGTCACGACAAACGCCCCGCTCGCACACACACCAGTGAACCCCGCCAGCAGGCTTGATGCCTCTTTCAACATAATTCCGGCCGTGGCTAAAGACTCCATACTGAAAATCAAGCCCATCAGCAGGCAAAAGATGAGAATCCATTTGACGATATACCCAGGTAGATAAACCCGCTTTTCCCGGTTATAGCGATAAGCAGCAGCCTGTTCGAGCAAATTGCCCTGGTTCACATCCTTAAACATCCAGAATGGCCAGAAATAGAGGTAGAGCAGATAGGAAATCGACTCATCGGGCAGGGATGGAATTGTCTGAGTAGACATAGGAGCAAACTCCTTGCACGCGCATATCAATCAGCATGTCTTGGTGAACCCGAAGGACCAAGAGAAGAAGAGCAAGCCAATCAATAAGCAGTGCACCCCTTAACTTCAAGATGGCTGATCGCCCCTGGCTTTGCATGGCCGTTTAGCGGAAAGAATATTTTTGCGCTTCGGACATTCCACGCATATTTTTGACGAGACAGAATGCGCACCGCCCCCAGTGGGCGGGGCATAATGGCACCCTGATTTCATCGCCGGATTACCGTATGTCCAACCTGCCCCCTTTGTCTTTGCTGGAAACCCGAGTGCTCGGTGTGCTGGTCGAAAAGCAGCGCACCGTACCCGATACCTACCCGCTTTCCCTGAATGCGCTAATGGCGGGTTGTAATCAGAAGACCAGCCGAGAACCCGTACTGGACGCCAGCGAAACCGATGTCACAACCGCTATTGATACCTTGCGCAGCCACACGCTGGTGATGGAAAGCAACGGCGGGCGGGTGGTTCGCTATGCTCACAATATGGATAAAGTGTTGGGCTTGCCCAGCCAGTCTGTTGCGCTATTGACGATACTTATGTTGCGCGGACCACAAACAGCGGGGGAGTTGCGGCTTAATTGCGATCGGCTACACAAATTCGCCGATATCTCCACAGTTGAAGCATTTCTACAAGAATTGGCTGCACGGCCCGCTGCTGCGCTGGTCATGGAGTTACCTCGCCAGCCAGGTGCACGGGAAAACCGTTGGGCGCACCTACTGTCGGGCGAGCCGCAGTTTGAAACAACAAGCAGTATGGCAATGCCCCAACCTAGCCAACATGCCCTGGAAGGACGCGTCGCTGCATTGGAAACCGAATTGGCTGCGCTGCGCGCCACCGTTACCGAATTACAAGCTGCCTTAGGCGGCTAAACCATAAACCATCCTGGCAAGTCATCTCATTCCGCCTTGAAGGACTGGATTTGCCAATGCATAGGAAAACTAGCGTGAGTAAGAACGCCCCACCCAGTTACACCGCCATCGACAAAGAAGCCGTGCCTGTTTCTGCGCGCATACGCAGTCGAATCCGCGCAGCACAGCAGCGCTTTCATGCCAATGACAATATCTCTGACTTTATTGAAGCAGGCGAGTTGGAATTATTGCTTGATGAAGTGCAAGACAAGATGAAAGCCGTACTTGATAGCTTGGTGATTGATACCGAGAGCGACCACAACACCCAGGATACAGCCCGTCGGGTAGCCAAAATGTACGTGAACGAGGTATTCAAAGGTCGCTACCTCGCTCAACCTGCTGTTACCGAATTTCCCAATGTCGAGCACCTGAATGAACTGATGATCGTCGGTCCGATCACAGTACGTAGCGCCTGTTCGCACCACTTTTGCCCCATCATCGGCAAGCTATGGATAGGCATCATGCCTAACCAGCATTCCAATCTGATCGGTCTATCGAAATATGCCCGCCTTGCTGAATGGACAATGTGCCGACCCCAGATTCAGGAAGAAGCCGTCACGCAGATTGCCGACCTCTTGATGGAAAAGGTTAGCCCCGATGGCTTGGCGATTGTGATGGAAGCCGATCACTTCTGCATGCAGTGGCGCGGTGTGAAAGACATGGATTCAAAGATGATCAATAGCGTAATGCGCGGTTCCTTCCTGAAGGATGCCACCCTGCGCCGCGAATTCCTGTCGCTGCTGAACAATAATAAGAAGTAACACAGTAACTGATGTTACGCAGTGCATACGATAACCTGTCGCCATGAAGAACAAAGAACTCGATTTGTACACCGACTATTTGCTGAGCACGTTTGGTGCGGCGACAGCAACGGGCTTGTCGGCGATGG